>CAZVYM010000017.1:0-47344 GCA_964630935.1 uncultured Gemmatimonadaceae bacterium | reverse complement strand
ACCGCTCCGGGCCTCTATCCCGACCACGATCTCTTCATCCCACACTGGAAGCTGACGAACACGCTCCGCTGGCTGATGGGCGAGGAGCAGATCACGCACCTCGGGGTCGAGTATTACCCGTAGACGACGGGGGACCGCCGAGACGTGGCTGCGCGATTCATCGTGCTGGAGGGTGGCGAAGGGTCCGGAAAGACGACCCAGGCCACCCTCCTCTCGACCTGGCTGGACTCGCTCGGCGTCGACCATCTGGTGACGCGCGAGCCGGGGGGGACCGCCGTGGGCGAGGCCGTGCGCGGGGTCGTGCTCCACCGGACCGATCTCGAGATGCCGGCCGAGTCGGAGCTTTTCCTCTACCTGGCCTCTCGGGCGGCGTTCGTGCGCGACGTGGTGCGACCCGCGCTGGCCGACGGCAAGGTGGTCGTGTCGGATCGCTTCGATCTGTCCACCCTGGCCTATCAGGGCTACGGGCGGGGGCTTCCGCTCGAGGAGGTCCGCTCGGCCATCGCGCTCGCGACGGGAGGGCTCGAGCCGGACCTGACCCTCCTGCTCGACGTCCCGGTGGCGGAGGGAACGGCACGGCAGAGGGCGAACGCGAAGGAGCACGACCGGATCGAGCAGGAAGGTGCCACCTTCCTCGAACGGGTCCACGGCGGGTACCTGGCGCTCGCCGAAGGCGATGGGCGGATCCGCGTGGTCGACGGGTTGGGCTCCGCGGAGGAGGTACAGGCGCGGATCCGAGGTGTGCTGTCGGACGTCTTTCCGGAAACCTTCGCCGCCGGTGGGGTTTAGGGTACATGGGTAGACGAAGGGACGTGGGGTCGACACGCAGGGAGGAGCGAAGGTGAGCGTACGAAGAGGAATGGCGGCACCGCTGCTGGTCGTGCTCGTATCCGCGGTCACGGGCGGCTGGCTCCTCCAACGCGGCGTCGACCGCTCGGAGAACGTCTACACGAAGGTGCGCGTGTTCCAGGAGGTCGTGGACCGCGTCGAGTCGAGCTACGTCGACTCGGTCGACGCGAGCAAGCTGTACAACGCCGCGATCGACGGGATGATCGACGACCTTCACGACCCCTACTCGGTATTCCTGCCGGCCTCCGAGTACGAGGACCTGAGGATCCGCACGGAGGGCAACTACGGCGGGGTCGGCCTCGAGGTGATCAAGCGCAACGGGCATGTGACGGTGGTCAGTCCGATCCCAGGCACCCCCGGCTCACGGGCCGGGATCCGCGCCGGAGACCAATTCTACGAGGTCGACGGCAAGAGCGTGACGGACCTGGACACCGACGCGGTCGTCGACATGCTGCGGGGCAAGCCGGGCACCGAGGTGCACGTGAAGATGCTCCGCCCCGGCGTGGACGAGCCGATTCCCTTCACGCTCGAGCGGGCGGCGATCCAGCTCAAGGCGGTTCCGTTCGCGCTGATGCTCAAGGACGGCTCGGACGCCCAGGCCCACATCGGCTACGTGCCCTTCCAGACGGTGCGCGAGACCTCGTCCCAGGAGATACGGTCCGCCATCGATTCGCTGAAGAGCCTGGGCGGCCTCCAGGGGTTGATTCTCGATCTTCGCAACAATCCGGGAGGGTTGCTGGACGAAGGCGTGGCGGTCTCTGACCTCTTCCTCGACCAGGGTGACGGAATCGTCGAGACGCGCGGAAGGACGCCGGACCAGAACGACAAGTACGTGGCGCAGCATCCCGATCGGTATCCAGGCCTGCCGATCGTGGTCCTCGTGGACGGTGGGAGCGCCTCGGCCGCCGAAATCGTCTCGGGCGCGCTGCAGGACAACGACCGCGCGTTGCTCGTCGGAGAGAGCACGTACGGCAAGGGCGTCGTGCAGAGCCTCTATCAGCTCAGCGGCGGCAACGTGCTCAAGCTGACGACCGCGCGGTGGTACACTCCGGTCGGGCGGAGCATCCAGAAGCCGGACAGCCAGCGCGTCGCCGAAGAAAAGGGGCACGACCTGACCCTGTCCGGACAGATCGCGGAGAAGCGCGACATCGCGGGCCGCCCGACCTACAAGTCCAAGGACGGCCGGACGCTCTACGGAGGTGGCGGCATTCCGCCGGACGTCTTCGTGGCTCCCGACGTGCTGAGCCCGACGGAGGAGCAGGGCGTGGAGGGCCTCTACCGCCACGCGGGGGCGTTCAGCGTGGCGCTGTTCAACTACGCGGTGCGCTACGTCCAGAGCCATCCGAACCTGAAGGAAGGCTTCACCCTGTCCGACGCCGACCTGGAGCGCTTCTATCGTGCGCTGCCCGAGTGGAAGGCGAACGTGGACCATGCGGACTTCCAGGCCGCCCATCGGTTCGTGCGCTACCACCTGGAGCGCGAGATCGCGCTTCAGGCCTGGGGGCAGAAGGGCGAGTTCGAGCAGATGCGCAAGTACGACAAGACGCTCGTGCGCGCGTTGGACCTCCTCCATGGAGTCACGGACCCGGCTGCGCTGATCCAGAAGGTGTCGACCGGCGACCAGAACGGAGCCGCGGGGTCCTGAGCCGAGCCGCGCGAGCGTCCGTCGTGAGGGCGCCCTCCCCGACGCATCGAGTCGCCACGGCCCGCCCGTCCCGATCCGTCATTGCGGCGGCTCGGCCCCGGCCGTTCCTTTGATGGCGACCTGTTGATGCCCCGGGGGTCGCTCACCGCGAGGCAGAGGGCGCTGGTGGGCGTATCCGCGGCGCTGGCGGCCCGTGGCGAGGCGGGCTTGCGGGCGGCCCTGGAGGCCGCAACGCGGGATGCCGAGCCCGGGGAGGTCGAGGAGGTGATCCTCCAGAGCCACCTCTTTCTCGGCTATCCGGCGGCGCTGGAGGGCTTTTCCGTCTGGAGGCGTGTCGCCCGTGCCGCACCGGAGCCCTTGGTCGAAGATCATGAAGCGTGCGCACGCAGAGGAGAGGAGTTGGGACGTACGGTCTACGGTCGTCCGTGGGAGCGCCTGAGGGACAACGTCCGGGAGCTCCACCCGGACCTGGAGCGGTGGATGGTCGAGGAAGGCTACGGAAGGGTGCTCGGGAGGCCCGGACTGGATCTGCTGGCGCGAGAGCTGTGCGTGGCCGCTCTTCTGGCCGTCCTCGACCTGCCTCGTCAGCTGTACGCACATGCGCGAGGCGCGTTGAGGGTCGGGGCTTCTCCGGAGCAGGTCGAGGAGGCCCTCGCCGTGGCGCACGACATGAGCGAGCCCGCGGCCCGGGAGAGCGCTCGCGACACCTGGCGGATGGTGCGCGATCGGTTCGTCCGGGCATCCGGACGTCGAAGCTAGCGCGTCGCGACCATGTTCATCGATCGGGCGGTCATCGAGGTGCGTGGCGGCGACGGAGGCTCCGGCGCCGAGGCGTTCCGGCGCGAGAAGGGCGTTCCGCGTGGAGGTCCCTCGGGAGGGGACGGCGGCGACGGCGGGAATGTGGTGCTCGAGGTGGACCCGCAGCTCTCCACCCTGCTCGACTACAGCTACCGCCGGCGGTACCAGGCTGACCGGGGCCAGCACGGAGAGGGGAGCAACAAGACGGGGCGCTCGGGGCAGGATCTGGTCCTGAAGGTGCCCCCGGGAACGGTGGCCATCGACGCCGACACCGACGAGCTCCTCGGCGAGCTCCTCGAGGCTGGCCAGCGCGCCGTGGTCGCCGAGGGGGGACGGGGTGGACGGGGCAATGCCCGCTTCGCCACGCCGACCGAGCAGGCTCCGCGCCGCTGGGAGCGTGGCGGCGAGGGCGAGCTGCGCAACGTGCGCCTGGAGCTCAAGCTCATCGCCGACGTGGGGCTCGTCGGTGAGCCGAACGCCGGGAAGTCCACGTTCCTCGCTTCGGTGACGTCCGCCCGTCCGAAGGTCGCGGACTATCCGTTCACCACGCTCACGCCGAACCTCGGGGTCGTGCAGCTCTCCGACTTCCGCAGCTTCATCATCGCCGACATCCCCGGGATCATCGAAGGGGCGCACGAGGGCAAGGGTCTCGGGCATCAGTTCCTGCGCCACATCGAGCGCACGCGCACGCTCGCGGTCATGGTCCCCGTGGACTCGGAAGATCCCCAGGCCGAATACGATTCGCTGCGCGCCGAGCTCGAGGCCTACTCGCCCCGGTTGGCCGGCACACCACACTGCCTGGTGCTGACCAAGGTGGACCTGCTCTCGAGCGAGGCCTCGCCACCCTCCGTTCAGGCGCCGGAAGCCTGGGGAACCTATCGGCTTTCGTCGGTGGCGAGGACCGGTTTGAGCGAGCTGCTCGAGGCGCTCTGGAAGCGGAGCCGCGTGGCCGAGCGGGAGGAGGGCGAAGAGGACGAGGACGTGTGGTAGACATGGCGGATCGGGCGAAGTCGGTCCGGGAACGCCGGAGACGGGAGATCCTCGCGCTGCTCGGGCTGGATGCCCTGCCGGACGTGGGTCCGGCCACCGTGCGCAAGCTGGTGCGGACGTTCGGGTCCGCTCGCGCCGCCATGAAAGCCTCGGCGCCGCGGTTCGCGGCTCACGCGAGCCCCAGGGCCGAAGCAGCCCGATCCGACGCCCGACTGAAGGCCTCCGTGGCCGCGTCGCTCGCCCGGGCCGAGGAGCTGGGCATGCGGGTCGTCGCTTTAGGCGACGCGGACTATCCGGCCGATCTTCTGAACCTCGCGGATCCTCCGGCGGTGCTCTTCCTGAGGGGGCAGGCGGAGCTCCTGTCCGTGCGAGGCGTGGCCGTCGTGGGCGCGCGCCGCGCCACGGCCCGCGGACGCGACGTGGCCACCCGGCTCGGGCGCGCCCTGGCCGGGGCCGGCGTCCCCGTCGTGAGCGGGCTGGCGCTCGGCGTCGACGGGGCGGCCCACCGAGGCGCGGTGGCGGTGGGTGGGCCGACCGTCGCCGTGCTGGGATGCGGTGCGGATCGTCCCTATCCGCGCTCGCACGCCGGGCTCTTTCGGAGCATTCTCGGGCGAGGCTTGGTGGTCAGCGAGTTCCCGCCCGGCACGGATCCGCTCCCGCACCATTTTCCTCGACGCAATCGGGTCCTCGCGGGACTCTCGAGGGCGGTGGTGGTCGTCGAGGCGGGCCGAAGCAGCGGAGCGCTCATCACGGTCGACCACGCGCTGGACCTGGGGCTGGACGTGTACGCCGTGCCCGGTCCCATCGACCAGCCGGCGTGCGAGGGGAGCAATGCGCTCCTGCGCGACGGGGCCCGCCCGCTGGTCTCGATCGATGGATTCCTCCGCGAGATCGTGGGGGACGAGGCCGTGGTGACGGAGGGTGGAGGCCGGGCCCCCGACGGTGATGGGGGAAGGGTGCTTTCGGTGCTCGAGGGAGGCGCCGTGCACGTGGACGAGATCGCCCACCGGCTCGGCCTGGACGTCGGCCGCGTGCTGGCGCTGCTCGCGGGCCTCGAGCTGGACGGATGGGTGGAGCAGACGCCCGGCATGCGGTTCCGCCTCGCCGGCTGAGGCTGCCGTGCCATGACCGGACCGACGACCGTTCGCTCCATCTACGTCCACGCACCGTTCTGCGCACGTCGTTGCGTATACTGCGATTTCGCGGTCCAGGTGCGCCGCGTCGGTGGCTCGCGCGAATGGCTGGCGGCGCTCGCCGGCGAGGTCCGCGCCGTGGAGGCCGAGGGAGCGTTCCGTGTCGCGGACGCCCTGGACACACTGTACGTCGGGGGCGGGACCCCGTCGCTCCTGGGTGCGGACGCCATGGCGGGGCTCGCCCGGATTCTCGGGCCGGGCAGGGCTTCGGGCCCCGAGCTCGAGTGGACCGCCGAGGCCAACCCCGAGAGCTTCACGCCCGACGTCGCCGCCGGGTGGCACGAGGCAGGGGTGAACCGCGTCAGCTTCGGGGTCCAGAGCTTCCACCCCGAGGCGCTCCGATGGATGGGCCGCCTGCACGGGCCGGAGGGAGCGCACGATGCCGTGCAACGGGCGCGCCTGGAAGGCTTCGACAACGTCAGCATCGACCTCATCTTCGGCCTTCCCGCGAGCCTCGGCCGCTCGTGGCGGTCCGACCTGGAGCGGGCCGTGAGCCTGGACGTGGACCACGTGAGCCTCTACGGCCTCACGGTCGAGGAGGCGACGCCACTCGGTCGAGCCGTGCGAGAGGGCCGCGCGCCGGCGGTCGACGAGGAGCAGTACCGCGAGGAGTTCCTGCTCGCGGCGGAGCTGCTCGGGGCGGCGGGCTTCACGCACTACGAGGTGTCCAACTTCGCTCGCCCGGGGAAGGCATCGAGGCACAATGGCGTCTACTGGGACGGCAGACCCTACCTGGGGCTGGGAAACGGCGCGCACAGCTATGCGCATCCACTCCGTCGGTGGAACTTGCGGGCGTGGGAGGCATACCGCGGGAAGGCGACCTCCGGTGAGCTTCCGGAGGCCGGCCGGGAGACGGTCGGGCCCGATGAGGCGCGTATGGAGCGGATCTGGCTGGCGCTGCGCACGGCCACGGGCCTGCCGGTCGCCGAGCTCGGGGAGCTCGCCCTGGACCACGCGAGAGGTTGGGAGGCGGACGGCCTGGCGGTGGTCGACGACCGGGCCGTGCGTCTCACCGCGGAGGGTTGGCTGCTCCTGGATCGGCTCGCGCTGGAGTTGGACGGCCTACCCGACGCTTGAGCTTTCGTGACGCGGGGCCGATTTTCGTGATGGTATGACGGACGTATTCGAGCAGGTGCCGGCAGGCCGGGACCTGAGCGCACGGGAGCGCCAGGTTCTCGAGGCCGTGGTGCGGACCTACGTGGAGACCGCCGAGCCGGCGGGTAGTCGGAATGTGACCCGCCGCTTCGACCTAGGTGTGTCCGCCGCCACCGTGCGCAATACGATGAGCGACCTGGAGGACAAGGGGTACCTCCTGCATCCCCACACGTCCGCGGGGCGCGTGCCCACCGACCTGGCCTACCGCTTCTTCGTGGACCAGCTCATGGAGCCCGTGCTGCTCTCGGCGACCGATCAGGAGATCCTGGCGCGCGAGCTCGATGCGGCGGGAACGTCCGCGGTCGAGCGGCTCATCCGCCACGCGGCGCGTGCGCTCAGCCTGATCTCGAACGAGCTCGGGATCGCCGTCGCGCCCCACCTCGAGTCCGCCGTCCTGGAGAAGCTCGAGCTGATCCAGGTGTCGACGAGCAAGGTCCTTCTGGTGGCGACGATCCGGGGCGGCGTGGTGCGAACCGTCTACGTGGACGTTCCGGTCGAGGTGCCCCACGACACGCTCGTCACCCTCATGGTCGTCCTCAACGAGCGTCTCGCGGGCCTGTCGCTCGACGAGCTCCGGCGGACGCTGCCGGAGCGTTTGCGAGACGCGCACAGGGGAGAACAGGGCGCCGACGAGCTCCTGAACATCTTCGTCCAGTCGGGCGCCGAGCTCTTCGATCTGGTCAAGCTCGACGCCACGGAGATCCACCTCGGCAACACCAGTGTTCTGGCGTCTCAGCCGGAGTTCGAGAGCGGAGAGAGACTCAAGGGACTCATCGAGCTCACGGAGCGACGGGACCTTCTGGCCCGCGCGGTGGGTAACCGCGAGCACCGGGGCCAGCTCAAGATCACGATCGGGGGCGAGAACGACGTCCTCGATCTGGCGGAGTTTACGCTGGTCACCGCGGAATACAGGGTCGAAGGACTGAAGGGCGTCATCGGCGTCATCGGCCCCACTCGAATGCCTTACGAGAAGGTGGTGACGATCGTCGACTACACGTCCACGCTCGTCTCGCGCCTCCTCGGCACCTGACGGAGATCGGCATCCCCACATGGCGGATTACTACGAGCTGCTCGGTGTGTCGCGCACGGCGGACACCGAGGAGATCAAGAAGGCCTACCGGAAGCTCGCGCTGAAGTACCATCCGGACCGCAACGGCGGCTCCAAGGAGTCGGAGGAGCGGTTCAAGGAGATCACGCAAGCCTACGAGGTCCTGCGCGATTCCGACCAGCGAGCCGCATACGACCGCTACGGCGAGCAGGGGCTGCGGGGTGGGTTCGGGCAGGGAGGGTTCGGTGGCGGCTTCGACTTCACCGACGCGCTCGAGGTCTTCATGCGGGACTTCGGCGGATTCTCGGGCATCGAGGACCTGTTCGGCATGCGTGGGGCACGCTCGAGCCGGGCGACGAGCCGAAAGGGCCAGACCGTCCGTCTCAGGCTCCCGCTCACCCTGCAGGACGTCGCTCACGGCGTGACGAAGACCCTGCGGGTCTCCTTGCTCGAGCCGTGCGACGCGTGCGAGGGGACCGGCGCGGAGAACGGCCAGGAGCCCAGCGTGTGTAGCGTGTGCGGTGGCACGGGCGAGGAGCGGCACGTGCAGCGCTCCGTCTTCGGTCAGTTCGTGAGCGTTCAGCCCTGTCGCGCGTGCGGCGGCGAGGGACGCGTGATCGAGCAGCCTTGCTCCAAGTGCCGCGGGGACGGACGCATGCGCCACGAGCGCGACATCGAGGTGGAGGTGCCCGCCGGGGTGACCTCCGAGAACTTCCTCACGCTCCGGGGCAAGGGGAGCGTGGGCCCGCGCGGCGGTCCGCGGGGTGACCTGGTGGTGCTCCTCGAAGTGCAGGAGGATCCCCGGTTCCACCGCGACGGGCCGGATCTGGTCTACGAGCTGCCCGTCACCTTCGCGCAGGCGGCGCTCGGTGAAGAGGTGGAGATTCCCACGATCGACGGGAGCGCGCGGGTGACGGTGCCCGCGGGCGTCCAGAGTGGCGAGCTCCTTCGTCTGCGGGGTCTGGGTCTGCCGGAGCTGAACGGACGCGCTCGTGGCGATCAGCTCGTACGGGTCGTGGTCTGGACGCCCGATCAGCTCTCCTCCGAGCAGGAGGACATCCTGCGGCAGCTCCGCCAGGTGGAGAGCGAGCCGCCGGAGCGAGTGGGTCGCCGTTCCCACAAGGGATTCTGGTCTCGCGTGAAGGAGGCCTTCACCGGAGGATGAGCCCCTCTTCACGACGTTGGCTCGAGCTGAGCGTCCGGAGTCCCTCGGCGGCGGAGGAAAGTGCCCTCATCGCCGAGGGACTTCTGGCCATCGGGGGCCGGGCCGTGGAGGAGCGCGACGGTTGGTACGTGACGCACGTGTCCGAGCCCGACGACGTGGAGGGGTTCGTCGAGGAGGCTCGTGAGCGCCTGGCGGCGCTGAGCGGGTTCGACGACGTGGAGCTGCGCACGCGCTGGCAGGACCATGAGGACTGGGCGGAGACCTGGAAGCGCGGTCTGGCGCCCAGGCGCATCACGGAACGCCTGATCGTGACCCCGTCGTGGACGGAGCCGGACGCGAGGCCGGGCGAGGTGGTCGTGGTGATCGATCCGGGCATGGCCTTTGGAACGGCGGAGCACGGGACGACCCGGGGTTGCCTGCGACTTCTGGACAACGCCGTCTTCGACGGGGCTCGCATTCTGGACGTCGGAGCGGGCTCCGGCATCCTCTCGATCGCCGCGGCCGGGCTCGGTGCCGCCGACGTGATCGCCGTGGAGGGCGACCCGCTGGCGTACGAGGCGCTGGAGGAGAACGTACAGCGCAATCACGTCTCCGACCGGGTGCGTTGCACGGCCGCATGGGCCGACGCCCCCTCGCTCCGTGACGCCGGTCCGAGGGACGGCGTGGTGGCCAACATCGAGAGCGGCATTCTCCGGCCCCTGCTTCCCGGCTTTCGCCAGGCACTCGAACCGGGAGGGTGGCTGATCCTGTCGGGAATCACCCGTGACGAATGGCCGGGGATGCTCGAGGACGCCGAGCGCGCGGGCTTCCGGCTCCTCGAGAGCGATGCCGACGGCGAATGGATGTCCGGGAGGTTCGTCCGGGAGGAGTGAGAGGGCGCCGTCTACGGAGCCTCCGAGGTCAGGCCGCCCGCCTCACCAGCAGCGCACGGGCGTCCTCGGCGGCGATCATCATGGCGTGCCACCGGATGAGCTCACGTCTGGCCCGAGGATCGATTCCCCGGGCCATCCAACGGACGCTCTCACGAAGGCGGGCCGCGAGCCGCGGATCCGCGAGGTCCTGCTCTCCCGGGTCCGTGACCAGGACCACCCAGGGGTCTTCAGCACCCTCACCCGTATCTCCCGCGATCCCGGCCAGCCTCCACGGCCCCTGCCATGGGTCGAGGACGCGGAACCGGTCGGGATGCTCTTCGAGGAGCGTGAGGAGCAGGCGCGCGTCGAGCGTCCGATCCGAGGTGCGGGTGCGGACCAGGCGCAGAAGCTCCCGGAGGCGCAGGGCGGGTGCGGCGTGGCGGCGCAGAGCGGCCTCCGCTTGGCGAACGATCTCGTTCATGTCGACCTCCCGGGTGGGTTCGCGGTTGCTGGGGAACGACCTCGAGTGGGCAAGGTCGCGAGCGGCCGGGGGCACGACCATGGCGTGGTGGGACTCGTTCGCCCGACGGTCCGCCCCCGGCCGCGCGGGAGCCGGCCTCGGGCGCGTTGCGCGTGGTCCCACCCTCCACCATGATCGGGTGGGAGGGAACCGCTCAGCTCCTCCCTCCACCCACTCTTCTCCCCGGGGAGGTGCGAAGACGTGACCCACGCCGACTGTCTCTTCTGCAGCATCGCCGAAGGCCGGATTTCTGCCACCCTCGTCCACGAGGACGACACCCTGATCGCGTTCCGGGACATCAACCCCCAGGCCCCCGTCCACATCCTCGTGGTGCCGCGAGAGCACATCGTCTCTCTGGAGGAGACGGGAGACGAGCACCGGGATCTCCTCGGACGCATGCTACTCACGGCCCGGGACCTCGCGCGCGCGGAGGGCCTGGCCGAAGGTGGCTACCGGACGGTGGTGAACGTGGGCAGCGACGGTGGACAGACCGTGCCGCACATCCATCTGCACCTGTTGGGGGGACGGCAGATGGGCTGGCCTCCGGGCTGAGGAACCCGCGACGGACGGAGGCGATGCGCACTCGGCGCGCGGCTCCTCGAATTCCGGGATCCGGTTCTTCCATGGACGCGGCCCGGCCTCGTTGACCGTTTGCGGCGCCGCGGGGTACGTTCGGAGTGCTCCCGCGGTCCGGCCGGCCGGGGAGCGCATCGAGTCCGGCACCCACCCACCGTTCAACGACCTGCGAGACCGTGTCCACCGACCTCAAGAGCCGTATTCAGGCCGACCTCGTGGAGGCGCGCAAGGCGCGCGACAAGGCGCGGGTCCTGGTCCTCTCGACCATCCGCTCCGACATCCGCAACCGGGAGATCGACTCGGGGCAGAGCCTCGACGACGACGGCGTGATCCAGGTGATCGGGAAGGCGATCAAGCAGCGCAAAGACGCTGCGGATCAGATGCGGAACGGGGGGCGCGAGGAGCTCGCCCTCGTGGAAGAGGCGCAAGCGGAGGTGCTCCAGGCGTACCTTCCCCGGCAACTGTCCGAGGAGGAGGTGCGGGCGATGGTGCGCCAGGCCATCGCGGAGGGTGCGGACCAGATGGGCCCGCTCATGGGGCGTATCATGCCGGAGATCCGCGGCCTCTTCGACGGCAAGGAGGCGAATCGGATCGTGCGGGAGGAGTTGGCGAAGTGACTCTTGAAGCGCGCCTCTGAGGAGAGCGGGGTTTGAGCGGCTCCGGCTTCGGCACGACGAGCGCGGGCGCGGCGACGGAGCCGGCGCCCGTGCTTCGTTCGGGGCGCCGATGAGCGCCCACGCGCTCGAGGTCCTCGAGTTCTCGCGCGTCCTCGAGCGAATCGCGGGCCGCGCCTCCTCGTCGCTGGGTGCGGAGCGGGTGCGCGGCCTCGCGCCGTGGACGGATGCCGCCGCCGTGCGTGCCGAGCTCGCACGCGTCGGCGCCGTGATGCGATTCGTCGACGAGAAGCCGTCGTGGGGGCCACCCGCGATCCCGGACGCTCGTGCGGCGCTCGACGATCTCGGCGCCGCCGGCTCGGTGCTCGAGCCCCTCGAGCTCCACGATCTCCAGATCCTGCTGACCGGGTCGCGCCTCCTGGCTCGCGAGCTCGACGCGCGCTCCACGGCCTACGGGGAGCTCCAGACGCTGCGCGATCTGCTCTACGAGGACCGAGACGCGGAGGATGTGCTGGCGAGGTCGGTCGACGGAGAGGGCCAGGTCCTGGATACGGCGTCCAAGGAGCTGAGGAGGATCCGGGACCGCCTGAAGGGCGCCCATGTACGTATCGTGCGCAAGCTCGAGGCGTACATGCGCTCGATCCCGGAGCGTTACGTCGTGGCGGACGCGTCGGTGTCGATTCGCGAAGGACGCTACGTGATCCCCGTGCGCCGTGAGGGGAAGGGGGACGTTGGGGGCATCGTCCACGACGAGTCCCAGACCGGGGCGACCGTCTTCGTCGAGCCGCCCGTCGCGGTGGAGCTCATGAATCAGCTCCGCGACCTGGAGCGCGAGGAGGGGCGCGAGATCCGGCGCATCCTGGGGGCGCTGTCCGATCGTCTCAGGCCGGCCCGGGACGCTCTGCGGGGCTCGCTCGATGCCCTCGTGGACTTCGACGCCCTGCACGCGCGGGCCCGAATGGCGCTCGAGTGGAGGGCTTCGGTTCCGGAAATCCTCGATCCGGCGGCGGACACGCTGTCCGTGGTACGAGGTCGTCACCCGCTGCTGGTCGGCGAAGACGGAACGCCGGTCGTCCCGTTCGACCTGCAGGTCGAGCCCGGGGAGCGTGGAGTGGTCGTGTCCGGGCCCAACACCGGGGGGAAGAGCGTCTTCCTCAAGGCGATCGGCCTTCTGGCGGCGCTGGCGCAGAGCGGGGTGGTGCCGCCGGTCGAGCGGGGGACGCGCCTTCCGGTCTTCGAGGCGTTCTTCGCCGACATCGGCGACGAGCAATCGATCGCGCGCAGCCTGTCCACCTTCTCGGCCCATCTCGGCAATCTCTCCGAGATCGTCCAGCGGGCCGATCGGAGCTCGCTCGTTCTCATCGACGAGATGGGCACCGGCACGGATCCGTCGGAGGGGGCGGCGCTCGCGCGCGCGGTGCTGGAGGTGCTCGTGGAGCGCGGAGCGTTGGTGATCGTCTCCTCGCATCTCGGAGAGCTCAAACGGCTCGACACGGAGGCGAGTGGCATCGTCAACGCGTCGCTCCAGTTCGACTCCGAGCGCATGGAGCCGACCTACCAGCTGGTGAAGGGGCGTCCGGGGCGCAGCTACGGGCTGGCGATCGCGCGACGCCTCGGGTTCCCGCCGGAGGTGCTGAACCGGGCGGAGGGCTACCGCGAGCGGGGCGAGGCCGAGATGGAGGAGCTCCTCGGGCGGTTGGAGCGGCGCGAGCGCGAGGCCGAGGAGCTCGTGGGCGAGCTCGAGCAGGAGCGGCGCGAGGCCGCCCGCCTGCGCGAGGAGGCCCAACGTCGCGAGCGGGCGGTGCGCGAGGCCGAGCGCACGTCCGAGGAGCGCACGCGCGAGGAGGCCAGGCGTGTCTTGCTCGAGGCACGCGAGGAGGTCGAGGAAGCGATCCGGGAGGTGCGGGCCGCCTCCGACGGCGGTGCCGATCTCGAGGACGTGAGCCGTCGGGCGCGTCAGCGGGTGGAGAAGGCGGCCCACCGGCAGCGCAGCCGTGCCCAGAAGAAGAAGCGCGAGCGCGAGGTGGCCGACATCTCCGTGGGCGATCGCGTCCGGGTCCACGCCACCGGTGCCAAAGGGACGGTGGTCGAGGTGCGACAGGAACGGGCCGTCGTCGAGGCGGGCGCGCTCAGGCTGGAGCTTTCGCTGCGCGATCTCGATCCCGTGGAGGGCGAACCGTCTCGGGACCGCGACGTACGCGCCCGCGGCGGAGGGTGGAGCGGTCCTACGCCCGACCAGGCGAAGCTGGAGGTGGATCTGCGCGGGCTGCGGGTCGACGAGCTGGAGATCGCCCTGGGCCGTGCGCTCGACGAGGCGGTCCTGGAGGACCTGGCGGAGCTGCGCGTCATCCACGGAAAGGGCACGGGCGCGCTCCGCCAGCGTGTGGGCGAGCTGCTCGAGCGCGACGGACGCGTGCGCTCGCACCGCCTGGGAGGTCCCGGGGAGGGCGGAGCCGGCGTGACCGTGGTGGCCTTCCGATGATCCCCGACGACGTGGTGGACGAGGTCCGCGCCCGAGCGGACATCGTGGACATCATCGGCGAGCACGTCGCCTTGAAGAAGTCCGGCAAGGACTACAAGGCCAACTGTCCGTTCCACGAAGAGCGCACGCCGAGCTTCTTCGTGGTGCCGGAGAAGGGCTTCTACACGTGCTTCGGGTGCGGGAAGTCGGGAGACGTGTTCAGCTTCGTGATGGAGCGCATGGGCCTCGATTTCGTGGATGCGGTCAAGCACGTGGCCGCCCGCTGCGGCGTCGAGGTACGGGAGGTCGCGAAGCAGCGGCCGGAGGACGATCCGCATCGGCCGCTCTACGAGATCAACGGCTTCGCGCGGGAGTTCTTCCGGGAGCGTCTGCTGGACGAGAAGGGGGGGGCCGTGGCTCGGCGGTACCTGGAAGGCCGGGGAATCGGCGCCGAGGTAGCCGAGCGGTTCGGCCTGGGCTACGCGCCCGACGAGTGGCGGGCCCTGAGGGACGCCGCGGCCAAGCTCGGCTACGACGAGGCGCTGATGCTCGAGGTCGGTCTCCTGGGCACCAGCGAGCGGTCCGCGGAGCCGTACGATCGATTCCGCGGGCGGATCATCTTCCCGATCGAGGGACTGTCCGGGCGGGTGGTGGCGTTCGGTGGGAGGATCATCGCGGCGGCCGACCACAAGGACGCGCCCAAGTACCTGAACTCCCCCGAGAGCCCCATCTACCACAAGGGCACCACGCTCTACGGGCTGTCGTGGGCCCGCCACGCCATCCGTCGAGAGGAGTGCGTGCTGGTCGTGGAGGGCTACATGGACGCGGTCTCGCTCGCCGCCCATGGCTTCGAGCACGTGGTCGCACCGCTCGGAACCGCGATGACCTCCGAGCAGGCGCAGCTCCTGTCGCGCTACACGGACCGTGTGCTTCTGCTGTTCGACAGCGACGCCGCGGGGCTCAGAGCGACGTTCCGCGCGGGCGACGCCCTGCTGGAGCGGGGGCTCCATCCGGCGGTGGTGACGTTGCCTCCGGGCGAGGATCCGGACACTTTGGTCCGCCGTCAGGGCGCCGACGCGCTCCAGGGATTCCTGGACCAGGCCGTGGACGTCCTCGACCGGAAGCTCCAGATCCTGGAGGCGAAGGATTTCTTCTCGAGCATCGAGCGCACCCGCTCCGCGGTGGACCGACTGCTTCCCACGCTCAGGGCGGCGGCGGATCCGGCGCTGCGGGACATCTACGTCGCGAAAGTCGCGGACCGTACCGGCGTGCGCCGCGAGACGCTCGAGGCCGAGCTTCGCCGCCCCGGCCCCTCGTCGACACGTCACGCCGCTGCCGGCGCCGCTGCCGCCCCCTCCTCTCCCCGCCCGGCGCAACCCCTCGCCAGGGTGGGCGGCGGTGAGCGAACGCTCCTGCTGCTCATGACGAAGAACGCGGGGTTCGTGGAGCGTGCGGGTGAGCGAGTCTCGGCGCAGGACTTTGTGGATCCCGCGTACCGCATCATCTTTCAAGCGCTTCTCGACGAGCCGGAGCTCCGCGGGCCGCCCCCGGGCATGGATCCCGTCGCGGCTCAGCGGCTCGACGAGCTGCTCGCGGACCCCGAAGAGGTGGGACACGCCACGAAGGTCTTCGAGGACGCGGTCGCACGCATCCGGATCGCGGCCCTGGACCGGCGGACCCAGGAGCTCGAGCGCCTCCTGGCGCAGTCGGACGACGACGGCGAGAAGCGTGCACTGATCGAAGAGAAGGTCCGGCTGGCCGCTGAGCGCCGTGCGCTCGGCCCGGACGACTGGACGACGGCGGCCCGGCGATTCCGGGCCAAGGCGAACCCCAACGAAGCGGATCGATGACCCAACACACGCGCACCGACCTCAAGGAGCTGCAGAAGCTCGATCAGAAGATCGTGAAGGCACAGCAGCAAGTCCGTGACTTCGACCCTCTCTTCGAGGAGGTCGAGGAGCCGGCGCTGGCGCTCGAGAGCGAGCTGAACACCACCCGTAGTCGTCTTCAGGAGATGAAGGTGGAGGAACGGCGAATCGAGCTCTCGACCGAGGAGAAGCGGGGTCGCGTCAAGCGCCTGGAGGACCGCCTCGGCTCGGTGCGCAACCTCCGCGAAGAAGCCGCCGTCAGCTCCGAGCTCGACATGGTCAAGCGGTCTCTGCAGAACGAGGAGCAGGAGGCGCTGACCCTGTTGGACCAGATCCGCAAGCTCGAAGATCGGCTCGCGGAGGTGGAGTCCGCCTACTCGGAGGCCCAGGCCCAGGTGGAGCCCAAGAAGCAGGATCTGCTGGACCGGCGCCGAGACGCGAAGCAACGGCTCGAGAGCATGATCGAGGAGCGCGAGAGCTTCGCCTCGGACCTCGATCCGGAGGAGCTCCGCCTCTATGAGGGCATCCGCTCCGGAGGCCGCCGCGTCGCCGTCGCCGACTTGACCCACGACGGAGCTTGCGGCAACTGCTTCTCCGTGATCCCGCTTCAGCTCCAGAACGAGATCCGACACGGGGAAGCGATCATCCGGTGCGAGGGCTGTGGCGTGATCCTGACCGCTCCCGAAGGTCCCGCGACGCAGGAGTCGCCAGGGGAGTGACCGGTACGGGCCTCATCCCTCCGGAGCCGATCTGGGCTCCACCACCTTCCGCCGAGCCGGACGCGGTCGCCGGCCTGATGGGTGCCCTCCACCTGCCCGAGACCGTCTGCACGCTTCTGGCGGGGCGTGGATTCGGGGATCCCGAAGAGGCGAAGCGCTTTCTCCGCCCCCTCCTCGAGCATCTGCACGATCCGGGACTGCTTTTCGACGGCGTTCGGGCTGCCGAGCGCCTCGCACGCGCGGCCGAACGCCGTGAGACGGTGCTCGTCCACGGGGACTACGACGTCGACGGCGTCTGTGCGACGGCCCTCTACACGAGATGGCTCGGAGGTTTGGGTCTCCACGTGGTTCCGTTCGTGCCGCACCGCCTGAGGGACGGTTACGACTTCGGTGCGGCGGGCCTGGACGCGGCCCGCAGGGCCGGCGCGACGCTGGTCCTCACGGCGGACTGCGGGACCTCGGCCCACGAGACCGTTCGCCAGGCCCGGGCGGAGGGGACGGATGTGATCGTGACGGACCACCATTCCGTGGGCGGCGAGCTTCCCGCCGCCCTCGCGTTCGTGAACCCGCAGAGGCCGGACTGCGACTATCCGGACAAGGGGCTGTGCGGGACGGGTGTCGCGTTCAAGGTCTGTGAGCTGGTGGGACGCGTCCTGGGGGCGGATCGCGAGGCGTTGGATGCCCATCTGGACCTCGTGGCGCTCGCCACGGTGGCCGACCTCGTTCCGCTGCAGGGAGAGAACCGCGTTCTCGTGCGCCATGGTCTGCGCCGCTTCGCCGGGACGCGTTCGCCGGGGCTGGCGGCGCTTCTGCGCGTATCCGGCGTCGAGCCTTCCGGGGTCACCGCCGGCAAGCTCGGCTTCGTGGTGGCGCCGCGCATCAACGCCGCCGGCCGGGTCGGCGATTCGTTCGACGCCCTCCGGCTCCTCCTCACGGAGGACCCGGACGAGGCGGAGGAGCTGGCGCGCTCGCTGGACGACCTGAACCGCCGCAGACAGGACGAGGACCGTCGTACGCTGGACGAGGCCCTCGGCATGCTCGAGCGGGACTACGACCCTTCTCGGGACTTCGGCGTGGTCCTGGCCGCCGAGCGATGGCATCCGGGTGTGATCGGCATCGTCGCATCCCGGATCGTGGAGCGCATCCACCGGCCGACGGTCCTCCTGGCGATGGGTCCGGAGAAAGCGCGGGGAAGCGCGCGCTCCATCCCGGGCTTCCACCTCTACGAAGCCGTGTCCGCGTGCTCGGCCCACCTCCTCCGGTTCGGTGGTCACCGGCAGGCGGCGGGGATGGACGTGGACCGCGCGGCCGTGCCCGCATTCCGCGAGGCGTTCAACGCGGAGGCGCGCCGGCGTCTTTCGGACGCCGATCTGCGTCCGGTGCTCAGGCTGGACGCGGAGCTTCCGCTGTCGGACGCCGACCTGCAGCTCGTGCACTGGCTCGAGTACCTCGGGCCGCACGGCATCGGGAACCCGCGGCCGGTGTTCGTGGCTCGCGGGGTCCGCCTGGAAGGGGCGAGGGTCGTGGGCGAGGACCACTTGAAGGTCGCGCTCCGTCACCAGACGGGCGCGATGGACGCGATCGGCTTCGGCATGGCCGGGCGCCATCCGCCCGAGCGCCTCTCGCCGGAGGAGCGCTACGACGTGCTCTTCAAGCTCGAGCGCAACGAGTGGCGGGGAAGGGCGAAGGTTCAGGCGCGTATCCTCGACCTGCGTGGCGCGCGAGACGGCGGGGCGAGCGCGTCGTGAGGATCATCGCCGGGCGCTGGAAGGGGCGACGCCTGGGGACGGTCAAGGGGCGGAACGTGCGTCCCACGACCGACCGGGTGCGGGAGGCGTGGATGTCGGCGCTCGGTGGCTCGCTCGGGGGGCTCATGGTCGTGGACCTCTTCGCGGGCTCCGGCGCGCTGGGGCTGGAAGCCCTCAGTCGGGGAGCCGATCACGTCGTCTTCGTCGAGCTCGCCCGCGGCGCGCTCCGGGTGCTCGAGGCCAACATCGCTCTCCTGGGCGCCGACGCCGAATGCACGGTCGTGAACCGGGACGTGTTCCGCTATCTGCGCGGACTCGATCCCCTCGCGTTCGACGTGGCGCTGGCGGATCCTCCCTACGCGACGGAGTACGCCCGGCGTCTGATCGAGTCGTTCCTCGAACGACCGTTTGCGCGAGAGCTCTGGGTGGAGCATGCTTGGCGCGACGAGCTGCCCACTCCGGAGGGGGCCTCCACGCGCCGCTACGGAGATACCGCACTCACCACGCTGATGGCTGACCCATGAGTCGTCCCGACACCTTGACCGCGATCTATCCCGGCTCGTTCGATCCGATCACGAAGGGTCACGAAGACATCGTCCGGCGCTCCCTGAAGATGGTCGACCGCCTGATCGTCGCGGTCGCGCACACCTCGACGCAGCAGAAGAGCGGCCTCTTCGCCGTGGAGGAGCGCGTCGACCTCATCCGCAGCGTCTTCGCGAACGACGAGCGCGTCGACGTCCTGTCCTTCGAGGGACTCCTGGTGAAGTTCGCGCGCGGCCACGACGCGACGATCGTCATTCGTGGGCTCCGAGCCGTGTCGGACTTCGAGTACGAGCTTCAGATGGCGCAGATGAACCAGGAGCTCTGGCCGGACATCCAGACGATCTTCCTCGCACCGGAGGTCGACTACTCGTTTCTCTCGTCGTCGCTCGTGCGCGAAGTCGCGTCCCTCGGCGGCGACGTGTCGCGCTTCGTCTCGGCCCCGGTACTCACGGCGCTGCGGGGCAAGCTGGGAGGCTAGCTCCCGGTGGGTGTGCCCCAGGCAGGTGCCGTCCTCGGCTTGCCACGACATTTGTTCCTCGTTTATCATTGTGGGTCCCTTCGGAGCATGTGAGCGTCCCCTCCCACCGGCGCGCCCGATCTCGAGCCTCAGACAGGGAGAATCCATGAGCTTTCAGGTGTCGAAGAACGGTGACGTGACCCTCGTCGAGGTGGAGGGTCAGCTGATCGTCGGCAACCGACAGGAGCTCAAGCAGAAGGTGCTCGAGCAGTTGGAGCACGGTGACCGGAAGTTCGTCATCGACTTCTCCAATACCGGCTATATCGATTCGTCGGGCTTGGGCGTCCTCGTCAGTCTTTCCAAGAAGATCCGTGAGCAGGGCGGGGAGCTGCGTCTGTCGAGGCTCAACGAGGATCTCCGGACCCTCTTCGAGCTCACCAAGCTCGACACGCTCTTCCAGATCACGGAGACCAAGGAACAGGCGCTGGCAGGATTCTAGCCTCCAGAATGGATAGCGCACTCGTCCTCGAGCTTCCCACGGACGTTCGGTCCATCGAGCACGCCGTCGAGTATGTGATGCGGCGGTGCCCGGGGTGCGACAGCCATCGGCACCGGATGACCCTGAACTTCCGCGTCGGCCTCACCGAGGCCCTCTCCAACGCGATGCTGTACGGCAACGGCCACGACCCTTCGAAGCGGGTCCGTGTGGAGATCTCGGTGGACAACGGGGCCATCACGGCCCGCATCACCGACCAGGGCTGCGGATTCGACCCGGCGGCGGTGCCCGATCCCACGGCGCCGGAGAACCTGATGAAGCCGGGCGGGCGGGGCCTGTTCCTCATGCGCGAGCTCCTGGACGAGGTGAAGTTCAACGACGAGGGCAACTGCGTCACCCTCGTCCTTCGCCTGGAGTCGGGTACCTCGCTGGAGGGCGGGGCTCCCGCATGAGCAAGCCGGATCGGCTCGTCCTCGGGACGCTGCCGGATCCGGTCCACCGAACGCTGGCCGACTTCGAGGACGCGTTCGGTCTCACGCTGCGCCTGTCCGTCGCGCACTCCGAGCCCGGAGCCGCTGCCGAGGTTCTCTACGTCAGCGAGGGCTACGATCCCGCCGCAGCCGGCCCGGACGGCCCGGATCGGGTCATGGTCGAGCCCCGCGACGGATCCACGCTCGTTCTCGAGGTCGCCAGGGCGGAGAACGGACCGCGAGAGGTGGTCGCCGCGGTCCTCGGGCCTGTCCTGGAGCGCACGCTGGAGGCGGCCCGGGAGGTTCGGTTCTTCACGTACGAGCTCTCGGAGCGATACGAGGAGATCAACCTCCTCTATTCGATCAGCGAGACGCTCGGCTCGATCCTCCACCTGGACGACGCCGCTCGCGTGATCCTCCGCGAGGTGTGCGACGTGATGGGCGCGAAGCGCGGCTCGCTCTGGGTCTTCTCGCCTCACGACGAGCTGCTGCATCTCACCGCGGCGGTGGGAGACGGGGGGATCGACGGGCCTCTGTCGACCGACGATCCGGACGCCGTGACCTCGATGGTCTTCCGGGAGGGGCGCTCGATGATCGCGTCACGCACGCACATGCCGGGAGCGCCCAGTCATCGGCAGGAGGGAGAATCGCTGCTGTCCGTGCCGATCCGGTACACGCCGCCGGCCGGAGAGTCGAGGACGGTCGGCGTGATGAACCTCATCGGGCGGAAGAACGGTGGAAGGTTCAGCGCGGCCGACCAGAAGCTGTTGACCGCCATCGCCTCGCAGGTGGGCGCGGCCCTGGAGAACAACCGGCTCATCCAGGAGAGTCTGTCCAAGGAGCGCATGACGCGGGAGATGGAGCTGGCCCACGATCTGCAGATGAAGCTGCTGCCGTCGGCGGAGCGGTTCGACGGGGCGGAGGCGGCGGCGCGGGTGCAGCCGGCCGAGCAGGTGGGTGGTGACTTCTACCAGCTGTTCAAGCTCAGCCGGGGAAGGGTGGGCGTCATGCTGGGAGACGTGTCGCTGCACGGATTCCCCTCGGCGCTCATCATGTCGCTGACCATGAGCGCCGCGGGTATCTACGCGCGGGAGTCGAGCCAGCCGGCGCGCGTGCTCAGGGATCTGGATGATGCGCTGCGGGACGAGCTGGAGACGACCGAGATGTTCCTCACGCTCTTCTACGGAGTGATCGATCCCGCGAAGCGTCAGCTCGTCTACTCGAACGCCGGACACCCCCACGCGTTCGTGGTGCGGGACGACGGGCGGTTCGAGCGGCTGACCGCCACGGATCCGCCGGTCGGCTTCGCAGGCGCGAGCTCGTACGAGCAGCATGCGGTGGCGTGGCAGCCCGGCGAGGACCTCCTTCTCCTGTTCACCGACGGGCTTTCGGACACGCTCGCCAGCTACACCCGTGGGGACGGCGAAGAGCGTGTGCTGAGCTGCGTGGCCGAGCATCGCCGGGAAGCGGCGACGCGCATCGTCGACGAGCTCTTCGAGCTCACCGCCGCCACGACCCCGCGCATCATGGGCGACGACCGCACCGCGCTGGTCGTCAGGACCTGAGCCCGGTCGCGGCCGTGGGAGCGTTGGAGCGCCACCGTCCCAAGCGCTCGTTGGGACAGAACTTCCTGGTCGACGCGAATCTCCAGCGCAAGATCGCGAGGTCCCTGGGAGCGGGGCCCGACGACGACGTGGTGGAGATCGGGCCCGGACGGGGAGCGCTGACCCGGCACCTGGTCGGCACCGTGCGCCGCCTCGTCCTGGTCGAGCTCGACGATGCCCTGGCGCGGTCGCTGGAAGCCGAGTACGGGAACCGGTCGGGCGTCTCCGTGGTGCATCGGGACATTCTGGACCTCGGGCTGGCCGAACTGGTCCCGGAGCCTGGATCCACCCGGGTCGTGGGCAACATCCCCTACAACATCACCACGCCGATCCTCTTCCACCTTCTGGAGCGGCCGCGTCCGCTCGAGATCGTGCTGATGGTCCAGCAGGAAGTCGCGGAACGCATCGCCGCGCCCTCCGGCACCGGAGCGTACGGGGCCCTGGCCGTCGGCGTGCAGTCCGTCGCGGACGTGGAGCGCCTCTTCCGGGTCGGGAGAGGCGCGTTCCGGCCGGTGCCTCGCGTGGATTCCGAGGTGATTCGCATTCGGCCGCGCGCGCCGGCTCCGCTCTCCGAGGCCGAGGAACAGCGGTTGCGCAGGGTCGTGAGGGCGGTCTTCCAGTGGCGGCGGAAGCAGCTGGGGAAGATCCTCCGCGACCACCCGGATCTGGCCGTTCCGGGCGACGCCGTCGACGCGGTGGCTTCGGCCGTCGGGTTCGCCACCACCGATCGACCCGAGCGTCTGGCCCCGGAGGATTTCGTTCGCCTCGCGGCTCATTTGCCGTAGACGACCGAGGCGCCTACTATTGTGAATGATTTCACAAGCGGCGGCGCCTCGCCGTCGCGGGGTGCCCCTTCCGATGTCTCGGTGTCCCGTGCACAAACACGTTTCGGATTCGACCGTACGCAGGCTGTCCCACTATCTGCGGGCCCTCGAGGTGCTCGAGATCGAAGGTCCTTTCACCGTATCCAGCGAGGAGCTAGCCCAGCGCGGGGGCACGACGGCGGCCCAGGTGCGAAAGGACCTCTCGCATTTCGGATCGTTCGGAAAGAGGGGCCTCGGCTATGCGGTTCCCCAGCTCGCGGCGAAGCTGCGCAGCATCCTGGGCCTCGATCGCCGGTGGCGCGTGGCGCTCGTCGGCGCCGGCCGGATCGGCTCCGCGCTCTTCGCGTATCCCGATTTCAAGCAGCGCGGCTACGACGTCGTCGCCGTCCTCGACTCCGATCCCGAGAAGATCGGGGCCTGTTGGGGTGACGTGCGCGTCGCCCCGGCGGACCACCTCGACGACGTCATCCGCACCCTGGGGATCGAGCTCGTGGTCCTGGCCATCCCCGCCGACGCGGTGCAGGAGGTCGCGGACCGGGCCGTCGCGGCCGGGGCGCACGGGATCCTCAATTTCGCTCCCAAGCAGGTGCGGGTACCGAAGGGCGTGCACCTGAAGCACGTGAACCTGGTCATGGAGCTGGAAGCGCTCTCCTTCGCCATCAACCAGGACGGCGGCCCGGCGTGACCGAAGCCTCTTCCGCACCCTCTCTCGTCCGCACCGCCTTCGAACGGCTGAGCCAGGGCCCGGTCCACACCCTCGATCTGGCCCGGGACGTGCTCGGACTGCGAGGCAATCCGGGCGCGGTGTCGGCCGCGGTCTTCCAGCTTCTGGGGGCGGATGCCCGCTTCCGCGTCGACGCAGAAGGCGTGTGGAGCCTCGATGCGTCCGCGCCCGACCCGGGCCCCGATCTCGCGGATCTGCGCTTCGCGGTGGTCGATGTCGAGACGACCGGCGGCCCGTTCGGCAACGGACACCGGATCACCGAGCTCGCGGTGGTCGAGGTGTACGGGGGCCGGATCGTGGACGAATACCGCACGCTCGTGAACCCGGGCCGCCGGATCCCGCCGACGGTCTCCGCGCTCACGGGGATCACCGACGCGATGGTCGCGGACGCGCCGTACTTCGACCACGTCGCGGACGAGGTGCTTCGTCGCCTCCGGGGAAGGGTCTTCGTGGCGCACAACGTTGCGTTCGATTGGCACTTCGTGTCGGCCGAGCTCCTGAACGCCGTCGGCGAAGCTCCCGACATCCCCCGGCTCTGCACCGTGCGCATGGTGCGCCGGCTCGTTCCGGCCGTGCGCCGGCGGAACCTGGACGTGGTCGCGCGATACTTCGGAGTGGAGATCCAGGGGCGGCACCGTGCCTACGGGGACGCGCTGGCCACGGCCAGGATCTTCCTGCGCCTCCTGGATGAAGCCGCGGGGCGGGGCATCCACGATCTGGACTCGCTGGATCGGGTACTGCGCAGGCGAGGCCGGGCTCGGCGTGCCGATCCGAGCCAGACCGCGCTCCCGCTCCGTGCGAAGCGCCCGAAGAAGCGAACAGGAGGCGACCCTTGAGCCGAAGCACCGACGATCTACCGCTCGTCCGCACCACGCGGGTGGGCTCGGTGAGGATGCATGCCATCGAGGCCGGACTCCAGTGGCTCGACGGGGGGGCGATGTTCGGCGTGGTTCCCAAGCCCCTCTGGGAGCGGAAGATCGCCTCGGACGAGCGCAACCGGATTCCGCTCGCGCTCCGGTGCCTCCTGGTCGAGGCTCCCGGCGCCCTGGTCTTGATCGACACCGGGATCGGCAACAAGGAGAGCGAGAAGTTCCGCGACATCTACGGCGTCGACAACGCGGGGGAGCCCACCCGCCTCGAGGACGGAATCCGGGCCGCCGGCTTCGAGGTCGACGACGTCGACATCGTCCTGAGCACCCATCTCCACTTCGACCACGCCGGGGGCAACACCCGCCGGGGAGAGGACGACGGGATCGTCGTCGCCTTCCCCCGGGCGCGCTACGTGGCGCAGAAGGGGGAGTTCGACTTCGCGCACAGCGACAACGAGCGCATCCGGGCGAGCTACCTCGGACACAACATCGATCCCGTCGCCGAGGCGGGGCTGCAGGATTTCGTGGAGGGCGAAGCCGTGGTGACCGAGGGTGTCCGCGTGATTCCCTCGCCGGGCCACACACCCTACCACCAGTCCGTGCTGATCGAGAGCGAGGGACGCACGGCGTGCTTCCTGGCCGACGTCTGCCCGACGGCGGCCCATCTTCCCCTCGCCTGGATCATGGGCTACGACCTCGAGCCCCTGGTGACGCTCGAATCCAAGCGCGGGCTCTGGGAGCGCGCGCGGAACGAGGACTGGCTCCTCGTCTTCGAGCACGACCCCGAGGTGGCCTGGGGGCGCCTCGACCCGTCCGAGCAGCGCCCCTCACTCGTGTCCACCGAGGGGGCGCCCGAGGGCTCCTGAGCGGCCGGCGGTGACGTGACCGAACCGCGCCGTTGTTCTATCTTGAAGGGGCCGGAGGGGCCCGAACGACCCGCTCCGACACTCTCCCTCCCATTTCATACATCCATACGAATACGCACACCGCGGCCAGGAACGGACCATGACCGATAGATCCAGGACCGCCGTCATCCTCGAGGGAGGAGCCCGCACGCCCATCGGTAGATTCCTGGGCGGATTGGCGAGCCTTCCCGCCACGGAGCTGGGCGCCATCGCCGTACGTGCCGCCGTCGAGCGGGCCGGAATCGACGTCGGCGATATCGACGAAGTCATCATGGGCAACGTCGTCCAGGGTGGCGGGGGGCAGGCTCCGGCGCGCCAGGCCGCGATCAGGGGAGGGCTCCCGGCGACGATCCCGGCGCTCACCGTCAACAAGGTGTGCGGGTCCGGCCTGAAGGCCGTCATGCTCGCGGCGCAGGCCATCAAGGCCGGGGACGAGACGCTCGTCGTCGCCGGCGGCATGGAGTCGATGTCGAACGTCCCGTACTACCTCCGCGGGATGCGGGGCGGGGTGAAGTTCGGCAACCAGACCGTGCAGGACGGGCTCATCCTCGACGGGCTCTGGTGCTCGTTCGGCGACTGCCACATGGGCGGCTACGCCGAGTACACCGCGCAGAAGGCCGGTGTCAGCCGCGAGGACGCCGACGCGTTCTCGTTCCGATCGCACCGGAAGGCGGTGGCCGCCATCCAGGAGGGCCGCTTCGCCGACGAGGTGGTGCCCGTCGAGGTGAAGGGGCGCAAGGGCACCACCGTGGTCGACACCGACGAGGGGCCGCGAGCCGACACGTCCATGGAGGCGCTGGGAAAGCTGCGGCCCGCCTTCCCGAACGACGCCCCTCCCGACATCGAGAACCTCGTCGTGACGGCCGGCAACGCACCGGGCCTCAACGACGGTGGGGCCGCGGTGGTGGT
This sequence comes from uncultured Gemmatimonadaceae bacterium, assembly GCA_964630935.1. Taxonomy (GTDB): domain Bacteria; phylum Gemmatimonadota; class Gemmatimonadetes; order Longimicrobiales; family Gaopeijiaceae; genus SZUA-318. The sequence goes on along the minus strand of CAZVYM010000017.1, from coordinate 21,343 downwards.
GGCTTCGCAGGCGTACGCCGAAGCCCATGGCCTGGGCATCGATGCGGTGGTCACGGCCTATGCGGTGGGAGCGACCGAGCCGCGCGACCTGTTCTTCGCACCGATCCAGGCGGTCGAGCGGCTCATGGCAGCCGAGGGGAAGGTCATCGGTGACTACGAGCTGGTGGAGATGAACGAAGCGTTCGCCGTGCAGGCGATCGCCGACATGCGGGCGCTCGGGGTGGACGAGGAGCGGCTGAACGTGAACGGTGGTGCCGTGGCGCTCGGACACCCCATCGGAGCGTCGGGCACCCGGATCCTCGTCACGCTCCTGAACGCGATGAAGCAGCGTGGGGCGGGGACCGGCCTGGCCACGCTGTGTCTGGGCGGGGGCAATGCCGTGGCGTTGTCGGTCGAGCGGGTCTGAAGGGCGAGTCCGGAATTCACGTCGAGCCGAGAGGAAGCGAATGAGCACGATCGCGAGCACGTTGAGGACGTGGGCGACCCAGGAAGTGGTGAGCGATCGCCGGGCACGATCGGCGCTCCGGCTCGCCGCGTTCGTGTTGGCGATGGCCTTCGGGGCCCAGGTGGCCGTGCCGGTCCCGTTGACCCACGTCCCGATGACGCTCGAAGTCCTGTTCGTGATCCTGGCGGGCGCGGTGCTCGGACCGTGGCTCGGAGCCTCGGCCATGGCCGCGTATCTGGCCATCGGAGCGGCAGGCGCCCCGATCTTCGCGGGCGGCGGCGCCGGGGTCCCCTGGCTCATGGGGCCGACCGGCGGTTATCTGGTGGCCATGCCGGCCGCAGCGTTCCTGACCGGATGGATCGCGGGGCGCAACGGCGGCAGCTGGCGACTTCTCGCAGGTCTGGTCGTCGGCGTTCTGACGATCTACGCGGGGGGCGTGTCGCAGCTCTTCATCCTTACGAGACAGGAGCCTGCGACCCTCCTCTCTGTAGGGGTGCTTCCATTCCTGGTCGCGGACGCCACCAAGGTACTCGTGGCGCTCCTTCTGGCCCGGATGATCCGGACGAAGAGCCTCGGGGCCTAGCCCCGGGGCTTTCTCGTAGATGGGTCCGGCGAGCAGGGGATCGGACGTGCGAGGCGCGGGCCGGGTGCTGAGGGCACCGTCGGGGCGGATCCGCGTCGGCTGGCGGATCGCCTTGTTCCTCGGACTCACGGGGGTGTTGGCCAGCGGCATCGGCGTGCGGCTCCCGCCAGGCATGGTGTGGGACGCGCTCGCGATCCTGGTGGCCGCGCTCGCCGCGTCGTGGGCCGTGTTGCGCATGGATCGGCGAAAGCTGGGGGCCATGGGCTTCTATCTGGCGCCGTCCGTGCCCGGTGAGGCGTTGGGAGGCTTGGCGTTGGGCGTCGGGGTCGCGGTCGGCGTGGTGGCGCTCATGACCGTCACCGGGGCGGTGTCCTGGGTCCCCGAGGGTGGTTCGCTCTCCGGTTGGCTGGCCGGGGCCGCCCGGACGGCGGGAACGCTCGTGTTGCCCGCGGCCTCCGAAGAGGCGCTGGTGCGGGGCTATCCCCTGCAGGCCCTCGCGGAGGCATGGGGCCCGGGCCACGCGCTGGTGGCGACGTCGCTGGTGTTCGGTGTGGCCCATCTGGCCAACCCGGGGGCTACGTGGCTCGGCGTGACGAACGTGGCGGTGGCGGGGCTCTTTCTGGGCGCGCTCTACCTGCGCACCGGAAGCCTCTGGTGGACGACCGGAGCGCACTTGGGTTGGAACTGGGCCCACGGGTACTTGGCCGACCTGCCCGTGAGCGGGCTGAACGTGGCCAATGCGCCGTTGGTCAAGGCGGTCGTCCACGGCCCGACGTGGCTGGGAGGTGGAAAGTTCGGCCCGGAGGGAAGCGTGGCCTCGACGGTCGTGCTGCTGGGGGCCGCCGCGCTGTGTTGGTACGGTCCCTGGCCGGGTCCGTCGCGAGCGGCGCTCGCGGCGCGCCCGTTGACGCCGCTGCTCGGGATCGAAGATGTGGATACGAACCGCACGTGAGCGGATGAGGAGCGAAGAATGAAGATCGACCGGATCGCCGTCATCGGGGCGGGAACCATGGGCAACGGCATCGCCCACGTCGCCGCCCAGGGCGGCAAGTCGGTGCGCCTGTTGGACGTGTCCGAGCCGCTCCTGGAGCGCGCCCTGGGCACGATCGCCAAGAACCTGGACCGGCAGATCAAGAAGGAGATCCTGGAGCCCGCGGCCAAGGACGAGATCCTGGGCCGTATCCGCACCGGCACCGACCTGGCCGGAGGGGTGTCGGACGCCGACCTCGTCGTGGAGGCCGTGCCCGAGAGGACCGAGCTGAAGGAGCAGATCTTCGGCGTCCTCGACTCGGCCGCCCCGGAGCGGGCGATCCTGGCGAGCAACACGTCCTCGATCTCGATCACGAAGATCGCCGCGTTCACGGGGCGACCGGAGCAGGTCATCGGCATGCACTTCATGAACCCCGTGCCCGTGATGAAGCTCGTGGAGGTGATCCGGGGCCTCGCGACGAGTGACGAGACGACGAGCGTGACGGTCGCGCTCGCCGAAGAGCTCGGAAAGACGCCCGTGGAGGTTCGGGACTTCCCGGGCTTCGTGTCGAATCGAGTCCTCATGCCGATGATCAACGAAGCCGTCACGGCGCTCATGGAGGGCGTGGCCGACGCGGAAGCCATCGATACGGTGATGAAGCTCGGCATGGCGCACCCGATGGGACCGTTGGCGCTGGCGGACCTGATCGGACTCGACACGTGCCTCAACATCCTCGAGGTCCTGCACCGGGAGCTCGGGGACGACCGCTACCGGCCTTCGCCCCTGCTGCGCAAGTACGTGGCCGCGGGATGGCTGGGAAGGAAGAGCGGCCGCGGCTTCCACAGCTACGCTTGAAGGTCGGAGCATGACCGTCGCCCAGCAGCTCGAGATCCAGGCCCTCGCCCGGGACTTCGCCCGGAACGAGCTCAGGCCGCGATCGGCTGCCTGGGACGAGGAGCGTGCGCTCGACCCGGGCGTGATCGCCGAGCTCTCCGAGCTCGGCTTCCTGGGCATGCGCGTGCCGGAATCGCACGGCGGCCTGGGATTCGATGCGCCCACCTGGGTCATGGCGCTCGAGGAGCTGGCGTGGGGCGATGCGGCGGTCGCGCTCACGGTCGCCATCCATACCGGGCCCGTGACGGGCCTGCTCGTGGAGCTCGGTACCGACGCGCAGAAGGAACGGTGGCTGCCGAAGCTCGCGTCGGGCGAGGCGCTGGGGGCCTTCGCCGCGTCGGAGCCCGCGGCCGGAAGCGACCTGCGTTCGCTCGAGACCCGTGCGCGCCGCGAGGGAGACGGGTGGCGGCTGGACGGCACCAAGCGGTGGGTCACGAACGGCGCGCGCGCCGGGGTGGTCGTCGTTCTGGCGCGCACGGGCGAGGACGGGATGGGACTCTTCCTCGCCGAGCCCGATGCCGAGGGCTACCGGGTTCTCGCCAGGGAGAAGACCCTGGGGCTGCGTGCCTCCGAGACCGTCGGCGTGGGCTTCGACGGGCTGACTCTGGACGCCGACGGGCTGCTCGGACGGGAGGGCGACGGGTGGCGCGGCGCCGGGGTGGCCTTGGATCTGGGACGGGTGGGGGTGGCCGCGCAGGCGGTGGGCATCGCCCGGGCCGCGCTGGAGCACGCGACCGCCTACGCCCTGGAACGCCGCCAGTTCGACCGGCCGATCGCGGAGTTCGGAGCGATCGAGGCCAAGCTGGCGGAGATGGCCCGGAGAGTCGCCGGTGGCAGGGCGCTCGTCCGGGAGGCCGCCGAGGCCCTCGAGGCCTCTTCAGGCGGCCGGGATGGAACGCACCGGGGCCCCGCGGGGGTTACGGCGCGTGCCGCCATCGCCAAGTTGTCGTCGAGCGAGGCGGCGACATGGGTGGCCGACGAGGCCATCCAGATCTTCGGAGGCTACGGCTTCATGCGGGACTACCCGGTGGAGAAGCTCCTCCGTGATGCGAAGGGAACGGAAATCTACGAAGGCACCAACGAGGTCATGCGGCATGTCATCGCCCGGGAGATCCTCAGGGCGGCGAGGGAGAGCTGAGCAGGCGGGGCTCCGAACTCACTCACTTGCGGCCGACCAGCACGAAAGGCGTGGAAAGAGCATGGAAATCTTCGAACTGTTGTCGGAGCGGAATCACGAGCAGCTCGTCTTCTGGAACGAGCCGACCCTCGGCTACAAGGGGATCATCGCGATCCACGACACCACCATGGGTCCGGCCCTGGGTGGCACGCGCTTCTGGAACTACGAGACCGAAGACGAGGCGATCGTCGACGCGCTGCGCCTGTCCCGAGGAATGACCTACAAGGCGGCCATCACGGGGCTGAACCTCGGCGGTGGCAAGTCGGTCATCATCGGCGACAACCGCACGAAGGACCGTGAGATGATCTTCCGGGCCCACGGGCGTGCCGTGGAGTCGCTCGACGGGCGCTACATCACCGCCGAGGACGTGGGCACGTCACCGGACGACATGGAGTTCGTCCACATGGAGACCGAGCATGTGGTCGGCATGGTGGGCCGCTCCGGCGATCCGTCGCCCGTGACGGCGTACGGCGCGTACCGTGGGATCAAGGCGTGTGCGGCGCACCGGTGGGGCGACGACTCGCTGGAGGGCAAGCACGTGGCGGTCCAGGGTGCCGGTCACGTGGGGTACTACCTCTGCCAGGATCTCGCCGCCGAGGGTGCCCAGCTCACCATCACGGACATCGATTCCGAGCGGGTGCAGCGCGTGGTGGATGCGTTCGGTGCGACCGCCGTGGAGCCGGACGCCATCTACGGCGTCGACGCCGAGATCTTCGCGCCGTGTGCCCTGGGTGCCGTGGTCAACGACGACACGATCGACAAGTTCAAGTTCGAGATCGTGGCCGGCGCCGCCAACAACCAGCTCGCGCGGTCGCACCACGGCGAAGCCCTCAAGGAGCGCGGGATCCTCTACGCGCCCGACTACGTGATCAACGCGGGCGGCCTCATCAACGTGTACGGTGAGCTCGAGGAGTGGTCGGCCGAGCGCAGCAAGCGGAAGGCCGGCGACATCTACAACACGCTGATCAGGATCTTCGATCTGGCCGAGAGCGAGAATCTGCCCACCAGCGAGGCTGCCGATCGCTCGGCCGAATCCCGGATCATGGAGGCGCGGCACCTCCAGCGTACCTACCGATAAGAAACGAGTGAGGCGCGCGATGATGGAGCACCTGAAGAAGACCGATCCGCAGATCTACGAAGCCGTTACGAAGGAGGCCCGTCGGCAGGCCGACGGGCTCGAGCTGATCGCGTCCGAGACTTTCGTCTCCCGGGCGGTGCTCGAGGCGGTCGGTACGGTCCTCACGAACAAGTACGCCGAGGGGGTGCCCTACAAGCGCTACTACGGCGGCTGCGAGTACGTCGATGTGGCCGAGGACCTGGCGCGCGATCGGGCCAAGCAGCTCTTCGGGGCCGACCACGCCAACGTGCAGCCCCACTCCGGGGCCCAGGCCAACATGGCGGCGTACTTCTCGCTCCTGGACGTCGGAGACAAGATCCTGGGGATGAACCTGAGCCATGGCGGCCACCTCACCCATGGCTCACCGGTGAACTTCAGCGGTCGTCTCTTCGACGTCGCCGCTTACGGAGTGCGCGAGGAGGACGGGCGCATCGATTACGACGCGCTCAGGGAGCAGGCCCGGGCCGAGAAGCCTCGCATGATCGTCGCGGGGGCGAGCGCCTACCCGCGCATCATCGACTTTCCGGCGTTCGCGGAGATCGCCAAGGAGGTGGATGCCTATCTGATGGTGGACATGGCCCACTTCGCGGGCCTCGTGGCGGTGGGCGAGCACCCCTCTCCGGTGCCGCACGCCGACCTCGTGACCACCACGACGCACAAGACGCTCAGGGGACCGCGGGGTGGTCTCATCCTGTGCAAGGAGGAGCACGCCAAGGCCGTCGACAAGGCGGTCTTCCCGTTTACCCAGGGGGGGCCGCTGATGCACGTGATCGCGGCCAAGGCCGTCGCGCTGCACGAGGCCCTGCAGCCGGACTTCAAGGCCTATGGCGTCCAGATCGTCAAGAACGCCAAGGCCCTGGGCGCGCGCATGGCCGAGCACGGCTTCCATCTGGTGAGCGGAGGTACGGACAACCATCTCCTCCTGGTCGATCTCCGCCCGAGCCACCCCGAGCTCACCGGCAAGGACGCGGAGCGCGCGCTCGAGTCGGCGGGCATCACCGTGAACAAGAACACGGTGCCGGGAGAGACGCGCTCCCCGTTCGTGACCTCCGGGCTCCGAATCGGAACGCCGGCCTTGACGACCCGGGGCATGAAGGAGGAGGAGATGCGGCGAATCGGGGACTGGATCGCCGAGATCCTCGCCGCTCCGGACGACGAGGATCGGGTCGCCAAGGTGCGCGGAGAGGTCCGGGAGCTGTGCGGGGCCTACCCTCTCTACGAGGAGTTGACGGCGGGAGACTGACGGAACGAACCACTCGACGGGGGTACGTGTGCATCGGAAACGCGAGCCGTCCTTCCCATGGCGAAAGGCCCGTTCGGGGAGGCGGCCCCTGGCGAACGGGCGTCGAGAGGCACACATTTGCGCGCATGACCGAGCTTCAGTTTGCGGACGAAATCCTGGACCAGCTCCAGGAGCGGAACCCTCGCTTCCACGCGAAGGCGTATCTCTTCGTGCTGGCTGCGCTGCATTCCGTAATCCAGTCTTTGGACGAGCCCCGGCACATCTCGGGCCGAGAGCTCACCCAAGGCGTTCGCGCCCTGGCGCTCGAGCGCTTCGGGCCGATGGCACGCACCGTGCTCGAGCACTGGGGCATCCACGAGACCCGGGACGTGGGCGGGGTCGTGTTCGCCCTCGTGGAGCAGGGGATCCTCATCAAGCAGGAAGGGGATCGCATGGAGGACTTCGAGGACGTCTTCGACTTCGAGGAGGCGTTCGAGCAGAGCTATCCCTGGGAAGCTCATCCCTGACGACAGATGCCCGGCCGATTGCCGGGCACGATCCTTCAGCCAGCCCGGTCCGACCGGGCGCTTATGCGAGGCGCCTCGGCGCTGCGCCGATGGGAGGGGTTGCACATGGAGGAAGACCGCGGGTTTCCGCGATGCCTGAAGTGCGAGACCGGAATCTTGTTGCCGCTCTCGGACTACGGGAGGGAGGGCGCGCCGATCCGTTACAAGGCCTGGGTGTGCTCCAACCCGGATTGCGGGTTCAACATCCGTATCGACAACGGCGAGATCACCCTCGGCCGGACGATCGGCCAGAGCTACAAGTAGCCGGACCTTCTCTCGGGACCCTCTCTCGACCGGGTGAGGCTCTCTCCCCACCCCGAACAGCGCGTGACACATCCGAGGACGCGACCGCCCTCGGTGTCGGGGTGCCTTCCTCATGAGCCTCCAAGCGCCACTGCGACCGTTCGGACGCCTGGACGTCTTCGCCCCGACGGGGGAGGAGTCGGCGGCGTTCGATCGTCGCGCCATCGAAGAGCTGGGCGTTCCCCAGCCCGTCCTCATGGAGAATGCCGGGCGGTCCGCCGCGCAGGTGGCCCAGCGACTCTTCCCGCGGGGCCCGGTGGTGGGCTTCGTGGGTGCCGGCAACAACGGTGGGGACGCCCTCGTGCTCCTGCGGACCCTCGCGGCGTGGGGCCGGAACGTGAAGGCGGTGCTGGTGGCCGACCGACCGCGACCCGAGCCGCTCCTGCACGGGTGGTCGGTGCCGACGACGACGGATGCCGACCTCGGGGATCGAGACGAGGCGTGGGACGCGCTTCTCGATCCGGCCGGGCTCGTGGTGGACGGCATGCTCGGTACGGGCGTGCGGGGGGCACCGAGGGAGCGCCAGGCGCGGGTCATCCGGCGCATCGCCCGCTCGGGGCGGCCGGTGCTGGCGATCGACATCCCCTCGGGCGTCGATGCCGCGACGGGAGGCGTCGCCGGGGAGGCCGTCCAGGCGGACGTGACGGTGGCGTTCGGCGCGCCGAAGCTCGGTACGCTCGTGCATCCCGGCCGGGCGCACGTGGGCCGACTGGTGGCGGTGGAGATCGCGTTCCCTCCCATGGACCCGGGAGCGTCGGGCGCTCGGGTGGTGACGCCGGCATGGGCTCAGGCACGCCTTCCCCGGCGCGGTCCGGACACGCACAAGAACGCCGTCGGGCGACTCGTCGTCGTGGCCGGAAAGCCCGGGATGGCGGGGGCGGCGGTCATGTCCGTGCGGGCCGGGCTGCGTGCCGGGGCGGGCCTGGTCCAGGTCTGTTCGGCGCCGGAGAACCGCGTCGTGCTCCAATCGGCGGTGCCGGAGGCGATCTTCGTGGACGCCGAGGACGCGGGCGCGCTGGACGACGCGCTCGACCAGGCCAACGCCGTGGCCGCCGGACCGGGCCTCGGAACGGACGCACGCGCGAAGGCGCTTCTGTCCCGCGTCCTGGAGGGCCGCTCCGTGCCGACCGTGCTGGACGCCGACGCCTTGAACCTGGTGGCCGCGGGCGAGGTGCCCCCGCCGGAGGCCGTCGCGGCGGCCCGCCCCCTGCTCATGACGCCCCACCCCGGCGAGATGGGGCGTCTCCTGACGCTCCTGGGCGAGGAGATCGGTCCCGAGCGCCCGAGGATCGTGACCGAGACGGCGCTCCGATGGGGATGCGCCGTTCTGCTCAAGGGGGCTCCCTCGCTGGTCTCGGACAAGGGAGGACCCGCCCTGGTGGATACGCTCGGCTCCTCCGACCTGGCGGTCGCCGGGATGGGGGACGTCCTCACCGGCGTGACCGGGGGACTCCTGGCGCAGGGACTCGAGCCCGCCGAGGCCGGCTCGGTCGGTCTCTATCTCACCGGCCGCGCCGCCGTCCTCTCCGAGAGGGGAAAGGCGCTCACGCCGTCCGACGTCGTCCAGTGGCTTCCGACGGCGCTCGCCGAGCGGGGAGACGGAGAGACCGACCTGGACTTTCCATTCCTCGTGTTCGACCAGGACCCGGCGAGATAGAGATGGGCGCGGCCGGCGAGGGGAGGGGCCGGGTCGCGCTGGGGCCCGGAGGCGAGTTCGACCTGATCCGGAGCCTGCTCGGCAGCGAAGCGAAGACCCCGGACGACGTTCTCGTCGGTCCCGGTGACGATGGGGCCGTGCTCAGGGGCGGTTGGGTGCTGAGCACCGATCTCACCGTGGAGGACGTGCATTTTCGGCGAGGCTGGCTGGCGGACCGCGAGGTGGGTTACAGGGCGGCCGCGGCGGCCCTCTCGGACCTCGCGGCCATGGCCGCGGACCCGCTCGGAATCCTGGTATCGCTCGCCATGCCCGTGGGGCGCGTCGACGTCGAAGCCGTCTACGTGGGGATCCGCGAGGCGATCGCCGGGGTGGGCGCCGTCGTGCTGGGCGGGGACGTTTCGCGCTCGCCCGGCCCTCTCGTCCTGGACGTGGTGGTCGTGGGGCGCTCCGACAGGCCCGCGTCCCGTGCCGGTGCGGTCCCGGGCGACGAGCTCTGGGTGACCGGCGCGCTGGGCGGGGCGGCCGCTGCGGTGGAGCTCTGGGAGCACGGCCGGGTGCCGAACGATGCCCTCAGGGACGCATTCGCGCGTCCGAAGCCTCGCCTCTCCGAAGCACGCTTCCTGGTCGAGGGCGGGGAGATCCACGCGCTGATCGACCTTTCCGACGGCCTGGCGGGCGACGCGGGCCATCTCGCGGCGGCCGGGGGCGTGCGGATCGTGCTCGAGACGGATGGCATTCCCGTCGCTCCTGCCGCGACCGATGCCCTCGGCGCGGGCGACGCGAAGAGCCTGGCCTTGCACGGAGGCGAGGACTACGAGCTGCTTCTGGCCGCTCCGGCCGGAGCGGTCGACCCGGCGTCGTTCGCCGAGCGATTCGGTCTGGCCCTGACACGAGTCGGCCGCGTCGAGGCAGGCGAGGGGGTCTGGATCGAGGACGAGGAGGGTACGCGCCGGCTCGAGCGTGGAGGGTATTCCCACGTGAAGGAAGTCGGGGAATGATCGGACTGCTGCGCGTCGGGATCGTGGTGGTGCCGCTCACCGTCTGGTACGCGACCCGGATTCTGTGGGCTTCCTTCCGCAATAGCCCGACGCGAGGTCGCCTGTGCGAGGAGCTTCCCCGCCGCTGGGCTCGCCGCATTCTGGAGCTGGCGCGGGTGGAGGTCGAGCTGTCGGGGACCGAGGTGATCGATCCGAGCGCCCCGCAGGTGCTGGTGGCCAATCATACGTCCTGGTTCGACGTGTTGGTGTTCCCCGCGTTCCTGCCGGGGTCCTATCGGTTCGTCGGAAAGCGGGAGCTCAGCCGGGTTCCCTTCTTCGGAGCGGCCTTCCAGGCGTGCGGGCACATCACCATCGACCGGCAGGATCGCGAGCGGGCGCTCGAGTCGATGGATCGAGCCCGGCGACAGCTCGAAGCGGAGCGCCCGACGATTATCTTGTTCCCGGAGGGGACGCGCTCACCCACGGGAGAGTTGCGGCCGTTCAAGAAAGGCGCGTTCGTTCTCGCCATCCAGACCGGCACCGAGGTGGTGCCGGCCTCGATCGAAGGGAGTCGAGCCGTCATGCCCAAGGGCTCGTGGCGCATCAGCCCGGGAACGATCCGGGTCCGCTTCGGGGAGCCGATTCCGGTGGCGGGCCTCACGCTGGACGATCGTGACGCGCTCACGCGACGGGCGTGGGAGGCGGTCTCTGCCTTGCAGGGGACCGTTCGACACAACCAGGGCAACAAGCACAGATAACAAGCACAAATAGGGAGGAGATATCGTGTCGGCCATCGTCGACGTTCGTGGCAGAGAGATCCTCGACTCGCGGGGCAATCCCACCGTCGAGGCGGAGGTTACGCTGGAGTCGGGTGTACGGGGACGTGCGGCCGTGCCGTCCGGTGCGTCCACCGGCGTCCACGAGGCGGTCGAGCTCCGGGACGGAGACAAGAGCCGCTACCTGGGCAAGGGGGTCCTGAAGGCGGTCCATCACGTCAACACCACGCTGGCCGGGGCGGTACGCGGCTTCGAGGCGCGGGAGCAGATGGACATCGACCGCACGATGATCGAGCTCGACGGCACCCCCAACAAAGGAAAGCTGGGGGCCAACGCCATCCTCTCGATCTCGATGGCGGTCGCGCGGGCGGCGGCGCAGGAGAACAACATGCCGCTCTGGAGGTACCTCGCCGACGAGAGCACCGCGAACCTGCTGCCTGTGCCCCAGATGAACATCCTGAACGGCGGGGCGCACGCGCCCAACAACGTCGACATCCAGGAGTTCATGGTGATGCCTTTGGGCGCGGAGCGGTTCTCCGAGGGGCTGCGCATGGGAGCCGAGGTCTTCCACAACCTCAAGAAGGTGCTCTCCGCGAAGGGCAAGAGCACCGCGGTCGGCGACGAGGGGGGCTTCGCGCCCGACCTCGGGAGCAACGAGGAGGCCGTGGAGGTCATCCTCGAGGCGATCGAGAAGGCCGGCTACCGGCCCGGCGAGGACGTGGTGCTCTCCGTCGACGCCGCCGCATCGGCGTTCTTCGAGGACGGGGAGTACGTCTTCAAGTGGTCGGGCGGCGAGCGCCGCGACGTCGCCGGAATGGTCGACTTCTGGAAGGAATGGGTGGACAAGTACCCCATCCACTCGCTCGAAGACCCCTTCGACGAGAACGACTGGGAGGGCTTCACGGCCGTGACGGACGCGCTCGGCGACAAGATCCAGATCGTCGGCGACGACATCTACGTGACGAACATGGAGCGGCTGGAGCGAGGCATCCGGGAGGGCTGCTCCAACGCGATCCTCATCAAGCTCAATCAGATCGGCACGCTCACCGAGACGCTCGATTGCATCCGCATGGCGAGCGAGGCCGGTTTTCGCTCCGTGATCTCGCACCGCTCGGGTGAGACCGAGGACACGTTCATCGCGGACCTGACCGTCGCCACCGGCGTGGGCCAGATCAAGACCGGCAGCGCCAGCCGCACGGACCGGATCGCCAAGTACAACCAGCTGCTGCGCATCGAGGAGCAGCTCGGTGCCAAGGCCCGTTATCCCGGAAGGAGCCTATGGTCGTCGTGACCTGTCGCGAAGGAGCACCTTGGGCAAGCTGAAGAAGCTCCTCCTGCCGGGCATCTTGCTGGCCGCCGTCTATTACGCGGTCTTCGGAGGAGAGTACTCGGTCTTCGCCCTCAGGCGCGCCAGGAAGGAGGCCACAAAGGAGGAGGCGAGCCTGCGGGAGCTCCATCACCGGATCGACTCGATGCAGGCGTGGGTCGACTCACTGAAGACGGATTCGGCCACGCTCGAGCGCATCGCGCGCGAGCGCTACGGAATGGTCCGGGACGGCGAAACCCTCTACAGGTTTGCCGAGCCCGACGACAGCGCCCACGCCGCCGCCGCCGACTCGAGCAACGTGCCGGATCGGTAGCCCCTCACGCCTCCGGCGCCTCGTCGACCCCGTCACCCCGTAGGGTGGCGGGGTCTTCTTCGACCAGTCGGGCCAGCTCCATGGCGAAGAGCTCGAGATGCCGGGCCGCACGACGCTGGGCGCGCTTCCAGAAGGGGCGGGCCACGAGCACCGGCAGGAGGGCGGGGGCCACGAACAGGAGAAGCGGGCTCACGGCGCCGAGCGTGGCGAGTCCGCCCACCGCGCCGGAGACGACTCCGAGCGTGAGGAAGGAGATTCCCCAGAACAGGAGGTAGCGTCCCGTTCGGTCCGAGTCCACGTCCACGAGGAGGGCGTCTCCCTCCTTCCGGATCGTCACCCTGTCGCGGCTCAGCGTTCGGGAGCCTTCCCAGACGAAGAGGGCCGGGTCGCTGTCGGTGACGCGCCCGGAGCTTTCCAGGGCGTCTTCGGAAGCCCGAACGAGTGCGTCCCGGGCTTCGGGCATCGCGGCCGAGAGGTGGGCGCGCAGTCGGATTCGCCCGTCTGCTCCGAGGAGCGCGCCCGCGAGGCCGGTCTCGGGAACAGGCGAGACGGCCGCGGCACGGCGCACGAGGGCCGGATCCATGCCGACCTCGCGGGCGGCTTCGACCAGGTCCTCGACCGTCGGATCCAGCGGGGCGGGAAGGCCTGAAGCGGTCTCGACGAGAGAGGCCCGGCGCAGAATGACCGAGACCTCCTCGGGGGAAAGGTGACGGGCCGGACTCGACTGCCCGGCCCGTCGATCGTCCTCATGGCCCACGGGCGTCAGTCCTCGTGACCCTCACTCTCACTGCCCGGCTCCTCGCGCTCGACGACTTCCACCCGGCGGAGCGGCGTGTCGTCGGGGTTCAGCCCGATCAGCTTCCGCGCCGCCGCCTCGATGGCCGCCTTGTCACCCCCGTCCGGCAGCGCTTCCACCATGGCTTCCGCCGCGAACTTGAGCGCCCTCTCGGTCGCTTCCTTCGAGCCCTTGCCTCCCTCGATGAGCGGTCGGAAGAGCTCGATCGGGATCGGGAAGAGGGTTGTGGAGTTGTTCTCGGCCGCCACCTCGACGACCGTCTGCAGGAACCGGAGTTGGAGCGCCACGGGGAACTGCTGGATGACCTGGGCGGCCATCACGAGCTTCTTCGACGCCTGGTACTCCCCTTCCGCCGCGATGACCTTGCCGCGCCGCTCGCGCTCCGCTTCGGCCTGGCGGGCCATGGCGCGCTTCATCTCCTGCGGCAGATCGATGTCCTTGATCTCGACGCCGGTCACGTCGATGCCCCACGGGTCGGTGCCCTCGTCGATGATCTCGCGGACCACCTCGTTGATGCGCTCGCGCTCGGCGAGGAGCTCGTCGAGCTCGGACTGGCCGATCACGGAGCGCAGCGTGGTCTGGGCCAGCTGGCTCGTGGCGAAGTAGTAGTCCTCGATCTCGACCACCGCCTTCGTCGGGTCCGCCACGCGGAAGTAGACCACCGCGTTGACGCGCACGCTCACGTTGTCCTTGGTGATCGTGTCCTGAGGCGCGATGTCGAGGGCGATGATGCGCAGGTCCATCTTGCGCATGCGCTCGATGCCGAACGGCACGAGGAAGATCAGGCCGGGCCCGCGGGCCCGCGTCAGCTTGCCCAGGCGGAAGACGACGCCGCGCTCGTACTCGAAGAGGACGCGAAGGCTCGTGAGGAGCCCCAGCCCCATGACGGCGGCGATCGGGATCAACACGGCATTGAGGTCCATGGAAGTCTCCTGAAGGTGGAGCGTGCCACCGTTGGGGAAGCGAGCATCCGGCTTCCCGGGATACGTGGAGGAGAGACGGAGCCTTCACGACGTGCGTGCCCCTGCCGCGCATGGACCATGCGGGGTCGTCCTCCGGTTCGGGCAGCTTCCTGAGCGTGGGCCCGAAAGCGGTCGCGCGCAAGGCTTCCTCCGGGTTTTTCCGCCGGGGCCGCGCACAGTCGAGAACGGCCGGCGCCGGCAGGTTGACAGCGCCGGACCCGCGGATGAGGTTTCGGCCCATGCCGGAGTAGCTCAGTCGGTTAGAGCAGCGGAATCATAATCCGCGTGTCGGGGGTTCGAGTCCCTCCTCCGGCATCGAAGTGGCACAACGGTTTTCGGCCCCTCGGGTACGTCCCGGGGGGCCTTCTTTCGTGCCCGTGCGCCGGGACGTGGGCACGGGCCGCGGCTCGTTCGCCCTCGTCGGGCCCGCGCTTCATGGGGTCTCCGGAGCGGAAGGGGCGCCCCACCTCCGGCGGGGCGCGCGGCCTCCGCCCGACGACCACCCGAGCGGCGAGGTCGGTACGGCGGCCGTCCCCGGGGTCGGGACGAAAGTCCTTGCTCGCCGGCGGCTGGCGCGCATATCGATCGGATGGACGTGTCCCTTCGCCCCGGAGGATCCCATGAGCCCAGAGTCGTCGTCCGGCGCCGCCGAGCGCGCCCAGCCCGAGTCCCTGCGTGGTCGCAGCCTTCAGGCGTCGTTGACGGTGCGCGATCTCGAGAAGAGCCTGGCCTGGTACCACGACGTGGTAGGCTTCGCCATCGCCGACAAGTACGAGTGGGACGGCGAGGTGCGATCGGTGTCCTTGATGGCCGGCAGCGTGCGCATGCTCCTCAACCAGGACGACGGCGCGAAGGGGTGGGACCGGGTCAAGGGAGAGGGCTTCTCCCTGCAGATCACCACCGTGCAGGACATCGATGAGCTCGCGAAACGGATCGAGGAGCGCGGTGGCAAGCTCGAGTCCGAGCCGGCCGACATGCCCTGGGGCGCGCGCCTCTTCCGGGTGAAGGACCCCGACGGTTTCACCCTCGTGATCTCGTCGGAGCGCTAGCTCGGGCGTCGCGGCGCTTCGGGGGGCTGTCAGGCGTCCCGGCTCGTGGCCATGATCCGCAGGATCCAGGCCTCGAGCGCCA
This sequence comes from uncultured Gemmatimonadaceae bacterium, assembly GCA_964630935.1. Classification (GTDB taxonomy): domain Bacteria; phylum Gemmatimonadota; class Gemmatimonadetes; order Longimicrobiales; family Gaopeijiaceae; genus SZUA-318. The sequence continues at coordinate 6,127 of CAZVYM010000017.1, read as the reverse complement.
GCGCGGCGATCATGGCCGAGATGCCCAGGTGCCGGAAGAAGGCGCCGATCTCCTGGTCCTTCGAGAGCTTGCCCCATTTCATGAGCATCACGGTCCAGTCGTGGCTGTCCACGTCCACCGGACCGAAGGGGCTGACCAGGGGCAGGGCCTGAGCGCGCGCGTCCGCGGCGTACAGGCCGATCCCGACCAGCGCGGTCCCGAGCCAGAAGAGGCAGACCGTGGCACCGAACGGATCGCGCTGCTTGTAGAGCAGATAGAGCCCGGCCGCGATCGGGACCGCGATCTCGAAGATCGTGCCGCCCATCGTCGTGAGCATCCTGTCGCCGAGCCAGAAGAAGGCGGCATGGCCCATCTCGTGGAAGCCCAGGTTCATCCCCTCGAAGATGGTCGGGTGACCCGGGTCGGCGAGCTGATGCCGGAGGATGAGCGCCAGAACGACCACCAGCGGCGCGCGCACCCACCAACTCCTGCCCGCGACCCGTTCGGCGACCCAGCCCCGAGCCGTGGCGACGACGCCCATCGGGCCGCCGGCCCGCCTCAGCGGGTGGGCTCGGACGACGACGGCGCCCGCACGATGTCGCCGCCCTTCATCACGAGCTCCACGTTCCTGAGCGCCGAGATGTCCTTCGTCGGGTCGCCGCGCACGGCCACCAGGTCCGCGAGGAGCCCGGGCCGCACCCGCCCGCGATCGGCCAGCTCGAAGACATCCGCGTTGCCCGCGGTGGCGATGTGCACGGCCCTGAGCGGACGCACGCCGTATTCCACCATGTCCTCGAGCTCGCGCACGTTGGTTCCGTGCGTGAAGACGCCCACGTCCCCACCGAAGACCAGCGTCACGCCCGACGCGAGCGCCGCCGCGAAGCTCTGCTTCTTCTCGCGGATGCGCTCCGGATCCGGGTCCACCCCCTTCCGCCACCCCGCGTACTCGAGGATCGCCTCTCCGGCGGCGATCGTCGGGCAGAACGCCACGCCGTGCTGCGCCATGAGGTCGAACACATCCCGCGTGCCGGCGTCCCCGTGCTCGATCGTGCGTACGCCGGCGAGCGTCGCCCTGCGCATGCCCTCGGCCGTGGTGGCGTGCGCCGACACGTGCCTTCCCGAGCTCTCGGCGACTTCCACCACCGTGTGGATCTCCTGCTCGGTGAACGTCGGACGGGCCTGCCCGCCGGGGCCCCAGCGGTAGTCGGCGTAGACCTTCACCCAGTCCACGCCTCTGCCGATCTGCTCACGCGCGGCCTTCACCAGCCCGTCGTAGCCGTCGGCTTCCTGGGCTCCCTTGGGCAGGTCCCATTCGGGCGCACCCTTCGGTCCGTAGCTTCCGGTGGCCACGATCGCGCGGCCCGCCACCAGCATCCGGGGGCCGGGCACGATCCCCTTCCTGATCGCGTCGCGCAGGCCCACGTCGGCGAACCCCGCCCCCTCGGTTCCGAGGTCCCGCTCCGTAGTGATTCCGGCGAGCAGCGTCTTGCGGGCATGGACCGTGGCGCGCGCCACGCGCTCCGCCAGCGACTCGAACAGCACCTGGTCGTTCCACGGCGTCTCGTCGTAGGGGTGAAGCAGGAGGTGGCTGTGCCCCTCGATGAGGCCGGGCAGGAGGGTCGTGCCGGGGAGGGCGATCTCCCGTGCGCCCCGAGGAGCGCGTACCGAGGGCCCGGCCTCGGCGATGAGGCCGTCGCGCACGAGGACGGCCCAACCCTCGTGCAGGCTGTCGCCATCGAAGACGCGGTCGGGACGAAGGAGCACCGCCTGCTGGCCGGCGAGAGGCGTCGCGAGTGCCGGGGCGCACGCCAGCGCGAGGGTCAGGAGCAGAGGAACGCGTCTCATGGCATGGTCATCCGGTGTCGGGTTCGCAGGCTCGGCGGGCGCCCCGGGAGGCGCCGCCGCCGCCGGGCAACATCGGACGCGCATGGGATTCGCGCCAGCGCTCGGGGCAACGGTTTCCCAAGGGGGGAGGACCTTCCTATCTTGCCGGCTACAGTCGACGACCGTACTTGCCTGGATGAGTGGATATGACCGATCGCGTGAGCACGCTTCTGGGGGGACGCCGTGAGCGTCTCGAGAGCCTTCTCGGACGCCCCATGGTCGTGCCCCGGACGGGACCCCGACCGTCCGTCTCGGACCGGGTTCGCGGCTTCCTTTGCGAGGAGGCCGAGGACTTGTACTGGAACGAGCTCGAGTGGGAGAACATCACGGATGAAGAGGCGCTCGAGGAAGGCGCCCTGACCGAGTTGGCGTTCCCCGGGCTCCTGGCGTTCGTGCGCGGGCTCCTCTTGCGGGAGGTCATGCCCGACGCGAAGGCGCCACCCAGTCCTCAGCCCGAGGTCGTGGAGGATATTCTCCGCTTCCTGGCCGGGCGCGTGGTGGAGCTCGAGGAACGGCTGGCCGAGCCGGACGACGAAGACGACGCCTCGGCCCGGCGCGAGCTGGACATGACCAGTCGCCTGGTGGACCTCGTGCTCTATCGCTACCACGGACTGGGCTCGTCGGACATCGAGAAGATCGAGGCGGGACGGCCGACTCCCGGTTAGGGAGAGGCCGCCCGCGAGGGCGCAATGTCCAGACCCTCCATGCGACCGGGACACCCCTACCTGGCCGGCGCTCCCCTCCTGGTGGCCCATCGGGGCGGAGCCGGAATCGCGCCGGAGAACACGCTCGCGGCCTTCCGCAGCGCCGTCCGGGATTGGCGGGCCGACATGCTCGAGATGGACGTCCGGCTCACCCGGGACGGCGAGGTCGTGGTCATCCACGACGCGACGGTCGATCGCACGACGGACGGTACCGGTCCGGTCGGCAGCTTGACCTACTCCGAGTTGGAGCGCCTCGACGCGGGGGCTCGCTTCGTCGATCCGGCGGGGCGCGCTTCGTTCGCGGGCCGCGGGGTGACGATCCCGCGGTTCGAGGACGTCTTGACGGCGCTGCCGGGCAGCCGGATGAACGTCGAGGTCAAGGAACCGCAGGTCGCCGCGAGGCTCGTCGAGATCGTCCGACGACACGGAGCGGAGAGCCGCGTGCTGGTGGCGGCCGAGTACGAGCGCTGCCGGCGGGCGGTGCGGGGCTACCCGGGTCCCTGGGGTGCCAGCCGGCATCACGTCTTCCTCTTTCTGGCCTCGTGCCGGCTGCCGGGCGGCGGACCGTACACGCCGGGGGCTGACGTGCTCCAGGTGCCCGAGGTCTGGAAGGGGATGCCGATCGTGACGCCCCGACTGGTGCGCGAGGCACATCGGCGCAACATCCCGGTGCAGGTCTGGACGGTCGACGATGTCGCCGACATGCGTCGTCTCCTGGCGATGGGCGTCGACGGTATCCAGAGTGACCGCCCCGACCTCCTCGCGGACGTGCTCACCGAGGTCGCGGGGCGTCCGCCGGCGCCGGCGCGCACGGCCTCGAGTCTGCCGTGAGCGCCCGCGGCGACGTTCCGCGTCGTCTGAGGGAGCGCGTCGAGGCACGGTCGGGTCTCGCCGACGGGGACGCCGTGGTCGTCGCCGTCTCCGGAGGGCTCGATTCGGTCGCTCTGGTGCACCTTCTTCGGTTCACTCCCGGGATCCCGAAGCTCCGTCTGGTGGTCGCCCACGTCGATCACGCGATGCGGCCCTCCAGCGCGGACGACGCGGCCTGGGTACGGGGGCTGGCTCGCGCTTGGGGTCTTTCGTTTCAGGCCGTTCGGCTGGATCCGGCCCCGACCTCCGAAAGCGGGGCACGGCGCGCCAGGTACGCGTTCCTTCGGGACGTGCGCGAGCGCGAGAACGCCGCTTTGATCGCGACCGCGCACCATGCGGACGACCAGGCCGAGACGGTGCTCTTCCGGGTGGTGCGCGGCACCGGAATCAGGGGCCTGGCGGGCATTCCCGAGCGTAGGGGACATCTCTGGAGACCGCTCCTGCCGTTCCGCCGCTCGGAGCTCGAGGCCTATGCGCACGCCGCCGGGCTCGGCTGGAGGGACGATCCGACCAACCAGAGCCTCGACTTCGCCAGGAACGCGCTCCGTCACCGGGTGCTCCCCTCCCTCGAGTCCATGGTGGCCCCGGGTACCAGACGCGCCTTGATCGGGCTCGCGCGTCGGGCGCGGCAGGAGGAGGAAGCGTGGGCGAGCCTCGTGCCCCGGCTCCTCGAGGGGTTGGACGTGCGGCGGGAAGAGGGCCGCGTCTCCCTCTCGTGGAAGGCCCTCGAGGCCTATCACCCGACCGTGAGAACGCGGCTCCTGCGCACGCTCGCACGGACGTTGGGATCACCCCTCGACGAGGCCGGAACCCATGCGGCACTGGAGTTTACTAGCCGTGGCAAGAGCGGGCGGGAGCGGCACCTGTCGGGTGGTTTGACGGTCCGGAGGGAGTTCGAGCGGCTCCTGCTCGTACGGACGGGGGTCCCCGATGACGATCGAACCGTGCTGATTCAGGGTCCGTCGGCCGGGGACGGTCGCCTCGTCGTGGGAGGAAAGCCCTTCCATGTCAAATGGGGGAGTGGATCGCCGCCCGGCGGCTGGCAGGAGGCGTTCTCCGTGGAGGAGGTCCGGTTTCCCGTGCGAGTGCGGGGCTGGGCCCCGGGAGATCGCCTGCGGCTCTCCTATGGAACAAAGAAGCTGAAGAAGGTCTTTCTGGAAGCCCGGACGCCCGTCGGCGACCGACACCGCGTGCCGGTCGTGGTCGATGCGGCCGGGCGAGTCATGTGGGTGGCCGGCGTGGCCCGTTCGTGCCTGGCACGGTCCGCCCAGGGGCAAGAAGCTCTGTATATCGCGATCACCGATGTCGACACTGACTGAGGACACCCAGCTCGGCGGGCAAAAGCTGAAGCGCATCGTCTTCACGGAAGACGAAGTGCGGCGGCGCGTCCGGGAGCTGGGTGCGGAGATCTCGAGGAGCTACGGCGCCAGCGACCGGCTGCTGGTTCTGGGCCTTCTCAAGGGGTCCTTCCTCTTTCTCGCCGACCTCGTCCGGGCGATCGATCTGCCGCTGCAAGTGGATTTCGTGGTGGCGGCGAGCTACGGTGCGAGCCAGGTGTCTTCGGGGGAGCTCAAGCTCCTCTACACGCCCGAGGCGTCGCTCGAAGGCCGAGCGGTGATCATCGTGGAGGACATCGTGGACAGCGGCCACACGCTGAGCCGGCTTCTTCCCCTGCTGAGGGAGCAGGGACCCTCGAGCCTGGAAGTGTGCGCGCTTCTCCACAAGCGGATCCAGCCGCTGGATTGGGAGCCGCGCTGGGTGGGCTTCGATGCACCCCATGAGTTCCTCGTGGGGTATGGACTAGATTATGCAGAGGACTTTCGTCATCTGCCGTACATCGCCAGCCTGTAGCGTAAGCCGCGGCGGCGCACAACCGAGTTCGAATGCCAGATCCTGATCCGATTCGTCCGGACCCCGGCTCGCGCTGGGCGAGGCTGTCCAAGACCACCGCGTTCTGGATCCTCATGATCCTCATGTTCGTGCTGGCCATCCAGTTCGTGCGTGGCCAGGACAGCGCGAAGGCCGAGTTCAGCTACACCGAGTTCCACAACCAGCTCGAAGCCGGCAACATCCACGAAGTCACGGTCATGGACCGGAAGATCGAGGGGACGCTCAAGGCGCCCGTGGTGAGGAACGGCCAGGACATGGTCGACTTCAAGACCATGCTCCCCGGCGACATGACCGACGGGCTCCTCAAGGAGCTGCAGGCCAAGGACGTCATCGTGAATGCGAAGGCGCCCGAGGGCGGTTGGGAGACCTTCCTGATCGGTGCCCTGCCGTGGCTCCTGTTCATCGCGTTCTGGTTCTGGATCTTCCGCACCATGCAGGGAGGCGGGAACCGCGCGTTCCAGTTCGGGCGCTCGAAGGCCAAGCTGATCTCCCCGGATACGCCCAAGGTCACGTTCGCCGATGTGGCGGGCGCCGACGAGGCGAAGGAGGAGCTCCAGGAGATCATCGAGTTCCTCAAGGACCCCGCGCGCTTCTCGAGGCTGGGCGGAAGGCTCCCCAAGGGCGTGCTTCTCGTGGGACCTCCAGGCACCGGCAAGACGCTCCTCGCGCGGGCCGTGGCGGGGGAGGCGGGGCGGCCGTTCTTCCAGATGTCCGGCTCGGATTTCGTGGAGATGTTCGTGGGCGTCGGCGCGTCGCGGGTGCGTGACCTCTTCGAGCAGGGCAAGGCGCACGCGCCCTGC
>CAZVYM010000016.1:22967-50758 GCA_964630935.1 uncultured Gemmatimonadaceae bacterium | reverse complement strand
GATCTGCTCACCGACACCGACGGCCAGTACGTGGAGTTCCAGGCCGGTCGACTCTTCGTGCAGTACCAGCCCGGGGCGGAGGTGAATCCCATCACGCAGGCGGGCTTCCCGCCGGGCTCCTCGTCGCGCTGGAGCGAGACGTGGTTCCCCCTCGAGGAAACCGGCGGCCTCTCCGACGCCTCCGACCGGGGCGCCCTGTACCTGTCGGTCGAGCGCGGCAGGGCCACGATCGGCGTCAACGCGTTCACGTCCGTCGCCGACACGTTGGAGGTATGGTCGGGGGACGAGCGCGTGGCCGCGCTCCCGCTCGAGCTCTCGCCGCTCGAAGCGTTCGACACCACGGTGGCCGTCACGCCCGGACGTTCGGTGCGGGCGCGGGTGAAGGCATTGGATCTGGACTACGACACGGATCCGTCGGCCCGTCGCCTGTCACGCCCCTTCGAGACGGACCCGGGCGCATTCCCGTCGATGTCGGAGGCGGAGCGCACGGTCTTCCAGGCTCGCGAGCGCATGAAGGGGCGCTGGTACGCCGACGCCCGCGCCCTCTTCGAGAGGGCCCTCGCGATCGAGCCGTGGAACCCGCAGGCGCTTCTCGGCATGTCGGAGCTGGAGTACCGGGAAGGCCGATACCAGGAAGGGCTGAAGCGCGCGGACCAGGCCCGGCAGCTCGACGCGTATGGTGCCGAGGCCAATTTCCTGGCCGGTCTCCACGAGCGCGCCCTCGGACGGACGGCCGACGCCCGTGACGCGTTCGGCTGGGCGGCTCGCAGCATGGCGTATCGGTCCGTTGCCTATACGCAGCTCGCCGGGATCATGATTGGCGAGGCGAGATGGAAGGAGGCGGCGCGCTACGCCCGCCTGTCTCTGGACTACGATCGGTTCAGCGTGCCCGCGTGGACGGCGCTGGCCGTCGTCGGCCGCCTTTCGGGGGACGACGCCATGGCCGCCGAGGCGCTCGGTCGACTGGACCGGCTCGACCCGCTCCACCATGCCGCGCTCGCCGAGTCCTACCTGACGAGCCGGTCGCCCGCCGCCACACGGGCGTTGGTCGACTCCCTGGGCGGTGAGTACCCGGACCAGACGTTGCTGGAGCTGGCGGTGAACTACGCGGACCTGGGGCTCGACCAGGACGCGCTGGCCCTCCTGGAGATCCCGACCGGCCGTCCCGTCCCGGCGGTCAACAGGGCGTGGCGGGCGTTCCTGCGGCACGATCCGTCCTTGCTCGCCGATGCGGGCACGCCCGCCTTCCAGTTCCCCTACCGACGCGAGTCGCTGCCGGTGCTCGCCTGGGCCGACGCACACGCCACCTCGTGGATCTGGACGTATCTCCACGCGCTGAACCTCTGGGGGGTCGACCGACCGAGCGAGGCCGCCAACCTCATGGACGAACTGGGTGACGAGCCCGACTACGGGGCGGCGTACGCCGCTCGCGGGCTCCTCCTGAAAGAGGTGCGCGGCGCGGATCCCGTGCCCGACCTCCGCAGGGCGGTGGCGCTCGACCCCTCCACGCGTGTGCTCCGGGTCGCCCTGGTGCGCGCGCTTCAGGATCGGTCGGCGTGGAGGGCTTCACTCGAAGCGCTGGCGCAGGCAAGGGCCCGCTTCCCGGACGACTTCAACCTGGCGCTCCTCGAGACCCGGTCGCTGCTCGAGGTGGGACGCGCGTCGGACGCGGCGCGCATCCTCGCGAGCATCCAGGTGCTTCCGTCCGAGAACGCTCGGGAGAGCCACCACCTGTTCGAGTGGGCGCATACCCTGCTTGCGCTCGATGCCCTCGACGGCGGCGATCCGGCAAGGGCCGCGGCGCAGCTCGACACCGCGCTGACCTGGCCCGAGTCTCTCGGTCAGGGCCGTCCCTACGAGCCCGAGGACCGGATCGACCGATTCCTGCTCGGCATCACCGAACGGCGCCTCGGCCACGGCGCGCAGGCCCGGGCCCACTTCCAGCACGTGATCGACGCGACCCGGAAAGCCCGTGCCGACGGCGCACCGGGATCACGACTCGACCTGCTCGCCATACCCGCGCTCCAGGCCCTCGGGGAGGAGACGGACACGAGGCCGCTGGCCCAGGCACCCGATTCCCTCTTCCAGGACCTCGAAGGCCGCATCCTGCGTCGCACGCTGACGCTCGGAGAAACGCGATGAACGACCGATCCGGCGCCACCACGCGCCACGTCCTCCGGGGGCGCATCCCCCTCTCGATCCCGGCCCGATTCCGTCCGCACGTCCCACCCCCCGGGCTTGCGGCTGGATGGCGCACCGTCCGCTCGATCCCGGCCGGGCTGCGTGCCCACGTGCGTACCATCCTCTCCGTTCCGATCCGGCTCCGTCCATCCCTGGCGGGCGCCGCGCTGGCCGGCCTGGCCGTCGGATGCGGCTCGCCCACGTCCGTCACGGAGCCGCTCTACCGCGCGCCGGCCGTCTCGAACGTGATCGACGGGGTCACGTGGGAGGCGGGCGACTGGACGCCCGACCTCGCCCCCGGCAAGGCCGGAACCTCGCGCGGCAACCATCGGGCGGTCGTCGAGGTGGACTCGGCGCTCGTGGGCACGACTCCGGCGACCGCCGTGGCCGTGACGATCCCGTGGCGGAGGAGCGATCCGAATCCGGAGGCCAAGTCCGTTCTCGTGGTGGACGCGGCCACCGGCAACCTCGTCACCAACATGGAAGCACCCCGAGTCGAGAGCGTGACGGCGGACGTGGTCTTCCAGCCGAACGCGGGCAGCACGGTCTACTGGGTCTACTACATGCCGTGGGTCACGACCGGGGGACCATACCCCAAGGTGACCTACCCATCGGACCTGGCGCCGGCCCCCGACGGTGGGTGGGCGGACCATGTGAGGCAGGTGGGCCTCGCCGAGCTGCCGCGCGCGCACGCGACCCGCATCCAGTCGGTAAGCGCCTTCCACTCGTTCTTCCCCATGGAGGTGATCGCGACGCCCGACGAGCAGGCGGCGTTCATGACCGGAGCACCCCAGGGGTGGCGCGTCGTGGCGGAGCATCGGGATCGGCCGGTGCGCATGCGCCACTTCATCCCCCATCACTGGGCGGCGCTCGACGACCCGGCCGCGTTCGAGAGCCAGGTGCTGCGGGACGAGTCCTTCACCTTCCAGGTGGCGCTTGTGAGCGGCGACGCCCCTCTGGGCCATGTGCAGGTGACGTTCTCGGGCTTCCCGGACAGCTGGGCGTGGACCTGCTTCAACTGCGCAGGAATCGACGAGTTCGGGCGTCCGTTCACCAAGGAGGTCGACGTTCCGGCCGGACAGGTCCAGCCGCTCTGGCTCGGCGTGCGGGTCCCGGCCGATCAACCCGCCGGTCAGGTCGACGGGACCGTGACCGTGTCGACCGCCGATCGGGGAAGCCAGTCCGTGGCGGTCAGCCTGCAGGTTCGCGACGCGACGGCCGCGAACGCCGGAGAGGACGAGCCGGACCTCATGACCCGTTTGGCGTGGCTCGACTCCACCGTAGGGGAGGACCCCGACTACATCGTCCCGCCCTTCAAGCCCATCACGGTCGACCGCGAGGCGCTCTCGGTCCTCGGCCGCCGCATCACACTCGGCTCGTCCGGCCTTCCGTCCGCGATGGAGAGCTTCTTCACCCCGGAGCTCACGAGCCTCTCCGACACGGCCGAGCCGATCCTCGCCGCGCCGCTCGAGCTCGATGTGAGCGTCGGTGGTGCGACGGTACCGTTCCGGAGCGAGGGACTGGACATGACGTCCGCGTCGCCGGGCCGTGCCACCTGGACGGCGCTGAGCACGGCGGACGACGGCCTCTCGCTCACCGTGGACGGCACGCTGGAATACGACGGGATGCTCGAGATCCACATGTCGCTCGCCGCAGCCCACGACGTCACGGTCGACGACATCGACTTCCCCGTCCGCTACGCGCCGGGCGCCGCGAAGTACATGCTGGGGCTCGGGCGCCCCGGCGGGCTGCGACCCGCATCGCTCGACTGGAAGTGGGACGTCGAGAAGAACCAGGAGGGCGTCTGGCTGGGAGGCATCAACCGGGGCCTCCAGTACGTGCTGCGGGCCGAGAACTACGTCCGTCCGCTGAACACGAACTTCTACCACAACCAGCCGCTGAACATGCCGCCGTCGTGGTTCAACGGCGGCAAGGGCGGCATCCGCATCCGGGAGGAGGGCGGAGCGGTGGTGGCCCACAACTATTCGGGCCCGAGGACGCTGGCGGCCGGCGACACGCTCCACTTCGACGTCCGCTTCCTGGTCACGCCCTTCAAGCCGATCGATACGCGCACCCACTTCCACACGCGCTTCGTGCACCAGTACGTGCCGGTCGACTCGGTCGTCGCCTGGGGCGGCACGGTGGTGAACATCCACCACGCCAACGAGATCAACCCGTACATCAACTACCCCTTCTACAACCTCGAAAAGCAGCGGGCCTACATCGAAGAGGCCCACGAGAAGGGGGTGAAGGTCAAGCTCTACTACACCATCCGGGAGCTGACGTACAAGGCGCACGAGATCTTCCCCGTCCGCAGCCTGGGCGACGAGATCTTCAACGACGGCGACGGGGGCGGCTACTCCTGGCTGCAGGAGCACCTGAAGGACCACTACCACGCGGCCTGGCGCGCCTATCAGATGGACGACGCCGCCATCCTGGACAAGGGCGACTCGCGCTGGACGAACTACTACGTCCGGGGACTTCAGTGGCTCGCGCACAACCAGCACATCGACGGCCTCTACCTGGACGACATCGCCTTCGGGCGGGCGACGATGAGGCGCATGGTGAACGTCCTCCATCAGGAACGCCCGGACGTGGTCATCGACCTGCACTCGGCCAACCAGTTCAACCCGCGCGACGGCTACAACAACAGCGCGATGCTCTACATGGAGCACTTCCCCTACATCTCTCGGCTCTGGTTCGGTGAGTACTTCGACTATGGCCGAAAGCCCGACTACTGGATGACCGAGGTGTCCGGGCTCCCCTTCGGCCTCATGGGAGAGATGCTGCAGGACGGAGGGCGTCCGTATCGCGGCATGCTCTACGGGATGACCGCCAGGAAGTACGGGAGCACCGACCCCCGGCCCGTGTGGCACATGATGGACGACTTCGGCATCGCCGACAGCCGGATGCTCGGATATTGGCTCGACGATTCACCGGTCCAAACCGGCCGCGATGACATCCTGGCCACGACGTACGTGCGCGACGACCGCGTGCTCATCGCTCTGGCGTCCTGGTCCGATCGCGACCAGGTGGTGTCGCTGCGGATCGATCGGGAAGCACTCGGTCTCGGCTCGAACCTCGTGGCCACCGCGCCCGCGGTGGAGGGGCTCCAGGCGGCCGGACCGGTCGATCTGTCAGCCGTTCGGGTGCCGGCGGAGAAGGGGCTGTGGATCGTGGTGGAACGTGGCGGCTAGCGGCGCACCTCCTGCATGCGGGTATCGGCCAGGAGCCACACGTTCGGGTCGAGCGTCACTTCCTCGGGGCGGGCGTCCACCGGGAACGAGGCCGTGGCCCGCTCCCCGTCGAGGCGCACGACGCGCACCTCGGGGGCCACCTGGCCGGACATTCGCAGTCCCACCTCCACCGGCAGATCCATCAGCCCGCCGCTCCCGCTCACCTCCTGCTCGAGCGTCACGTCCACCGTGTGCCGCTCTGCGTTCCAGGACCAACGTCCCGTGATCGTCGGCCAGCCGCCTCGACGCAGCCACTGGTCGAAGAAGGACTCGAGGTCCTGTCCGGAGGTCTCCTCCATGGCCCGCCGGAAATCCGCCACGCGCGCATTTCCGTTCATGTAGCGCCGGTAGTAGCGGCGGATACCCTTTCGGAACGCCTCGTCGCCCACCTTGTGTCGCAGCATGTGCAGCACCCATGCGCCTTTCTGGTACGTGGCCGCGTACACCGTCACCTTCGACATGTCCGTGAGGCTGTCGTGGACCACGCGGTAGTCCGGGTTCTCGGCATAGAAGGCCCGCGCCATGTCCCGGGCCTCGCGCAGCCCCTGCACGAAGGAGTCCCGGCCGTCCACGTGCTCCCGGTAGAGGAGCGTGAAGTAGGTGGCGAAGCCCTCGCTCAGCCACACGTCGTCCCAGTCCGCTTCGGTGACCGCGTCGCCGAACCACTGGTGCGCCAGCTCGTGGATGATGACCAGTCGCCAGCGCTCGGGACGGACCCCGGTGGCCGACTCGGCACCGTAGAAGACGGATGTGGCCGCCTCCATGCCTCCGCCCACGCTGCTGGACTGGACGTTCGCCAGCTTCTCGTAGGCGTACGGCCCCACGTACCGGCTGAAGAAATCCAGCGAAGAGCGCGACGTGGCCTCGTAGACGTCGAAGCCCGTGTCCCGGTCCTGGGGAAAGACCCAGGTCTGCAGCGGGCGTCCGCGCCAGGGCCGGTGGTGAGCCACGGCGAACGGGGCCGCCGCCAGGGCGTTGAGCCACGTGGCGATGGGAACGCTCTCGCTCCAGTGCGTGCGGCGGAGACCGCCGGGAAGGTCCGTCTCCTCCACGAGGCGTCCGTTGGACACCACCTGATAGTGGTCGGGCGCCGTGACCACCATCTCGGTGCTGGCCTTGTCGTACGGGTGGTCCACGGTGGGCAGCCAGTTGCGGGCGCGGTTCGGCCAGTTGTCGCTGAAGAAGGCGCGCTCGCCGTGCAAATTGGGACCCACCTGGAGCCCGTCGGCGGGGATGCCGTCATACCGGACGCGCACCTCGAGCGTGGCATCCTTGCGGGAGGGCTCGGGGAGCGTGATCCAGAGGACGTCACCGTCGTGGCGGAACGCCAGGGCCCGGCTCCCGCTCCGCACGTCGCGGACGGTCATTCCTTTCGCTCCGGCGCCGCTCCCCGTCGGCCCCACCAGGTCCAGCCGGAGGCGGTGCACGCCCGCCTCCCGGAAGCGCACCCGCACGGAGGCGTCCCCCAGGATGCGGTCGGTGGTGTCGGAGAGCTCCACCCGGAAGACGTAGTGGACCACGTCGACCCGCAGGTCCTTCGGGTAGCCGTCGGGTACCGGGACCGGGCCGCGGACCGGAAGCGCCCCGGAGGCTCCGGCGGGAAGGGCGAGGACGGCCAGGAGAAGCGCCGCGGCGGACGAGGTCGGGGAGGTGCGCAGCATGAGCCAGGGTCTCCATGCGAAGGGATGGGGCCGGCGACGGACCGTTTCCAAGGACGATCGGCGCCCGCAGGGTAGATCCTCGGCGCGAGGCGGAGCAAGGGCTCGGCACGCGAGACAAGGCTCGACACCGATCTCACCCCTGGACGACGAGGTCCACCGGCATCACGGATTCGGGCGGCCCGCCCCCCTCTCGAGCCTGAGCGTCAGGTGCCTCTTCACGTCGGGCCATTCGGCGGCCAGAATGCTGAACATGACGGTGTCCCGTACGCTTCCGTCACGACGCGGCCTGTGGTGGCGGATCACTCCGTCGCGCTTTGCGCCGAGCGCCGCGATGGCTCGCTGCGAGACGAAGTTGAAGTTGTCGGTGCGGAGCCCGACCACGCGACACCCCACGGCCTCGAACGCGTGCTCCAGTAAGAGTAGCTTGCACGCTGTATTGACGTGGCTGCGCTGCCAGCGAGCCGCGTACCAGGTATAGCCGATCTCCACCCGGTCCACCTCGGGGACGACATCGTGGTAGCGAGTGCTCCCGACGATCGCTCCCGTGGAGATCTCCCGCACGGCCCAGGGAAGCATGTGCCCGGCACGCTGCCCGGCGAGCGCCTCCGTGACGTAGGCCTCCACCGCATCCGGCTCCGGCACCGCCGTGAACCAGAGCTCCCACAGGCGACCGTCCCTCACGGCGGTGGCCAGACCTTCAGCGTGCTCGGGCGCGAGGGGCTCGAGGCGCACGCCGTGACCTTCGAGCTGAACGGGACGGAGAGCGATCAAGCGATCCTCCTGTGTGGGGTTTCGGGTCGGGGTCGTCCGAGCGCGTCGATTCCGAAAGGCGCCATCGCGCCCACGGCCTCCATGTCGGGGAGAACCTCGGCCGCGGTCGATCCAGTATGGCGGATCGACGGAAGCTTCGCATGGGCATGGCGTCCCGAGTAATGCCAAGCCCTTGACGGCCCACCGCCACGGGCCCGATCCTGACCGCGTCCCTTCTCCGACGGGGTTACGCCAGAATTTCCCGACCCGGCGGCTGCCCGGAGAGGCGCAGCACCCCCGAACGTCTCCAAGGAGGTACACCATGAGAGCGAGCACCCTATTCGCCGCGGTGATCCTGGCGAGCCTCACTTCGGCAGCCCGAGCGGAAGGGCAGGCTCCGCCCGATGGTCGGGTGCTGTCCGCCTTCACCTACCGCAATCTTGGGCCGTTCCGGATGGGTGCGCGCATCGCCGACATCGCGGTGCCGGACAGCCCGGAGAAGGACCACCTGAACACGATCTACGTGGCGCCGTGGACCGGAGGCCTCTTCAAGACCACGAACAACGGAACGACCTGGGATCCCATCTTCGACAACGTGAGCACCCGGCTCACGGTCGGCGCGATCGCCATCGCGCACACCGACCCGAACGTCGTGTGGGTGGGCACCGGCGACGCATACTCGTCCCGTAGCTCCTACGCGGGGGACGGCGTCTACAAGTCGACGGACGCCGGCGCGACCTGGCAGCACATGGGCCTGCCCGAGACTCAGCACATCGGCCGGATCGAGATCGACCCGAACGATGCGAACGTCGTCTACGTCGCGGCGATGGGTCACAACTACTCGACGAACCCCGAGCGGGGCGTGTTCCGCACCCGCGACGGGGGCCGCACCTGGGAAAAGGTGCTCTACATCGACGAGCACACCGGGGTGATCGACCTGGCGATGAACCCGGAGAACCCGAACGTGCTGTATGCCGCCACCTGGGACTACCGACGCCTCCCCTACCAGGTGATCGCCCAGGGGCCCGAGAGCGGGATCTACAAGACCACCGACGGGGGTGACCATTGGACCCGCCTGTCGGGAGGCCTGCCGACAGGCCAGATCGGGCGCATCGGCATCAGCCTGGTGAGCACCCATCCGAACGTCGTCTACGCACTGGTGGCCAACAACAACCTGCCGCCCGGCGCCGAGCCGCCGGCCGACCCGAAGCAGCGCCAGCCGATCGTGGGTGGTGAGGTCTACCGCTCGACCGACGCCGGCGCGACGTGGACGAAGACGAGCGTGTCGAACGTCAGCACCAAGGGACCCTACTACTTCAACCAGATCTTCGCCGACCCCAACAACGACATGGCGGTGTGGGTGAGCGGCTCCCCGGGCGGCCTGTCCACCGACGGCGGTCGCACCTGGACGACCATCTTCCGCGGCCACTTCGGTGACAACCGCACGTTCTGGTTCGATCCGCAGGACTCGACGCGCATGATCATGGGGAGTGACGGCGGCGTCGCGATCTCCTACGACCGGGGCAAGACGAGCGATTCCTACGCCAACCTCCCGATCGGAGAGATCTACAAGGTCGCCGTGGACATGGACGATCCCTACAACATCTACGGCGGGCTCCAGGACCACGAGCAGTGGCGCGGACCCTCGACGAGCCCCCGCATGCGCGGCATCACGCAGGCCGAGTGGTTCGCACTGGGCGACGGCGACGGGATCTTCCTCGCCCCCGACCCCACCGACAGCCGGTGGCTCTACCTGGACCGGGAGTACGGCGGGCAGACGCGCCTCGACCAGAAGCTCGGCTACGAGACGGACATCGTGCCGCAGACCCCCGCAGGAGAGGCCCCCTACCGTTGGCTCTGGGAGCCCCCGCTCGTGCTCTCCCCTCACGATCCGTCCACCCTCTACACCGGCGGTCAGAAGCTCCTCAAGTCGACGGACCGGGGTGATCACTGGTTCGAGATCAGCCCGGACCTGAGCCGGAATCCCGTGGACGAGATCCTGCCGGAGTCCGAGGGCTACGGCCCTCCCGGGGGGATCCCCTGGTTCGCGATCTCCTCGATCTCGGAGTCGCCGATCACGGCCGGCGTCATCTGGACGGGCACGGCCGGCGGCAAGGTCTGGCTCACCCGGGACGACGGCGGCCACTGGACCGACATGACCGACAAGGTCGACGCCCTGGGCGCCCGCCCCGACGGATTCGTGAGCCGGGTGCTGGCCTCGTCCCACGTGGCGGGCCGGGCCTACGTCTCGAAGAGCGGCTACAAGTTCGACGACTTCCGGCCCTTCCTGTACGTCACGGACGACTACGGCCAGAGCTGGCGCTCGATCTCCGCCGGGCTCCCGCAGGAGCCCATCAACGCGGTCTTCGAGGATCCGAAGAACCCCGACCTCCTCTTCGTGGGCAACGACGTGGGCGTCTATGTGTCGCTGGATCGCGGCATGCACTGGGAGAACTTCAACAACAACATGCCGAACGTGCCCGTCCACGACCTGCTCGTGCATCCTCGGGAAGGCGACCTGGTGGTGGGGAGCTACGGGCGGAGCTTCTGGGTCACGAACGTGCGGGCTCTCGAGCAGCTCACGCCCGACGTGCTGGCTTCGGACGTACATCTCTTCACGATCAAGCCGACGGTGCAGCGGGTCACCTGGTCGCTGGGCGCGAACGACTACCTCTTCGGACAGCGCTACATCGAGACACCCAACGAACCGAGCGGGATGGTGATCCAGTACTACCTGAAGGCGCCCGTCGGCGGCGACGTGACGGTCACCGTGAAGAACGCCGCGGGTGAGGAGGTGTGGAGCACCACCGGGCCGGATTCGGCCGGGATCCAGACGGTGCTCTGGCCGATGGGGCCAGGCGCGAGGTTCACGGGCGGAGGGCGCGGTGCGGGCGGAGCGGCGGCACGCGCCGCGGCCGCGGCCAGGGCCCGAGCCGCGGCGCAGGCACGTGCGCGCGCCGAGCAGCCCGAGGTGGACCCGGCCACCCGGATGCAGGTGAACAGGACACCGATCCAGAGCGGTCGGCAGGGCGGCGCGTTCGGGCGGGGCGTTTCGGGAACCGTGATCGATCAGCTGCCGCCGCTGGGGGACTATACGGTGACGCTCACCGTCGGTGGCCGCAGCTTGACCCAGAAGGCGAGCATCGTGCGGACCCAGGGCTGGTCCATCGGCACCGACCCGCAGACCATCCGTGGCGAAGGAGGCTCAGCCCCGTAGACCCACGCCTCCAAAGAGGATTCCAGGAGAGTCGACTTCGACCTCACGTACGACCACTTCCGGCGCGCCAACGACGCCGGCTACCCGGAGATCTCGGTCCCGAACGGATTCGTCGGGAACGGCATGCCCACCGGCGACTCGTTCATGGCGCGACCGTACGGCGAGGCCGCCATGATCGCCGTTGCCAAGGCGTACCAGGATGACACGGGCTTCCATCGGCGACACGCGACGCTGCGCTGAGCCGGCGGTCCGCTTCCGGTGACTGCCCGATCGGGACCGGGAGCCGAGACCCCCTTCTACTACTCTCGTCGTCTTGCCAGACGTGGAGCGATATGCGATCTCCAGGAAGAGGGCTCGACGGCACATTGATGCCACGGGTCCCCGAGGTCCAGATTGGCCGGTCCAGCGCACACGAGCTGGAGCGTAGTAGAGGAGGTGACCATGCCGAGGGTGCGCACCGTCGTGCTGACGGCCGTGATGATTCTGATGGCGGGATGTGGATCCAAGGATGCGGTGGATCCTGGCGCCAACCCCACGCTCGAGCCCGCATCCCCCGTGTCCCTGCACGGGACCGCGGGCGGCTTCCTGAAGACCGCGCCGGCCGTCGTTGTCCACGATTCCCGTGGGAGCGCCCTGCCCGGGGTGTCCATCCGGTGGCGCGTCGGGACCGGAGGGGGCCAGCTCGTCGACGCCGTCACGCACACCGACAGTGACGGCCGGGCATCCGCGCTCTGGCTCCTGCCGGGGAATCCGGGGACGTACGGTGCGGTAGCGCAGCTTGCGTCCGCGAGTGACAGCGTCGTCTTCGAGGCGGTCGCCGGCCCGGATACCGTACCCCCTGCGTTGGTCCGGCTGGAGCGCAGGGACAGTGCCGTCTCCGTCGGGAACAGCCCGGTGGTCGCACGATTCACCGTGGTGTCGGCGGACAGCGGCTCCGGCGTCTACTGGACGCTGGCGCACCTCGTCAGTCCAGGCGGGAACGCGTTCACTACGTGCTCGACGCTCGCCGATGCGGCGGACAGCACCACGGAGCACGCGGCGGTGTGCGACTTCACCATCCCCGCGTACGCGGAGGCGGGACCGTGGCGGATCTCGACGCTGGCCCTTCAGGACCGGATCGCGAACGAGACCCAGCTCAGCGGAGACTCCCTGGCGTCCCTGGGCTACCCGGTCACGGTCCAGGTCTCGTCGTCCACGCCCGATACGACGCCCCCGGAGCTCACGGCGCTCTCCTTCGCGCCGGACTCCGTGGCCGTGGACTCGAGCGACGTGCCGGTCCTGTTCACGGCGCACCTGACCGACAGCCTGTCGGGCGTCGCCCGGGCGCAGTTCGCGACAGACGCGCCCGCGCAGAACGGACTCGGATTCGTCGAATGCCTGGAAATGAAGCTGAAGCCGGGTGACGATGCCCACGACGGCACGTGGCGCTGTGCCGTCACCTTCGCCCAGGGCAGCCGTCCGGGAACGTGGAAAGTCGTGCGCTTCACCGCCTGGGACGTGGCAGGCAATTCGAAGAGCTGGATGACCACCGACCTCGAGGCCGCGGGCTTCCCCACCGAGATCACGGTCACCAACGCGGACGCGGACACGGTTCCACCCGTGCTTCGCAGCTTCGTCGTCACGCCCGACTCGGTCCAGCTCTCCGGCTCGAACGTGGACGTTCAGGTGAGCATCGGCGCCGCGGACGCCGGAGCGGGAATCGCTCAGGTCAGCGCGGGCATCCGAGCTCCCGGGTCCAGCACCGCCAGTGGCACCTCCACGGACACGCCCACCCAAGGAACGGCCGCCGACGGCGTGTACACCGTCACGGTCACGATTCCGGCCGCCGGCGTCGCGGGTGCCTGGGCCATCGACGAGATCTACATCGTGGACGCCGTCGGCAATACGCTGAACCTGTCTACACAAGACCTCGTGGATGCCGGCTTCGATCCGTACGTGCAGGTGACACGCTAGAGTCGGGCCTGGGTGGGCCGCACCGGCGGCGCGGCCCACCCTCCGACCTCACCGCGTCTTCGCCTGCTCGACCTGCATCTGGCGGTAGGTGCTCGAGGGATGGACGTTGTCGTGCGCCGTCCCCGTGCTCAGCATGAGGTGAGCGGTCCGTCCGTCACGGAGGCGGCCGGACCTCCGCGTGCTCGGGCGCGAGCGGATCGAGGCGCACCCCGTCACCTCCGAGCTGGACGGAATGGAGAGCGATCAAGGGATCTTCCTCTGCTCGGATTCGGGCCGGGTTCTTCCGAGCGCGTCGGTGCGAAGCGGCATGTCCGTCGTCACGAGGTCTCTCGGTTTGCGGGAGAACGTGGGCTTCCGCGTCCCTATCCAAGACCAGCCGACCGGCCTATCCTGCGGGTGAAAGGCGACTCCTGCCCTTCCTTTTCATGAAGACTCGTGTCGCATGGTCAACGCTCGCGCCACGTCGAGGTGTGAGCATGAATCGCCGGAGAAGCCCAATGCATGACGTGATGCCAGGCCGCCACGGAGTTCTGAAGGGTCGGAAGGGTGAGCGATCGGGAATCGGGCCGGCGCGGAGAGCGCCGGCCTGGCTGAAGGTCGCCGCAACCGTGGTGCTCGCCCTACCCCTTGTCGCGTTCCAGGCCCCCCAGGACGTCGACCAGGTGATGGTCGCGAAGATCCGCGAAGAGGGTCTGCAGCATTCGCACGTCATGGACTACGAGGGCTACATCGCCGATGTGCTCGGCGCGCGGCTCACCAACTCCGAGGACATGCAGCGCGCGCAGGAGTGGCTGCTGGGTCAGCTGACGCGGATGGGCCTCACCAACGTGGCCGCCGAGCCGTACATGGACTACGGCGTGACCTGGGACAACGAGTACACGTCCTTGCACATGCTCGAGCCCGACTACCAACCGATGGTGGGCTACCCGATCGCGCACACTCCGGGCACCGACGGGAAGCAGGTGGCCGACGCGGTAATCGTGGAGCTCGCGTCACGTGCCGACCTCGATCGGTACCGCGGAACGCTCCGGGGCAAAGCTGTCCTCGTGACGCCACCGGCCTCCATCGACCTCGATCGCCTCACGAACGGGGTTCCGAGGCTCACGCAAGCCGACCTCGACCGTCTCGAGCACACGGTCATCAGGCCGGAACGGCCGACCCCACCCCGCACACCGCGTAATCCCGACCTGCTCTCCGCCATGGAAAGGATGGCGTTCTTCAAAGCGGAGGGCGTGGCAGCCGTGCTGGAGAGCCCGAGCGGCTGGCTGGGCGCGGTGCGCGGATACTCGCGGCCCGGATCGAGAGCGGACGGGTGGTCGCGCGAAGGCGACCTGGCCTCGCCTCCCATCATCGCGATCACGCCGGAGCACTACAATCGGATGTACCGGATTCTCCAGCGGGGCATTCCGGTGAAGGTCGAGGTCGAGGTGCGCAACCAGATTGGCGACACGACCGTGCAGGCGTCGAACATCGTCGCCGAGATTCGCGGATCGGACCTCGCCGACGAGATCGTGATGCTGGGCGCGCATTTCGATACCTGGCACGCCAGTCCCAACGCGAGCGACAACACGTCGGGCGTGGCAGTGGCGCTCGAGGCGATGCGCATCCTGAAGGCGGTAGGCGCCAAGCCGCGACGGACGATCCGGGTCGCGCTTTGGAGCGGCGAGGAGCAGGGCCTCTACGGCTCCCGCGCGTACGTGCGCGCCCATTTCGGAGATCCCCGGGACCCGGCGGTCGGCGTCAAGCCGGCGTACGAGAAGTTCTCGGTGTACTTCAACCAGGACTACGGAGCGGGGCAGTATCGCGGCATCTACCTGCAAGGGGACGAGTCCGCGCGGGCACAGCTCACCGCGTGGATGGAGCCGTTCCACGACCTGGGGATGGCGACGGTATCGAACCAGAGCGTGGGGAGCACCGACCACGTGGCGTTCGACGAGGTCGGGCTCCCTGGCTTCCAGTTCCTCCAGGACCATATCCCCGGCACCGGCGGACACACCAACCTGGATTTCTACGACGCCATCCAGGCCCAGGACCTGATGAAGAACGCGACGATCATGGCGTCGTACGTGTACCATGCGGCCATGGCCGACCAGCGGATGCCGAGGAAGAGAGGAAGCTAACCGGCCGCCCCGAAGGCGGAGCGACCGGTGCTCTGACCTGCCGGAGCCGGGGCGGTTCCCGTGAGCTCACGGGGACCGCCCCCGACCCTACCTCACCGTGTCTTCGCCTGCTCCACCTGCATCTGCAGGATGTCCGCACCGAAGTGCGTCTCGTCGTGCAGGAGCCACCTTACGAAGTACTCGGAGCGGATCCAGAACCAGTAGTTGTTCATGCTCCCGTACCCGTGGCGCGCGTCCGGCAGGATGAAGAAGTCGAAGCGCTTGTTCGCCTCGATGAGCGCCTTGGCCATGCGGTACGTGTTGGACGGGTGGACGTTGTTGTCCGCCGTCCCCGTGCTCAGCATGAGGTGGCCCTTCAGGTTCTTGGCGATCTCCGGGTTGGTGGCGATCGAGTACTCGAAGCTGATCTTGCCCGAATCGCCCACGACCTCCTTCACGCCGTGGTGCGTCTCGGACCACCACCGATTGTAGATGTCGTTCGTGTGGTTGCCCGACTCCGACACGGCCACCTTGAAGAGGTCCGGGTAGACGAGCATGGCGGCGGTGGACATGAAGCCGCCCCCGGAGTGCCCGTAGATCCCCACGCGATTCGCGTCGATCCACGGGTAGCGCTCGGCCAGCTGCTCGACCGTGACCTTCTTGTCGGCCAGTCCGTAGTCCCGGAGGTTCCCGTACCCGTAGCTGTGGTACCACTTGGAGCGGGCGGGATGGCCACCCCGGTTGCCGACCGAGACGACGATGAAGCCGAACTGGGCCAGGGACATCTCGGTGCTGCTGGTCGAGAACGACTTGGCCACGGCCTCCGTCTGCGGGCCCGGATAGACGTACTCGATGATCGGGTACTTCTTCGTCGGGTCGAAGTCGAACGGCTTGTACATCACGCCGTAAAGGTCCGTGATGCCGTCGGCCGCCTTCACCTTGAACCGCTCGGGCATCTTCCACCCCGCGGCCTCGATCTGCGAGAAGTCCGCGGTCTGGAGCTTCGTGACCTCCTTGCCGGTGGCGTCGCGCAGCACGGCCGCGGGCACGGTGTTCACCCTCGAGTAGTTGTCCACGAAGTACCGGTTCGACTCGTCGATGCTCACCCGGTGGTCGAAGTCGCCGGGATCGAGAAGCTGGAGCCCCGAGCCGTCCACGTTCACCCGGTAGAGGTGCTGGTAATACGGGTCCTCGCCTTGCTCGTGGTCGTTGGCCGTGAAGTAGATGACGCCGTTCTTCGCGTCCACGCCCTCGATGCTCTCGACGTGCCAGGGCCCCGAGGTGATCTGGTTCTTGAGCGTGCCGTCGGCTCCATACCGATAGAGGTGTGCCCAGCCGTCCCGCTCCGACCACCAGAGGAGGTCACCGTTGGGGAGCCGCTCGGGCCGGCGCGTCTCGATGTAGATGTTGAGGCTGTCCAGGATCACCGTGTGCGCCTTGCCCGTGGCGGCGTCCGCCTCCATGAGGGCGGCGCGGTGTCGATCGCGGCTCAGGCGCAGGAAGTAGAGATCGTTCGAGTTGTCGGACAGCCACACGGACGTGCGCGGCTCGTGGAGGTCCGGATAGACGAACTGGCGGTCGGGGACGACCGACATGTCCTGATCCTTCCATGGGTTGTCGTCCACCTTCACCTTCTTGCGCGACGCGAGATCGTAGATCCAGATCTCGTTCTGCGTCACGTTCTTCTCGCCCGGCATGTCGTACTTGTAGGTCTCGAGCTCCGGGCGCTTGTTGTCCGTGGAGTGGATGACCCACAGGTCGCCCACCTTGCGCTGGTCGGAGCGCTCGACCGCGAAGCGCTTGGAGTCCTTCGACCACGAGACGCGTGCTCGCTTGCGGTCGTGGGCGTGCTTGGCCTTCCAGTCGTCCGTGCGGGCCCGGTCGCCCATGTCGTAGCCGTAGTCCTGCACGCCGTCGTCGGTGAGCTGGACCTCGTCGACCTTCACGTTCTGGTCCAGGGAGTCGGCCTCCTCGCCGGTCTTGTCCCTCCTCGCGTCGAGGATCTTCTGGTACGCCTCACCGGTCATCATGAAGAGGTTGTGGTCCCGCGCGAACACGACCGTCTTCCCGTCGGGCGACACGCTCGCCCACGAAGGGTGGTTGTCGGGGGCCTCGTAGTCCTCGAGCTGGCGCAGCGTCCGGGTGTCCACGTCGTACTCGAAGTGGAACATCTTCTTCTTCGCCCGCTGACGGCCGTTCCGGCCGCCACGCTGCTGTTGCTGCCGGCCCCGTTCCACTTCCGACGAATCACCCTTCTCCTCGTCCTGCGACGACTGCACGTCGAACTGGAGCGTGTGGGAGTCGACGAACCGGATCGCGCGAATGGGAAGGTGCTGCGCATCCCACGGGTCCTTCGTGATGCGGGTCAGCTCGGCCGCGACGCGCGCGTTGTCGAAGATCTGGCGCTGGCTGGCCCGCGTCGGGTCCACGATGTAGTAGAACGTGCCCTGCGTCGTCTCCCACTGGTACCAGAAGCGCTGGCCACCCTTGATCCAGTGGGGCTGGACCGACGTGCTGTGCAGGAGGTTGGAGAGCTTGTAGGGCGCCCAGCGGGCGGCGAGCTGGTAATTGGCCGAGCCCTGGCCGCCCACGGGCCTTGAGCCGAGCGCGGCCGCAGGCGGCTCCTGCTGCGCCGTCTGGGCCCGGATCGGTCCCGACAGGGTGAGCGCGAGAACCGCGCCCAGAGTGATCGCCGGTCGCCAATAGAGGCTCCGGCCCCGAACGCGAACGTGTGTCAACATGAGGCAGTCTCGGGAAGGAGTGTGGTAGCCGAGGGCGGAAAGGTCCGGGACCTCGCGCGACGTCGTGCGTATCGTTGCGGACTGCGGCACGTGGACGTCTGCACTCGAGCGCCGCGTCGTCCACCTCGGTGCCCATCGTCTACGTGCCCGGGTCCGCCGGGAGGGCCGAAGCGTGCGGTCGCAGCTGCGGCCGCACACCGGAGGGACACAATAGGCGGGCTTCGCGTTTAGCGCGACCGCCCCTCCTCGGGCGACAGGCTCGGGAAGCCTTCGGGCGGACGCCGGCGGTGGGTGGCCTGCTCGTAGGCGTACGCGAGACGGAAGATCACACCCTCGTCCCAGCGACGCGCGAGGATCTGCAGCCCCGCGGGCAGAGAGTCGTAGGTGAACCCCATCGGGACCGTAGCGGCGGGCATGCCCGTGGAGGGAGCGATGATCTGGCTGTTGTCCCCGCGGTACTCCTCCACGGCGCGGTCGAGGTGCGCGGGCGGCCAGGTCCAGGTCGGGTAGACGATCGCTTCGACGTTCGCGCTGTCCATGGCGGCCGTCACGTGCTCGAGGAACCGCTGGCGCGGCTGGTTCTCGGCGTAGTCGGGACACGGCGGGTCCCACCGGCCGGGTGGCACGTCGGCCGGCTCCTTCATGGCCGAGCGGAGCCGGTCTTCCACGTACGGAGCGTATTGTCCGGTCTTCAGAACCTCCGCCACGTCGTGGATGGGCGCCTCGTCCCCGAGCGACGCCAGGTACTCGTGCATGTCGTAACGGAACCGGGAGCAGAAGAGGCCGCGCGCACGCGTGTCGGCCTCGAGCGTGGGAAGCTCGAACGGATCGACGAGGACCGCCCCGGCGGCCCTCATGTCGGACAGCGCCTGGTCGAAGAGGCGCAGCACGGCGGTGTCGGCTCGGGCAGGATCGGCGAGAGCGCGCAGGACTCCGATGCGCGCCCCCCGAAGGCCGTCGGCATCCAGGAACGTCGTGTAGTCGGCCGCCACGTGTCCTCGACCGAGCGCGGTGTACGGATCGGCCGGGTCGTAGCCCGCGATCACGCCGAGGATGCGTGCCCCGTCGGCGACCGTTCTCGTCATGGGTCCGGCGACGTCGCGATCGAAGAAGAGGGGGATGATCCCCCCGCGGCTGACGAGCCCGATGGTCGAGCGAATCCCGAAGAGGTCCAGGTGGGACGAAGGTCCGCGGATCGAGTTGCCGGTGTCGGTGCCGAGGCCCGCGGCTCCGAAGCTCGCCGCCACGCCCGATGCGGTCCCCCCGCTCGAGCCGGCCGGGACCCGGTCCGGCGCGTAGGCGTTGGCCGTCGTGCCGAACGACGAGCTCACCGTCTGGCGTGGGCTGAAGGCCCACTCGGCCATGTTCGTCTTCGCGAGCACGATGGCACCGGCCGCGCGCAGCCTCCGGACCACGAACGCATCGGTGGGAGGGCGGTTGTCACGCAGCGCGATGGATCCGCCCGTGGTGGCCAGGCCCTTCGTGTCGTAGTTGTCCTTCACGAGCATCGGCACGCAGAAGAGCGCACCGGTCGCTCCCCCATCGGCCAGGGCGCGGTCGAGCGAATCCGCCGTGGCGAGCGCGTCGGGGTTCTCCACGGTGATCGCGTGGATCCCCCGCGGGACGTCGTACGCGCGGATGCGATCCAGGTACGCCTGGACGACCTGGCGGCACGTCGTGCGTCCGGAGCGCACGGCCTCCTGGATCTGCGGAATCGTGGCCTCGACCACATCCATGGGCCGGGGGGTCGGGGCGGGCGCGCAGGATGCCGCCAGCGCGGCAGCGAGCGCCAGGATGAGACGGGTCCGACGGGCGAGGGTTCGCATCGGCCCAACATGGACGTCGCGCGCGCGAACGTCCAGGAGCGCGCCGTCGAGGCCGCCGCGATGTCATCCGCGTCCCTCCGGATCGGGCAATCGTGGAAGGCACGACCTCCGACGCCGAAGGCGGTGAGTGCCGCATCTTCCCCCGGCTCCAACGCTGGAGCAGCCCCGCTCCACGTATCGGGCCCCGGGCTTCCGACCCGTCGAGCACCTCGGGGCTCAACGTATCGAGCGCCCCGGGTGTGAAAGCTGGTGAAGGTCGAGCTTTCCCCAGCGAATTCCACCAACCTGCCTCGACGACCGTGAATCCGATTCCTGGACCTTCCGGGTCCGGGCGACTCTCTGCCGCTGCGCCATCCCGATGCGCCACCTGACGGGCCGGGCGACTCGGCCGCCTCGCCGGGGCGCACCGAGAGCCGGATGGCGGACCTTAGTCTCGGGCACGAGATCCTCCGCGATGCTGGCCTGCGCCTGCGCGGCCCTCGCCGCGGCCGGCTGCGACCAGACCTTCGAGCCGCTCACTCCCAGCGCCGCGCGCTGGTCGGTCTTCGGCTACCTCGACGCCTCCGCGGATACGCAGTGGATTCGCGTCATGCCCATCCGCCCGGTGCAGCCGACGGCACCCGACTCGTTCGGCGCCACGGTGACGCTGGAAGACCTGGACACCCAGCACACGGTCCAGCTCCGGGACTCGGTGTTCACGTTCACACACTACGCCGATTCCACCGTCGGGTCCCAGGGTGCGCACGTCCACAACTTCTGGACGACGGAGCCGATCGAGCCGGGCGCCACGTACAGGCTCTCCATGACGCGTGAAGGGGGCGACCCCGCCGAGGCGCAGGTGAAGATCCCGCTGGACTACGACGTGGTCGTCGGGCTCGCGCAGATCCCGGCCGGCTATCGAGGAGCGTACGGCGCCGACTATCTCCGAATCACGGGATTGAACCACCTCCCCTTCGTGGCCCAAGCCATCCAGTTCCGGGACGGCTGCGGAGAGGGGGTGGACACCGTCTGGTACGACGGCACGCCCGGAAGCGATGGAGCTTACGACATCCCGATCGCGAAGGTAGCGGTCCCCCAACGCGGCGGCGGCTATTGCGAGCAACCGACCGTGCTGAAGCGTGAGCTGTGGCTGGTCGGATCGGATTCCACGTGGCCGTCCGGGAGCCAGTACTCCCCGGGAGGATTGGGCACCGCGGGCCTGGTGTCGGACGTCACGAACGCCGTCGGGTTCGTCGGAGGCGTTCTCACCAAGCTGCTCCCCTACGAGAGCTGCACGTTCGCCGACAGCGGGCCACTGCCGCCGAGCTACTGCGAGCTCCACTACGGCCGGACGTCCGCCAGCCTGGCGGGCCGCGTTCGGGAGACCCGCTGCAGTGACGGGCCGATCGCTTCCGTGACCGTGCAGCTGACGGAGCTCGACCAGACTCCGGCCGAGATCAGGTCGTACGTCACCGGAGCCGACGGGACCTACGGCATCTCGGCGCTCGTGCCGGGGATCCGATACGCGCTGAAAGTCCGGGCCAAGCCGATTCCGGTCTTCGGGTCCGGAGAGATCGACATCTACACGCTGCGCTACGACACCCTGACGTTCGCGCCGGGCGAGCAGCGGGTGTACGACGTCGATCTGCAACGACTGACCCCTTGCGACCAGAAGCCATGAGCTCCCGCACGGCGGCTCGCAGAGGACGGCGGCCGGCCGCGAGCCGGCGGCGCAGGCCCACGGGTGCGGCGCGGCCGTTGGCCTGCATGCTCGCCGTCGTCTCCGCGCTCGCTGCGGGATGCGATGACAGCTTCGAGCCCGTCGCGCCCAGCAGCGAGGCACAGCTCTCTGTCTTCGGTTACCTCGACGCCTCCGCGGACACCCAGTGGATCCGCGTCACGCCCCTGCGGCCGGTCGCCATGACGTCGCAGGATTCTCTCGGGCTCACGGTGACGGTCACGAACCTCGGCACCGGCCGGACGATCGAGCTGAGGGACTCGGTGTTCAGGTTCTCCCGCGAGGCGGACGCGACGTTCGGGTCCAGCGCCGCGTATGTCCACGACTTCTGGACGGCCGAGAAGATCCAGCCCGGATCCGCGTACCGGTTCTCCGTGGGGCTCGAGAACGGGGACACCGCCGAAGCCGTCGTGGACATCCCGCGGTACTACCCGGTGGAAGTGTCGGTCGCACAGAACAACGCCCCCGACTACATCCGCATTCCGGGACCCAACCACCTGCCGTTCCTGGTGAGGACGGCACGCTTCTACGACCGCTGCGGCTGGGGAGCGGACAGCGTCCGCCTCCAACCGGACAGCGCGGACGTCCGACTCTTCGGCATGGACGTCAGCGAAGGGAAAGTCGACGAGCGCGGAACCTGCGGCCACGTGACCGTGACGACGCGGGGCTTCCTGATGGTCGCGTCGGAGTCGGCCTGGCCTTCTCGGGACGTCTCGGCCCTCGCGGGGCTCGGCGCCTCGCAGCAGGTATCCAACGTGACGAACGCGGTGGGGTTCCTCGGTGGCGTGCTCACGCGCAGCATCCCGTACGAGCGCTGCACGTTCCAGGCCTCGCCCGGTACCCCCATCCAGACCTACTGCGTGCTTCGCTACGACGAGGCGTCCGCCACCCTGAAGGGCACCGTGCGAGAGACGCGCTGCGGTGACGGACCGCTCGACTCGGTCACGGTCAGCCTGACGGAGCTCGACCGGGACCCGGCCAAGGTCAGAACGGCCTTAACGGACCCGACCGGAGCGTACGAGATCGGCGGTCTGGAGCCGGGCGTCCGCTACATGGTGAAGGACAGCGCGTTGCCGGAGATCGACCCCTTCGCCGGTGAGGTCACCATCCACGACATCCCCGTCGATACCGTGGAGTTCTCGCCCGGCGAGCAGCGCGAAACCGACGTGGCGCTCCAGCGAATCACGTATTGCCCGGCGAAGCCGACTCGAGGATGACGATGATGCGAACGCTCTGGTCGGAGCCACGACAGATCGTACGGCGCGCGACTCGAACGCTGATCTCGGATGCCCTCCGCCTCACGCTGCTCGCGGTCGTGCTCCGTGCCCTTCCGGCTGCGGCGCAGGAGGCGACCTTGCGTGGAACCGTGACGGACA
The DNA here is from genome assembly GCA_964630935.1 of uncultured Gemmatimonadaceae bacterium. GTDB lineage: Bacteria > Gemmatimonadota > Gemmatimonadetes > Longimicrobiales > Gaopeijiaceae > SZUA-318. The sequence goes on along the minus strand of CAZVYM010000016.1, from coordinate 28,001 downwards.
AGGGCACGGGCCGTCCGCTGGAGGACGTCGCCGTCATGCTCGAGACGGCCGGGCAACACGCCTACGGCGCCTTCACAGGCAAGGACGGCGTCTACAGGATCGAGGGGATTCGCCCGGGCGCGTACACGCTGCGTAGCAGGCTGATCGGCTACAAGCAGCACGAGCAGGCGGTCACCCTGACCGTCGGTCAGCAGCGTACGTTGGACTTCGCGATCGAGCAGTCGGCGGTAGAGCTGGAAGGCATCGTCGTGAGGCCGGATCAGGGTGCCGCCGTCAAGGACCTGGGCCGCCAGGTCGTCACGCCTCGGGATCTCCACGTGGTCCCCGTACCGGGTGGGTCGGGCGACCTCGCCAGCTATCTCCAGACGCTCCCCGGCGTGACCACCACGGGCGATCGAGGAGGGCAGGTCTTCGTGCGCGGCGGGACCCCGTCCGGAAACCTCGTGCTCGTGGACGGCATTCCCATCTACCAGCCCTTCCACATTCTGGGCTTCTACTCGGTGTTCCCCGAGGCTCTGGTCAAGAGCGCGGACTTCTACGCGGGCGGCTTCGGCGCGCGCTACCATGGCCGAACGTCGTCGGTGCTGGACGTCCATCTGCGCGAGGGCGACCCGAACCACTTCCACGAAGACGTGTCGGTGAGTCCGTTCATCGCCGAGGGGCTCGCCGAAGGGCCGATGGGAAGCGGCTCTTCGTGGATGGTCTCCGTACGGCGCTCGCTGGTCGAGGAGACGAGCAAGGCACTGCTCGGGAGCACGCAGCCGCTCACGTTCGAGAGCGAGCTCTTCAAGCTGACCGACAATCGCTGCTCCCTTCTCGGGATCCATACCGCGGACCGCGGGCGAATCGACCCGGAGGAGGTCGAGTCGCACGTATCCTGGAACAACGCGCTCCTGGGCCTGAAGTGCATCAGCCTTCGGCCCAACGGACAGCGGGTCGAAGCCAACTGGAGCTACAGCGGATCGGCCAGCGACGCCGTAAGCCGCGGCTCGTCGCAGCTCCACTCGAGCATCTGGCGGATGCAGCACGATCTGCACGCGGCCGGACTCATCGGCTCGGTCCCCGTGCAGGCCGGCTACGAGATCTACGTCGAGAACATGAAGTACGACCTGGCGGAGCTGTTCACCGACCAGGCCCGTCGCTCGGACGGGGTGTTCGGCGTCAGCGGCTACGTGGAGGCGGGCATTCCGGTCGGGAGCCTCGTCGAGGTGAAGCCGGGCGTGGTGCTCGTGCTGTCTCCGCACCCCGGAGTGGAGCCCAGGCTGCGGGCGAGCTGGCGGCCGTTCGGCACGTCGAGCGGGACGCTCCAGGGGGCCGTAGGCCTGTACCGGCAAAGCGTCGTGGGAACGAGCGACATGCGCGACGTCAGCTCCGTGTTCACCGCGTGGATGAAGGCGCCCGACGACATTCCGCTCACCGCGCTGCACACGATGTTCGGCTGGCAGCAGCCGCTCGGCGGCGCCTTCCGCTGGTCGCTCGAGGGATACTACAAGCGGCTGTGGGACATCCCCGTGCCGATTCTCCAGGCGGTCGCCCAGTTCCAGACCACGCTCGGTCGTGCCGATGGGAAGGTCTACGGAGCGGACGCCAGGGTGGAGTACACCAGCCCGCACTTCTACGGCTTCGTGGGCTACGGCTACAGTTGGACGCTGTACGAGGCCTCGCAGGCCGAGTTCGCCAGCTGGTTCGGCGAGCCGGTGCTCAGCTACCACCCCCCGCACGATCGCCGCCACCAGGTCAACGCCCTCGCGAGCCTGAATCTCGACGACTTCAGGGTCTCGGTCCGGTGGCAGTTCGGGTCGGGGCTGCCCTTCACCCGGCCGATCGGCTTCGACGAAGCGTTCGACTACACGCGGAACCTGTACGACCCCCACGTCAATCTGGGCACGACACGCATCGTGCTCGATCGGCCGTTCACCGGGCGACTGCCCATGACGCACAGGCTCGACGTGTCGATCGAGCGCGACATCGATCTGTCGTTCGGGAACCTCGTGGTACAGGCCGGGGCGATCAACGCGTACGACCGGCAGAACATGTTCTACTACGACCTCTACACGGGTCGCAGGCTGGATCAGCTGCCTCTGGCGCCCTACGTCTCGGTGACGTTGAGGAGCAAGTGAGCGGAGGGTCGTGGGGCAGCCGGGTCACGGTACGCCGCCTTGACGGGATTCGGGGTGCACGGAGCGACGCGCAGCACTCCGACCTGAGACCTTCTATCCTCCGATCGTCGCACCACCCTCGGTGAGGGCGCACTTGGCGCCGACGGTCTCGCACAGGGCGAGCACGACCTCCTCGAAGCTCTGCTGCTCGAAGGTGCCCGAGATGCGGAGGGCGCGGAGACGCTCGTTCGCGACCACCACGGTCTTTCCGAACACACCTCCCACCTCGCGAGCCACCCGGCCGAGCGGCGTGCCGTTGAACAACAACACGCCCTCGGGCCAGTCCAGCGCGGCGTAGATGTCCTCCGGGGTCTCGGTGATCGGGGGCGCGTCGGGTCGCGCCTGCGCGAGACTTCCGGCGGGCACTTCCACCGAGCCCTTGTCGTTCGAGACCGCGACGAGGCCGTCGACCACCACGGTGCGAACGGATCCGTTCATGTCGGAGATCTCGAAGCGCGTCCCCAGCACGCGCGCCTCGACGCCGTCGCAGCGCACGCTGAACGGGCGCGCCGGGTCGTGGGCCACCGCGAAGAAGGCACGGCCCGTCAGGCCGACCCTCCGCCCGTCGCGCGAGATCCACGTCTCCAGGCGACTCCCGGCGGCGAGCTTCACGAAGCTCCCGTCGTCGAGCGTCACCGTGCGCGACGCGGTCGCCGGCGCCGACCAGACGGCCGTCGGCGGGGCCCCAGATGGAGGTGCACGGTCCCGGACTCCGAGCGCGACCGCCGCGATGCCGGCGGCCAGCGCCACACTCCACCCGACGACGCGCTTGGACTTCCAGGACCGGGGCCGCGCGTGGGAGATCGGGACGACCCCCGATGGTGCGTCGGCCGACCTCCGCGCCTCCGCTGCCCGGAGGATGACAGCCGGGTCCAGGGGTTCGGCGGACCCGGCGTTCTCCGTAGGCTCGGTGAGCGACCAGACCCAGGCCGTGACGCGGAAGTACTCCTCGTTCTCGGGAGACTCCGCACGCCACCGCCGGACCCGCTCCGCCACGGACGGTGGAGCTTCGCCGAGTAGCACCTGGATGATGAGCTCGTCCAACGTGTGGCTCCGGGCTGTCGGAGATTGACGCTTCCGTCCCTGTCACGCTCGTGGGTCGGGACCTCTACCAATCGCTCCGAGGCGGGGCACCGGAAGACGTCGCTGGATCGCTCTACGGCTTGGAGTTCCACGCGACCCACGACGAGGACTGGGGGAGCAATCCACCCTTCCGATTCCGGAGCGGTCTATGGCTCCGACTCCAGATGCGACGCGAGCGCCTGACGCAGGTCGGCCAGCGCCAGGCTCATGTGATTCGCCACGGTCTGCGGAGACACCCCCAGGACGGTGGCGATCTCCGCGTACGAGAGCCCTTGCTCGCGCGAGAGCCGGAACACTTCCTGCCGCTTCGTGGGCAGGCTCGACACGGCTTCCACCACCGCCCGTCCCAACTGGCCCGCCTCCGCGGATTCCGAGGGGGCGGGCGCGGCGCGAGGGGGATCCACCGCCCGGGAGAGCCGTTCGCCTCGCGCGCTGCGCCTGCGCTCGTCGAGCGCCGCGTTCCGCGTGACCGTGTACAGGAGCGACCGAACGGATCCCTCCGCATCCCATCGCTCCCGGTGGGTCCATAGCCGAATGAACGCTTCCTGGACGACGTCCTGTGGATCCGCGCAGCCGTCGAGGATTCGGCCGGCGAATTGGACCAAGGGGACCCAATAGGCCGCCATCAGCCGCTCCAGGACCGCACTGTCCCCGATGCGGATCCCTTCGATCAGCTCATGGTCCGGTGGCAGGCTGCGGTCCGTCATCCCGCGGCACTCTCCCGCGCCGGGAGTCGGGCGGGCAGGTGACCGCCCCGGACGCTCAGAGCAGGTATCCGGCGCGAGACCGCTTCGTGAGCCGGCGCCGGCTCTCCGTCCGGTCAATTGGCACCACCGGAGCGTTGGCCGCAAGCTGCGCGCCACTCGCAGGCGCTTGGCAGGAAGGCCGCGCGTAGCGTCGTGACGAAGGCGAGCACGCCGGGAGCCGACGAGCCGCGATGGGAACGCGCGAGGCCCTCGGAAGCCCTGGTTGATTCCACGCCGGACGCCCAGCTGCCCGGAGACGTCGTACAGACGGCGCTCCGGCCGACCCACAGGAGGCGCTGGGAGCTCCAGCCGCTCGATCCGATGGATTGGTAGACGAGGGCCGCCGGAGGCGTGACAGGGGTGACGAGCATGACAGGGGTCGCACGGGTCCGGTTCGGCGGAGGATCACTTCGGTGGGAGGGCGTCATGAGAGCCCAGGGGAGGATGAGAGAGGGGATGAGGTTCCTTCGCCGGTGGCTCTCTCCACCGGCGTCCGTGGGTATGGCGATGGCCGCTCTCGCGGCCGTCCCGACCTCGCTCACGGCGCAGTCCGCGCTGGAGGGAGCCGCCGGGCTCAACGTCCAGGATGCTGGGATCGAGCAGGCGTTGGTCCTGCTTCGCCAAACGGCCGGGATCTCTCTCGTCTACAGCCCGGACATGATTCCGGCGGGCCGCAAGGTAGCGTGTGCGTGCGAGAGCCTGACGGTCCGCGAGGCGCTGACGCGCATCCTGGCGGGCACGAAGCTCACGTTCCGGGCGAGCGGGAGGCAGGTCCGCATCGTTCCGGTAACGACCGCAGAACCCGAGGTTCGCACGGGTGTCATCATCGGCAGGGTCCTGGCGGCCGAGGGAGGCTCTCCGGTGCTCAACGCGATGGTCCAGCTGGAGAACGGGCCCGGCGTGCTCTCGAACGAGGCCGGGACGTTCATCCTCACGGACGTTCCGCCGGGCACCCACCGCCTGTCGATCACCTCCATCGGCTGGACACCCCGGACTCTGGAGGGCGTCCGAGTCGCAGCAAGGGACACCCTCGTCTTGACGGTACG
>CAZVYM010000016.1:0-22867 GCA_964630935.1 uncultured Gemmatimonadaceae bacterium | reverse complement strand
GGACTCTGGAGGGCGTCCGAGTCGCAGCAAGGGACACCCTCGTCTTGACGGTACGGCTGGCTCGGGCCGTGATCCCCCTTCCGGAGATCGTGGTCTCCCCCGGTACGTTCAGCATGCTGGAGGACGTCTCACCGACCGCCGTCCAAGTGCTGACCCGGGAAGAGATCCAGACGATGCCGCAGGTCGGCGAGGACGTCTTCCGTTCGCTCAAGCGCATGCCCGGCGTGGCAGCCCACGACATCTCGACGAAGCTCAACATCCGTGGTGGATCGGACCGGGAGGTGGCGGTTCGGCTGGACGGGATCGAGCTCTACGAGCCGTATCACATGAAGGACTGGGACGGGGCGCTGGGGATCGTGGATCTGAACGCCCTGGGGGCCGTGGAGCTCACGGCCGGAGGATTCGGGGCGGAGTACGGCGACAAGCTCACCGGGGTCCTGGACATGAAGTCGCGGACGTTGTCGGGCAAACCCAGGACGACCCTCGGCATGAGCATCACGAACGTGAACGCGATGAACGGCGGTGGATTCGCGGGCGACCGCGGCTCCTGGCTGGTCTCAGCCCGCCGGGGATTCATGGGCATCCTCATCAGGCTCATCGGCGAGGACAAGCGGCTCTCGCCCCAGTACTGGGACGTGTTCGGCAAGGCGAGCTATCAGCTGAGCGGCCGGAACCTCGTGAGCGTCCACGTGCTGCACGCAGGGGACGACTTCGGCCTGCACGATGCCGAAACCGACGGCCTGAACAGGGTCGACCTCGACACCGGCTGGACGAGCAGCTACGGCTGGCTGACCTGGGAATCGTCTCTTCACCCGAAGATGTCGTCCAAGACGGTCGCCTGGGTCGGTCGGCTGAGCCATCACCGCCACGGCCTCATCGCGGACCTCAACCGGCCGGGTATGCCGGATCGGATCGCGGCGGTCGACGACCGTGACTTCGACTTCATGGGGATTCGACACGACCTCGGAATCGAGCTCGGCAGTCGGGCGCTCCTGAAGGTCGGCGCCGAAGCGCGACGGCTCGATGCCTCCTACCACTATTCGGCCGTCACCTGGACACCAGTCCTCGGTCCGGACCGCACGCCGGTGCAGCAGGTGGACAGCAGCGGCGTGGATCTGGCCCCTGACGGCAGCCAGCTCGCGATTCATGCAGCCACCCGCGTCCGTCCCGTCGACCCCCTCACGATGGAGATCGGCGTCCGCTACGACCGGGTGACCTATACGGGGGACGACGATTTCTCACCGAGAGCCATGGCGGCTCTGGACCTGGATCCGTCCACCACGCTTCGCGCGAGTTGGGGCCGCTACCATCAGTCGCAAGGCATCCAGGAGCTCGAGGTCGGGGACGGCGAGGTGAGCTTCACTCCCCGGGAGCGGTCGGAGCAGGTGGCCCTGGGCCTGGAGCACCGTTTCGCCGATGGCCTCAGCGCGCGAGTGGAGCTCTACCACCGCTCCATCTCCGACCAGCGCCCGCGGTTCCTCAACCTCGAGCAAGAGCTGGAGATCTTCCCGGAAGCCGAGGGCGACCGCCTGCGCGTCGACCCGGGCCGCGGCCGAGCCCGTGGCGTGGAGATGACGGTGGAGCGACGGTCGGGAAGACGCTGGGCCTGGTCGGCGAGCTACGTCCTCTCCATCGCGGAGGACGAGGTGCCGGAGCTGTTCGGCGCGGACTGCGCCGCCGGGAGCGGATGCGCCAACACGCTGTGGGTGCCGCGTCGGTACGACCAACGTCACGCAGTGGGGCTGAACGCGTCCTACACGCCCGACCCCCGTTGGAATATCTCGGTCGCTTGGCGCTACCACTCGGGGTGGCCGGCGACGGCCTGGAGCTACCAGGTGGAGCAGCTGCCCGACGGACGGATCTTCTGGACCCGCACGTTCGGCCCGATCCGCGAGCTGCGGCTACCGGCGTACCATCGCATGGACCTGCGGGTGACCCGCGACTTCACGGTCCGCAGAAACACGCTCCGCGCCTATCTGGACTTCTTCAACCTGTACGACCGCACGAACCTCGGATCGTACGAGTTCGGAGGCACCTACTCGAACGGCACGATGATCATGGAGCGCCGAAACGGCCAGACGCTGCTCCCGCTCCTGCCGACCATCGGGTTCCGCTACGAGTTCTGACGATCGGTGCGCTCGGTTCGCACACGCCTGCATGGGATCGAAGCACGGGAGGTGGGGAGATGAACGGGTACAAGGCAGTGGTGTCGGGCATGACGGTCCTGCTGGCAGGATGCGTCCTTCCGCTCTCGGTTTCGGTCGATGCGGACGGCTCGGATTCGGACGGCATTCGAGGCTCGGGGCACCCGGTCACGGTCTCCCGGATGGTTCGGGACTTCCAGCGGATCGAGGTGTCCGGGGTCGGGCGCGTCGTTATCGGGCGGACCGGCCAGGAGCGGCTGCGCATCACGGCGGATGACAACCTGATCGACTATATCGACTCCGAGGTGCTGGACGGCACGCTCTACATACGGCCTGCCAAGGGCGTCAACCTGGACCCCGTCACGGAGCTGGTGTTCGACGTGGAGGCCGCGACCGTCCACGCGATCGGAGGCTCCGGCGCCGTCGGCTTCGAGGTGGATCTCGATGAACAGCCCGAGCTGCTCGTGACGCTGAGCGGGGCATGCGCCCTCACGGCGCGCGGCGTGGTCGACCGCCTCGATCTGGTCCTGTCGGGTGCGACGGCCTACCGAGGCCTGGACCTCCAGACGCGTACGGCCAGGGTCTTCACGTCCGGTGTCGCCTGGGCCGAGGTCTTCGTCTGGGAGCGGTTGGATGCCTATGCCAGCGGGGTATCCTGGATCCGCTACGCCGGGAATCCCGAGACGGTGAACGCCTTCGTCTCCGGCGTGAGCAGCATCGGCCCCTACTGAGCGGGGAGTCGAGCTACGCTTCCCTCGCGACCCGGAGCGAGTCTCGGGCGCGGAGAACGGCTTCCACGGAGGGGAGACTCCGCAAGCACCCGGTTCTCAGCGCCCCCACTTCCCGGTGCGTTCTCAGCGGCGCCCCCTGAGAGGCGCACAGGAGTGTCGAGGCGACGTCCCCGTGCGTGCACAGTACCACCGCCCCGACGGGCACCTCACGAGTGAGCTCCTCCACCAGCGCCCTCGCCCGCTCGAGCACCTCGGCGACGCTTTCCACCCCCCAACACCCGTGGGTCGGATCGCGGCGGTCCTCCGCCCAGACCTGGTGGTAGCGATCATCGGAGCCGAGCTCGAGCTCTCCGAAGTCACGCTCCGTCAGGCGCGCGTCCGTGGACGGGTCCACGCCCAGGAGCTCTCCCGCCAGATCCGCGGACTCGCGCGCCCGCAACAGCGGAGAGCAGACCAGGTGGACGGGGGCGGTCAGCAAGCCCCCGGAGATGGCCACGTCGATGCTCGTCCGGACCTGCTCCCGGCCCAGCAGCGTCAGGCCATACGCGTCCGCGGCATTCTCGGGTCGGCTGACGATCAGCCGACGCTGGTTCGCGAGGCTGTGCCCATGGCGGAGCAGGACGATGCGCGGCGTCATGGGCCGGCCTCACCCGATCCCGGTCCGACGGCCATCAGCGTCTCGACTTCGCTCGAGCCCGCCGCAACCGCCCTCGGCGCCTCCTTTCTGGTGGGACCCGCCAGCCAGACCAGGCCGAGCCCGATCGCGATCCAGGCGATCTCCCTCACGCGACTCACGACGGCGACGTAGAGCCCGACTGCCGGGTTCAGCCCGAGGGCCGCGAAGACGGCGTACATCCCTCCTTCCTTCGTGCCCACCTCCATCGGCACGAGGAAGAAGATGTTGGTGATCATCGACGTGAACGCACCGATGACGAACGCCTGCGCGTAGCTCAGCGACAGTCCCACGCCCATCGCGATCAGGGAGTACTCGAGCACGGAAACGCATCGGCTCAGGTATTCCAGACCCAGAGCCTGATAGAATCGCCCGGGGCTCTCGTGGTAGAAGGCGGTGATCTGCGCGTCGAGGCGTACGAGGGTCTCCCTCCGGCGCTCGAGCCGTCCGGCCCATCCCCCGAGGAGCGGCACCTGGAGGAGAAGATCCAGCAGCTTCTCGAGGAAGCCGCGGCGGTGTCGCGAGAGAAGGAAGAGGGTGAGACCCACGCACACCGCCGCGACCGCGACCATCACGCCGCGCGGCACGGAAGTGTGGACGAGCGTCAGGGCGAGGAGGAGGGCCGTCAGCCACATGAGCAGGTGACCGAGCGCGTGGACCATCACGTAGAGCACGACGGACCCGGTGGCCCGCCGCGTCCCCAGCCAGCTCGACACCGCCGCGACCTTGAAGGGCTCTCCCCCCGCGTTCGCCATCGGCGTGACCGAGTTGATGGAGAAACCCGCGATCGTGAAGGCATACGTGCGCCACAGGGGTGGTCGGCGAGGCTCGCCACCCATGATGACGGCCCACGCCCACGCATTCGCGGCATAGACCAGCGCGTACACGCCGACGACCGGTACGATCAGCCAACCGATGCGGGCGGCGTTGGCGAGCAGGTGGTGGACGCCGACTCTCCGCACCAGGAAGACGAAGAGCGCCGCACCGAAGGTGAAGAAGAGCGCCTGCGCTTTGCGGCTCATGACGGTGCCGGATCGTGGAGCGTCAGGCGGCCACGACGGGCTCGGGTTGCCTCGAGCCGTCCCGGTGTGCCGGCAACGGCTCCCGACCGGCCGACGGATCGGACCGTTCCAGCCGCATCTCCCGACAGCCATCGGATGCCGAAGCGTAGGCCGTATCGATGACGTCGATGCAGTGGTACGCATCGAGAGCGTCCATACCCACGTAGTCTCCGTGCTCGATGGCCGAGAGGAATCCGTCGAACATCGCGTTGAACCACTTGGCATGACTGGCATCCATCCAATCGGAGGAGGCAGTCGTGCGCTCGACGTCCCACTTCGCTCCGGCCTGGGCCGACGCCCTGCCGCCGGGCGCGGTCACGATCTCGATGTCGTCGTCTCGCGCGATGACGGCACCGTGATCGCCCTGCACGGAGTACACGACGGCCCGCAGGCCGGCCGTCCACGTCAGATGGACGCGCGCGACGCGGTTCTCGGGGAAGGTGAGCACGGCCGACAAGGTATCCTCGGTGTCCCAGCGCTCGGGCTCCTGGTTGACCACCTTGGCCGTCACGGTGGTGGGCCACGCGTTCAGCCAATCGAAGGCGAGGTACAGGCTGTGACTGCCGTGGTCCATCGCGATTCCGCCACCCGACCAGCGGCGGTGCCGACGCCAGTCCGGCTTCCACTCGGCCACGCCCTTCGCGTGGGTCGGTCGGAAGGTGTCGAGGGTCACCGACCGGACCTGCCCGATCCTGCCCGAGGCGACGATCTTGCCGATCGACGCCACGACCGGCGCGAACTTGTAGTTGTGGCACGGATGGAGGACACGCTTGGTCGCCCGGGCCTTGTCGATGAGGGCGCGGGCCTCCCGCGCGCTCGTGGTGAGCGGCTTCTCGCACAGGACGTGCAGGCCTTTGTCCATGGCCCGGTGCGAGATGGCCGCGTGCTCCGAGGGAGGCGTTGCGATGTCGATGAAGTCGAGGTGGATCCCGGAGTCGAACAGCGCGTCCACCGAGTCGAAGACCCTCGCGCGCGGCAGGAGCGCAGGCACGGCTTCGCGCCGCGCGGCACACACGTCGGCGACCGCCACGATGTCCACGTCGTGACGCTGGAGATAGGCGGGAACATGCCCGCGGGCTCCGATGAATCCGTATCCCACCAGCGCGCCCCTCAGGCGACGACCGTTTCCGGACCTCTCTATATCCGTCATGCAATCTCCTCCAGCGAGTGATCGAATGCAGTCAGAGCTTCGTCCGCTTCCTCGAGCGTGAAGATCAGCGGCGGGTTGACGCGTACGCGCGGGGCGTAGGCCATGGTGACGAAGCCACGTCGCAGCATCGCCTGGAACAGCGCCTGGCACCGTCCACGCGTCCATAGAGCGCCGTGCTCGTCCACGAGGTCGAATCCGATGAAGAGTCCTTCACCACGGACGTGCGCGACCTCTGGGCGCCGCTCGGAGAGCGCGCGCAGCCCGTCGCGCAGATGGGCGCCCACCACGCGGGCGCTCTCCACGAGGTCGTCCTCCCGGATGATCCCCACCGAGCTGGCGATGGCCGCTGCCGCCAGGGGGTGGCCTCCGTAGCTCGAGCTCGAGAAGCTCGGCTTGGACCAGGGCTCGGCCCGGGTGATCTCGTCCCTGGCCATCACGGCGCTGACCGGGAAGCCCCCGCCCAGCGACTTTCCGAGCGTCATGATGTCGGGCGTGACCCCGGAGTGCTCCACCCCGAACATCCTGCCGGTGCGCCCGAACCCCGTGATCATCTCATCGGCGATCAGGAGCGCGTCGTTGTCCTTGGCCACTTCGGCGACGGCGGGCAGGAAGTCCGGCGGGGGCACGACGTTGCCGGCCGTGCCCTGCATCGGCTCGACCAGGATCGCCGCCAGGCTGCCCGCCGTCTCTCGCTCGATCTTCTCCTTGGCGAACTCGACGCACAGGAGTCCGCACTCGGGGTGCTTCGCGCCGAAGGGGCACCGTGCGCAGTCGGCGTAGGGCGTCTGGTAGGCCCCGGGCGCCAAGGGTCCCAGACCGTGCTTGAAGTCGCTCCCCATCTGGGCCAGCGCGCCGCTCGTCTTGCCGTGGAAGCCACCCCAGAACGAGAGCGTCTCGAACTTCCCGGTGAAGCAGCGGGCGAGGCGCATGGCGCTCTCGACCGCCTCCGCGCCGCCGGAGTACATCTGGAGCCTGGTGAGTCCGGGCGGCGCCACCTCGGTGACCGTTTCGAGCGCCCGTACGCGAGCCTCGGTCGTGAACGAGCCCGCATGCGTGCGGTCCATCTGGTCGTGCAAGGCGCTCAGATACCGCCGGTGGCCGTAACCCAGGGCGGCCACGCAGATGCTGGCGGTCAGATCCAGGAACCGGTTGCCGTCGACGTCTACGAGGTCACAGCCCTCTCCCCTGTCGACCGCGATTCCTGCGTGGGCTGCGATGGCCTGGAATCCAGGCGCGATATGCTGGGATTCCCGGTCCCTGAGGCGTTGACTCTCGGGACCCGGGATCGGGGTCCGGACACGACTTGTCTGGACGGGGCCCCGCGTGGGAGGATCCGTCATGGGCAGGGATGTGGCTCTCTTTCGTGGTCGAATGCAGCTTCAGCAAAACAGAAGTGCAACACCGCGAACGGCCTCGGAGATCCCTTGGGCAGCCACACGGCCGTTGCAAGCAGGCGGCAACCGTCGAACGCCGATCGCCGCCGCCCGGGTCCGATCGCATCCGGGGACGAGTGGCAGCGGGCCGCTTGGTGCCCGCTACCGAGGGGTCGCCCCCCGCCTACTTCGTGTCGTCGGCCTCTTTCTTCCACGGCCAGAAGACCTTCACGTACATGAGGCCCAACGCGATGAGCAGCAGGCTCCACCAGGCGCCGGCATGCAGATTCGCGAGCACCACGTCCGGCTGCGCACCGCCGAAGAGCGCCGGGAGGCTCGCGACGAAGATGATGACGCCATAGACCGTCAGCAGTGAGCCGATGAAGAACCAGATCGAGATTCTGTGTTCGTCAACCATTTGTCCATTCCCCCAACGCGTTCTCGGCGCTCACCAGAAGATGATCTGCAGAACGATGAAGACGGCGAAGACCACGCCCGCCCAGAAGATCGGCCTCTTCAAGAGCGGCAGGTGTCCCTCGGACGGGAGCTCCGTGCAGCCTCTCACCAGCCCTACCAGCTCGGCTTCGGGCTTCGGCTTCGTCATATAGCTCACCACGACCGTCACCACGACGCAGATGAGCCAGGACCACAAGGCCCTGTACATGTCTTCCGCCATGGCCTTCGCGTCGGAAGAGCGCGCGATGATCGCCAGGGCCGACGGATCGAGCCGCACCCAGGCCCACATGCCGATGGAAGAGCCCATTCCCAGGAGCAGTCCCCAGAAGCCGCCCGCGGACGTCGTCCGCTTCCACAGCATTCCGAGGATGACGGTCCCGAACAGAGGCGCGATGAAAAAGCTGAACAGCGCCTGCACGTAGTCCATGATGCTCGCGGAGTGCTCCACGAGGTAGGCGGTGCCGATGCTGATGAGCACGCCGAGGAAGGTGGTCCAGCGACCGATCTTCACGTAGTGCGCGTCGCTGACCTCCCTCTTGGTCATCCACCGGTGGAACGGCCGGTAGATGTCGTAGGTCCACACGGTCGCGAAGGCCGTCACGTTCCCCGCCATCCCCGACATGAATCCTGCGATGAGCGCGGTGATCCCGAGTCCGAGCAGGCCCGGCCCGAGGTAGCGCGCCATCATCAGAGGCAGGATCTCGTTGTAGCTCGCGGCGCCCGTGGCCACGGCCTGGCTCTGCCCCACGAGCCCCGGCATCACGGCCAGGCCGAGGAGCCCGGGGAGGATCACGATGAACGGCACCAGCATCTTGAAGCCCGCGCCGATGATCGGTGCCATCTTCGAGGACCGCAGGTCCTTGGCGGATAGCACCCTCTGGACGACGAGGAAGTCGGTCGTCCAGTACCCGAAAGAGATGATGAAGCCGAGGCCGAAGACGATCCCGACCCAGTTGATGCCCATCGGGTTGTCCGTGAAGTGCCCCAGGGTGCTCCACATGTGCGTGTAGTTGCCGGGCACGTTCGCATGGATCCTGGCGACCATCCCGTTCCAGCCGCCCACCTCGATCAGGCCGATGATCGGCACGAGGAGCGCGCCGAGCCAGATGAGCATGAACTGGAGCACTTCATTGAAGATCGCCGACAGCAGGCCGCCGAGGACCACGTAGATCATCACCGTGATCGACGAGACCCAGATGCTGAAGTTCAGGTCCCAGCCCACCACGACCTTCATCACGAGCGCCATGGCGAACATGTTCACACCGCTCATCAGGACGGTCATGAACGCGAACGAGATGGCCGACAGCATGCTCGCCCCCTCGCCGTACCGGAGCTTGAGATATCCGGGTACGGAGTGGGTCTTCGAGATGTAGTAGAACGGCATCATGATGATGCCGAGGAAGAGCATCGCCGGGATCGCCCCGATCCAGTACCAGTGCGCAGCCAGGATGCCGTACTGGTAGGCCGAAGCCGCCCATCCCATGAGCTCGAGCGAGCCGAGATTCGCCGAGATGAACGCGAGGCCGGCGATCCATGCGGTCATCTTCCTGCCGGCCAGGAAGTAATCGTCGCCGGTCTTCGTGAAGTGCATCAGGTAGTAGCCGATGCCCAGCACGAGCAGGAAGTACAGCCCGATGATGAGCAGATCGGCCCAGCCCAGCGTCGCGATGCTGGCCTGTTCCTGGACGATCATGGCGAACGGCACCCCGAGACCCGCCATTGGGGATCCTCCTGTTCCTGGATTCTGGGTCGCGGGACAGTAGAGGGCCCGCGACCGGGGTGCAAGCGGGGGGATGCGATCGGTAGAAGGGCCGCGCCATGGTCCGGTCCGGAGCGGATAAACCTGCTCCGGACCCGGCGCTCACTTCCTGGAAACGAGTCGCTGCACCCCGGCCGCCAGGCCAGCATGGCCCAGATACAGGAGCATGAGGGTCACGGGCCCGGACGTGTAGACCAGGTACCACTCGGACAGGAACGGCCGCGTCCCGGCCAGAAAGGCGGTGGCCAGGTCCCAACCCAGCGTGCCCAACAACGTGATGGCCAGCAGACGCGGCCACCGGTGCAGCACGTCGCCGGGCCTGGTGAGCGTCTGGGCGGGAATCAGGAAGACCACCACGAGGAAAAAGGCGTCGATCCAGAAGGTCGCCCCACCGGGTTGGAGAAACGCACCGGTCACCACCAGGACCGAGGCAATGCTCGCCGACGCCAAGCGTGTGGCCGGCGTTCCGGGGATCGACGGTACGCGCATCCCTGCGTTTACTCCAGGTTGAGGCCGGTCGGTCGTCAGGCGGAGAACATCTCCCGATACGCCGATCGTCCGTGGCGGGCGACGATCTCCGGGAGCGCCTCCACGTCGCTCCGCTCGGTGCGGAAATTGACGATACAAGCCCGGAGGTAGAAGCGCCCCCCCACGACCGCGTTGGAGACGTACGCCTCCCCGCTACGCTCCAGCCGATCGAGAATCTCCTCGTTCAGGCGATCCAGATCCTCGGCCCGCCGTTCCGCCTCGTCGGCGAGCTCCGGGGGGACGTAGCGAAACGTCACCACGCTGAGCTCACAGGTCGCGGCCTCGATCTCGGGATGCCGTTGGGTCTCCTGGTGGAGCGCCTGGGCCAACCGGATGTCGTCTTCGATCATGCGCCGGTACCCGCTCCGGCCCACCTGGCGCATGGCCAGCCAGACCTTGAGCGCCCGGAATCCCCGAGAGTTCTGGGGCCCGTAGTCGACGTAGTTCGTGGCCTCGACGCCGAAGTGGTAGTACGGCGGGTGATAGGAGAACGCGTTCCGCAGGGCCTCGGGGTCGCGTACCAGCGCGCAGCCCGCCTCCAACGGCGCGTAGAGCCACTTGTGGGGATCCACCGCCACCGAATCGGCACGCGCCAACGCCTTCAGGTCGGGAGACGCGTCGGGGAGCGCCGCGGCGAAGCCGCCGTACGCTCCGTCCACGTGGAACCAGATGCCCTGCTCCCGACAGAGCGCGCCGATCTCCTCCAGTGGGTCGACCGCACCGACGGCCGTGCTTCCCGCCGTCCCCACCACCATCATGGGTCGGGCTCCCTCGGAGCGGTCGCGCTCGATCGCTCGGGCCAGCGCCTCGGGGTCCATCCGGTGCTCTCGGTCCGTCTCGATCCACCGGAAGGCATCGGTCCCCAGACCGTACTGGTCCGTCGCTTTCTCGATCCAGGTGTGCGTCTCCGCGGAGCCGTAGACACGCAGGGCCCCTTCGCCATCCGAGGCCGGGACGCCCTTCTCCCTGATCCGCGACCCGCCCGCATGGGCACGGGCCGCGAGGAAGGCCACGAAGTTGGCCGCATTCCCACCGCTGACCAGGAGCCCGCCACAGTCTACCGGATAGCCGATCAGCTCGGCGATCCATCGCACGGTCTGCGCCTCGATCTCGCTGGCCGCGGGGGAGAGGCTCCACGCGCCCACGTTCGGATTTACCGCCGAGGCCAGGAAGTCGGCCAGCATGCCCACCGGCGCCGGAGCGCCCGTGATGTAGGCGAAGAACCGGGGATGGCCGTTGAACGTAGAGTGCCGGAAGAGGAGCTCGGCGGTCTCCTGCAGGAGCGGGCCGAGCTCGGTACCCTCCTCCGGGAGCCCGGCCTGGGACCCGAGCACGGCGCGCACCTGCGTGGGAGCCTCACCGGGCGCGACGGGCCGCTCCCGCATGCCGTCCAGGAAATCGGCGACGCGGTCCACGAGATCGTGCCCGGCGGCCCGGAAGTCCTCGCTCGGGATCGCCAGCGGCGCCGCCCGCTTCTCGGCCGGCGTCTCGGAGGAGTCCTTCGAAGAGATCGGATTCACGGTCCCGCCCTCCCGGTGACGAGGTTGAACAGGTCGAGCGGTTGGCTACCCCACAGGCACGTGGAGTTCTCTCTTGCCCGGGGCACTGCTCCCATCGAGGCTCCACGCGTCGCGGGCGCATGGCCTCGTGCCCTCAGGAGCTCGGGAGCGCTCCCGAGAGGGCGGCATGCAACGCCTCGACGCTGTCCGTGGCCCCTTCGGCCGTCTCCGATGCGTGGGCCTCGAACGCCGCTTCCACCTCGCGAACCAGATGCTGCAACCGCCTTCGGAGTCGGCCCTCCGACGATGGACCCTCCCCGGTCGCCAGCGGATCGAGGACCTCGGCCCGAAGCCGCTCGAGCGGGCGCACGGCTCCATTCGCCACGACGGACACCGGGAGAATCGTCCCGGCGCCCTCACCGAGAAGCCGGATCAGCTCGTCGTGCAGGTGGCCCCGGGAGGCTTCGAGCTCCTCGCTGGTGAGCAGATCCGCCTTGCTGAGGAGGACTCTCAGCTCCACGCCCGCGGCAAGCAGTCCACCCGCGACGGCGATGTCCTCCGCTTCGAGGGCGGACCCCGCGGAGACCAGGAGGAGGCCGAGATCGCAACGGGGAATCCACTCGAACGTACGTGCACCCCCGGACTCCGTGTGGGATCCGACCCCCGGCGTGTCGATGAGCCGAAGCCCCGGCGGCGCGGTGGGCACGAACGCGTCCGGGGCGACGACGTCCGACGGCCCGTGACGCCCCTCGTTGTCCCCCAGGGAGGTGGGATCGAGGCCCTGGAGATCGTCCAGCGGCAGATCCTCGTCGGGCTTCCCGGCTCTGTGCACTCGCAGTCCGGCGGGGCCGAGCGCGAGCCGAAGCGGAATGGTGGTCGTCGGCGCCGGGCCGACCGGGAGCACGTCCTGTCCCACCAGGGCGTTGATGAGGGACGACTTCCCGACGTTCGTACGTCCGAAGACCCCGACGTCGACCGTCGGCGCGGACGCACGCTCGGCGACCGCGGCGATGTCCGCGTACGTGTCGATCAGCTCGTGCCGGCGCGCGAAGTGCCAGATCTCCCGCAGGGCGTCTCCCTCGGGACCTCGAGCGCGATCGACGATCGCCTCGACGAAGCTCGGATCGACGCCCTGGAGCATGTCCTGGGCGCGCTCCACCAACTGCGAGATGTCGGCGGACAACGCGGCCACGAGGTCCCCGTCCTCCGGACTGACGGCACCGTATCCGCGGAGCCCGGCAGGCGACAGATCGGACAGCGCGATCCGACTGAACAGCAGCGAGGTGCTCGCACTCCAACGGGCGGACGTCTCCTGCTTCGGCGGCTCGATGCCCAGGGTCTCCAACGCCTCCAGCATGCGGTCCCGGATCGAGGACACGAGGGTCACGAGGCGCCGGACCTCGGCCGGCGACAGGTCCGGCCGTCGCCGATCGAAAGGAGAGAGGTCCTCCCGGGCCAACTTCAGGACGTCGTCGAGGAGCTCGCTCACGTGGGTGAACGTCGCCATGACGGACCGGGCCTGAGCGGAATTGAGGCTCAACGGCCCTCCCCTCCGGTGACCCGATGTGGGGCCGTCTCGAACTCGGAGTCGACGCCTCGTACGCTCGTCGTTCGCTCCAGGAGCAGGTCCAGGCCATCGGACATCGCCCGGAGCTCCCGGTGGCGCTCCTCCGTGTCACGCTCCGCATCCGCCCGAAACGCGGCCGCCCGCGCCAATGCGTCCGTGAGCCCGTCCGTGCCCGCCAAGGTCCACGCGCGGAGCTTCGCCGTGTAGCCCCGGGCGGTCTCTCGCGCCCTGTAGAGGAGGTCGCCACGAAGCTGGCCGGCTCCCATCTCCAGGGCCTGGGCGGCCACGGCGCCCGCCCGATGACGGAGCCACAGGCGATACAGGCGCCGGGGCAGGAGCGTCCGCAGCAGATCGACCGTGATGCGCGGAGTCACGCCCTCGACGCGACGGTAGAAGTCGCGAGACTCCTTCAGCGCGCCGACGCGGGGCTCTTCCGGCAACAGCACGCCGAACGTCTCGCGGATCCAATCCGACGCCTCGCGCCGCGCCTCGACCAGGTCCCGGGCGGCCCGGTCCATCTCGTCGAGGAGGGATTTCGTGACCTCCCGGCCCTGCCGATCCCACCACGCATCGAGCTCGCTGCCCATCGCCTCCCGAAGCGATCGATCGAAACGTTCCGCGACGGCGGCGTTGGACTGGCGTGGGGGGGCCTCGTCCAGCATTCGCCTCAGCCCCTCCGCCACTCCTTCGGTCCTGGTCCGCATGTCCGACAGGAGCTCGTGTCCGGCCGCCGTCACGATCTCGCCGACCGCCGCCATGACACTCCTCACCGCGCGCTCGGTGCGACGTCCGAGCACTTCCAACGTCGAGCGGAGCTCCCCGATCCTGTCGTCGAGCTCGCGCCTCTCCATCTCGAGGGCGCGCGCTTCCATGTCCAGCCGGGCCTCGAGCTTCGCGCCCACGGAGCGCAAACGGCGCTCCGCGAGCTCGTCACGGACGCGCGTCCCCTTCCTCTCGACGAACCACTCGACCCGCTCGCGGACGGCGGCCATCGACGCCGGGCCGTCTTCCATCGCGCTCCTGGCCGAAGCGGGGATGATCTCGACTCCCTCCGGGTCGCGACCGAGCGCGTCCGCGAGCACCCGGCGGTTGAACGTCAGCGCCTCCCGCCACTCCACCTCCGGTACCCGATCGACCTTGTTGAGGATGAAGAGCAGATGCGGGGTCAGGGTGGCGAGCTCGCGGACGTACGACACTTCCGCCTCCCCGACCGGCGGATCGGGAGAAAGGACGACGAGCCCCGCATCCACGCTGGGAAGGAAGTCGTAGGCCCTCTCGGTGGAGGAGCGGTCCGTGGACCCGATTCCGGGGGTGTCCACCAGGACGAGTCCGGTCTCGAGCAGCCGGGCCGGGTAGCCGACCTCCACCAGTCGAACCTCGCGGGCGTTGCCGGGATTGCGGCCCTCCACGACGAAGTCCGCAAGGCGATCGAGCTCCGCCTCCTCGACGGATCCGTCCTCATGGCGGACTCCGAGGCACGGCTCGGGCGCCCATCGCACGAGCGTCGCCACGGAGGTGACCGGGGCCACGCCGGTGGGAAGGAGCGGGGTCCCGAGCAGGGCATTGACGAGGGTGCTCTTTCCCCGCTTGAACTGCCCCAGCGCCACCATGCGCAGCACGTTCTGCTCGATCGGCTCGCGGGCGGCGCGCGCCTCCTCGAGGAGGTCCAGATCGCCGAAGCGCTCGCACAGACACTCGAGCTCCTCCAACGCGGAGCTCAGTTGAGCGGACGCAACGCCGCGCTCGGCCTCGCTCGGGAGCGTGGCCTCCGTGGTCCCGGAGGCAGGGTAGGGTGCGATGTCCGCGTCGGCCGGCGGTCGCGACGTGGGCGACTCCATGGATGACGACTCCCGACGTGTGGGGGCCTGTAGGAGTCATCAACCGACCAAGCGGTGGTTCAAGGCGAACTCCATCGCCTCTTGAAGTCTGCCGAGAGGGGGGAGCGGGGTCAAGCGGCGCCTCGGCGGCTTCGGCTCCTGACATTTCATGCTTGACGCGTCTCGTCCGACCGTCACAAGGTCGAACAGGGGGATGAGCCGGTGTGGCAGGGAGGCGACCCGGAACCTTTCGGCACGAAGCGACCGAGAAGAAGGAAGGGGAGGACGCCATGATCATGCCCACGATCCGCGCATCGTTGGGCCGGAAGGACGCGCAGCACCTGGTCTGGCTGCTCGGCCGGAGCGACCCGGAGGTCGGGGAGGCCGCCCAGCGCCGTCTGGAGGAGTCGGGGATCGACAGCCTTCTGGACGACCCCCGGGTGTTGAACGCGCTCATGACCGACCCGTTCGCGGCCGCGCCTCCCGAGGTGCTCGCCTACGTCATGGTCCGGCACGCGCTCCTGGAGAGCTCCATCGACGACCGGATGATGACCGACTACATCGCCACCCTCCTGGTCCGCTTCGGGTGCGGCTCCCGTGCGTTCCGGTTCTCGGATGCGTCGGACGAGGAGTTCCACTACCTCGTCGACATCGTGACGCGGGCCGACCGCGAAGACGGGAAGAAGGCCTTCCTCCTCCGTTGTCATCTCGGCAACTACTCCCTCTGGATCTCCGGGCTCTTCCCGGACTATCTGCAGGGCCGCCTCGAACGGAAGGGGGCACCCCCGATCTCCTACTACGACCGCATGGGGGCGACCGGCTATCGCCTGGCGGCGCAGACGTCCCAGGCCGGGTCGCTCGGCGTCGAGGCGCTCCTGCAGCGAGTGGCCGAGGAGTTTCCCGGCGTGCGGCGGGCTCTCAACCGGATGTCGGACCGCTACCTCTGGCCCGAATCGGGCAACGCCGTGAACCGCCTCATCCGGGACGTCGCCTTCCGCTATCCGATCTGAGGCGCCCGGCGCATCACGTGAGGGTCTATCCGCCGAAGAGGACCCCGAGGCCCAGGCCGAAGTCGGCCCCGCTGTGGTTCTTCTGTCCACCGATGGGATCGGAGAAGTCGGTCATCAGGTCGAAGCCCGCGCCCACCACCAGCATCACCCGACTCCCGAGGCTGACGTCGGCACCGACGCCGAGTCTGCCCCCCAGCGCCGTTCTCGTGATCGTCTGCGCGACGACGGTGGTGCCGATGCTGGACGCCACCTCGTGTCCCGTCACGGGCCCGACCTCCACCGAGCCGAAGAACCTCGTGTCCGACTGTGGGCCGGCCTTGTCCATGTAGCTGCGCACGCCGATGAAGAAGGGCATGACCGAGGCCGTGCGGGTCTCGATCGCGCCGTCTCCGATCCGAGCCTCGGTCCCCACGGAGAGCACGCCCGCCGACAGGGTGCCCGCCAGACCTTCGCTGAACCAGTGCGACAGCTCGAGCACCCCGAGAAGTCCGGATGCCTTGGTCCTCGTCTCGACGCCGCCGGACGAGATCTCGGTGCCCGAGTTCATGCGGACCCCCAGGCCGGTGCGGAATCCGACGCGCCAACGGCCGGTCAGGTCTTGTGCCTGGACGGCGCCGACCGGCAGAGTCGCCAGCGTTCCCACCAGACCCGCGACGCACGCGGTCACACGAATGATGCTCAGATGCTTCATGATCTCTCGCCGGTTTGGATGCGGGCGGGGGTGCCGCGCAGAGTCCACCCGACATGACGGGCGGGATGGTCCGGCCAGACGGAACGCGAATGAGCCTCGCGAGACGGCGCGGGAACAGATGGAGCAGCACAAACGCTGGTGGACTTCGTCACGGCCGAAACGCTCCCGTGATCGAGAGCTGCGCGCGGAAGCAGTAGACACCTTCGCCGGCCTTTACGGCCGACCCCGCCCTCGAAACGTGACCACCGGGTCGGCCAGCCCGGCCTTACCCGGCCCTCGCCAGCAAATGGGCGCTTCCCTGCCACGGATAATCCGCCGGCCGCCTCCCGTGGTCAAGAGAAGCGGAGCGGTCCCGGAGGCGCAAACCGTTGGCTCTTCCCTTCCTACGCGCCACGAGCCAGCCGAGACTCGGCCGGCAGAAGAACGTCCACAGCCGCTCGCCAAAGCGCCGTCGTTCCGGCCGGCAGCCCTGCGTCCCCTCAGATCAGCGAGTAGTAGTTGAAGTTGTCCGTGCCCACTCGGTGGGTGGAGCGCCTGATGAGAAAGTCCAGGCCCTTGGGTCGCTCCCCCTGCGTCTGTTGGAAGTCGACCGCGCCGAGGTACTGCTGCGCGATCGTCAACACATGGATGCGCTGCGGGTCGACGCCCGCCGCGCCGGGACTCGACACCTTGGGCGCGGCGGGCATTCCACCCTGCTGCAATGCGGCCAGAAGGTCCGTGAGCAGCTTCCAAGTCTTCGGACCGGTGATGCCGTCGGAGACCAGGCGGTGGCTACTCTGCAACTCTCGAACCCGGCCCAGCGTCTTGGATATCCCCGCGCGGTTGCCATTCACGCCGCGCGGCGCGATGCGGCACGCCGGCCGTCTCGACCCACGCGAAAGCCTCGAAGACTCCCACGGTCGCACCCCAACCGCGGTGACGGAACAGCCGCCAGAAGGCCTACGGCTTCTTGCCGTACCGGATCGTCCAGGTCGCCTTCCCGCCGGTGGCCGAGCGGAGCCGGAGCGCACGCAAGGCTCCGGTCATGGTAGCGCTCAGAAGCACCGCGCCCTTCACCTGCGCGTCCAGGTACCGGAAGCCCACGGGCTCGGTGAGATAGACGACATAGTCGTCTCCTCCGACGAGGCGGCTCGTGCCCTCCAGCGCGTCTCCACTCCACGTGACATCCTCGAGGTCCGGGCCGCCGCACGTCACGTGCCGGTTGGTGGCCACGACTTGCGGACGCGACAAGCGTTCGCGGATGCAGAAGACCTGTACCTTCCGCTCCGGGTCGATGCCGCCCGGCACGAACCCGTGACGGAACGCGCCCAGGAAGGTGCTCGACCAGAACTCGAAGAGCAGGTAGTCCGCATCGGGATCCAGGCCGAGGTCCCCGAAGCGAAGCGAGTCGGTATCCACGCCCCCGGTGCGGGCCAGCACGGACCAGCGCTCGAAGGGACGGTTCACGTCCAGGAGGTAGAGGGGCACGGTCAGGCGCTTGTCGGCGTCGAAGGCGCGCGGCCCGGAGCCGCTCACCTCCGTCGCCGCCCTGCCGATCAAGGCGGACCGAGATGGATCGACGTCGTAGATCTGCTCCGGACGAGTGGCCATTACCGGTGCGGTCCGTCGGGCGATCTCCGCACGGGGAGTCCGATAGACCTCGGGCCGGTCGGTGAGCATGAGCAGAGAGCCGGTGAGGGAGGCCAGCGTGGTCGCACGATACGCGTCCGGCTGCGTCAGCTCGATGTGGTCCGGGTCGTTGCGCCACACCACGTTGTTGAACGAGTTGTACTCCGCGAATCCGCCGTAGCCGAAGCCGTCCGTGCCGACCCGCACGGCGTCCACGAGTCCGATGAGCTCCGGGCGAATCCCCCAGCAGGCGAGCAAAAAGGCGTCGGGCCCGATCGCGTTGCGGACCGTCCGGGCGAAGTGGCGAAAGACCTCCTCTCGATCCAACCCACGGGTGCGGAAGTAGTCGGCGTGGCTGTTGTATCCCTCGTACCGCAGGTGCCTCAGCGCGTCGAGCTTGTAGTAGCGCCATCCCATGCGCGCGAGAGAGTCGTAGACCGGACGCACCAGCCGGTCGAGGGTGGCCGGATTCGACGCGTCCATGACGTACCCGACCCAATTGCCGTACGCCGGCGTGTGTTCGGCCGTGGAGACGAACTCGTCGGGATGCGAGAGCGCGTACGCGCTGTCGGCGAAGCTGGCGTTCGTCCAGATCCCGGGCCGGAGGCCCCGCTCGGCGATGTACCGCTCCAACCCATCGAGCCCTCCGGGGAACTTCTCGTTCGGATGGAGCCAGTGCGACGGCGTGCCGATGGGCTCCTGTTCGAATCCGTCGTCGATCTGGAGGTATTCGTATCCGAAGGGCTCCAGGACGTCGTGCAGGACGTCGGCCGTCCGCCGAATGTCGGCCTCGGTGACTCGTGACAGGAACGCGTACCAGGACGTCCACCCCGCGACCGACCCGGGCCAGACGTCGTAGGTCCAGGGCAGGTAGTGGGCGAGTCCCCGGTGCTTCTGGTAGTACCGCGGACGGAAGCGGAGGATGATCTCCGATCCGGTGGCTCGCAGCTCGAAGGCAGTCGAATCTCGCTCCGAGGGGGCTGCGCGGACGATCCCCTCGGTCGGCGGGTCGAGCGAAAGCGCCCAGTCCGACCTCCGGTCGTAGACCGCGCGGTTCAGGCGACTGTCGGCAGGCCCGACGGCGTTTCGCACGAGAACGAGGCCGGTGGACCGTGGCTCGGTCTCACACGCGAACGCCTGCCGGCCGGCACGCACGCTGCCGGCCAAAGTCAGGCGCGCCCCCCCACGCACCGTCCACTCGAGCACCTGGGTCACCGCATCCCCGACGGTGTCGACCAACATCCGGAACTCCGGCGCCGATCCCGTGCTGGACAGCGTAGCGGACAGAATCACGCGTCCGCCATAAGTGAGGGTCAGCCCGCCGGCGTCGACGCGCACGGCCGCCGGCGCGTTGGGCGGCTCGGACGCCGACTGGGCGACGCCGATTTCCGGGGACACCGCGACGACAACCGCGAGCAGGAAGAGGGAGCGTTGCATGGGCACTCGATGCCTGGTCGATGCGGGGATGGGGTAGCACCGAGGCCATCATGCGGGACCGCGGGCGAGCCGACAACCCGGATCTCTTTCTGTTCGCCGGGAACGGAGACGCCGCGCTCGAGACGTCGCGAACCGATCGACGCCGTACGTGGGTGACACCGAGCGTGGTGAGGTGGAGGGGGACGCTCGCCCCCCTCGCGCCTCGGGCCCTCCGTTATCGGCTGTCCTTGCCCGTCTCCACCATGCGGACGCACTGGCCCTGATTCCGGAAGCCCAGGGCTTCCCACCCGCCGTTCATGCAGTCCTGCTTGGTCTGGGGTCCATCCGCGGTCTGGGGCTCGAAGGCCACCGGGTCCAGGGTGATGTTGTCGAACTGATGGTACGGGTACGCCTGCACCCAGGACAACGAGACGAGGTCGGTGAACCCCTGGAACGTGAACGTCTCGAAGCCGGCGAGGCCGTCGGTCGTGAACGTCGCGGTGGCCGTGGACCCATCCGCCCTGGTCCCGGTGAACGACACCTCCCGAGGAGTCAGGTTGGAGGGCTGGAACTCGGCGATATCGATGGACGCGACCGTGAACGTCCCCCCGTCATCCTTCGTCAGCAGGGTCACTCCGTCCGGCATGTTGTTCAGGAGAGCGGTGGAGCCTTCGTAGAGGGCGTTGTCGGGTTGGGGCGCAGCGAACGCCTCGTCATCGGTGCAGGACGCACTCGCCACACAGGACGGACTCGTCAGGGTGAAGCCGTCTCGGGAGTATGCGGCGACGTAGGTGTAGTCCGCCCCCGACGTCGCCAGGTCCTCGAAGTCCAGGACGATGGCACCGGTCGAGCCGACGTCCGCGGAGGTCCCGGCCTGGGAGTCGACGGAGCCGGCCGCGACACCGAAGGCGGCTTGACCGGAGTCTTGCTGTTGGACGGGAGCGAGGATGCTATCGGCACAAGCGGCCAGCAGGAGTAGCGCTGGAATGCCAAGGACCCACCTCTTCATGGTTCCTCCTTGATGAAACCAAGAACCACACCAAGGGGCACCGGGGGGGGCTGAATCGCGCTCGAGGCGCTATCTGAACGATGGGAACGACGTGGCGGCCCGCGCCAGCTTCATGATGCTTGATTGGTCAAGTATTCGTTCCTCACGGGTCGGATTCCCGCCGACGTCGCGATCCCTGCACCCTCGACGTCATGGGCCGTGCGATGGGTGGTCGGTGCGAGGATGGCACCGCGCGAGGGAGCACCGCGCGAGGGGGCACCTCGCGAAGGCGGCGCGGCACCGTCGGGGTGCCGCGCCACGTCGGAACCTCTCCCGCACCTCCCGCTCCATCTACCGCTGCCGCGCGCTCCCGGCCGACGAGGCCGCCTCCTCGGCCACGCCCACATCGAGGTCGTTCCAGTTGAGGATCGCGTTGAAGCCGAGGAAGAACGTACCCTGGGTCTGCCAGCGCCAGAACGGCCGGATGGCGAACATCACCACGTGTCCCTCGCCCATCGAGGCGTCGAGCACTTGAGGCTTGCCGGCCAATGCCTGGCCCCCGTCGAGCGTCCCCGAGAGCAGGATCCGACCGGGATCGTCCGGGAACTTCAGCACGACGCGCGCGCGCGCCTCACTCATGCTCAGGCCGTAGCGCCGCGCCATCTGGCGGAACTCCTCCGCCTGATCGGCTTGTGCATCGGCCCTCCGCCCGCGAGCGCGGGCGGTGTCGGCGCCCCACGGGCTCAGGCGCGGCCGGTTGGCCATCGGCGTCACGTCCTGCCACCGGCCGCCTCCGCGTCCCCCGAAGCCCCGCCCGAAGCGCGCGAGCCCGCCACCCGCCGCGAGCACCACGTCACCCTTGTAGTAGACCGGGAGCTCGTCTCCGACGTAGCCGTAGGCCAAGGGGCTCGCCTTGTCTACGAACACCCCTCGGTCCACCGCTCCGGGCGCGATGAGATCGGGGTGCTCCTCGACACTCACGGCGGGCGTCAGGCCGTAGCTCGGGAAGATGTTCGACGTCGAGCCCTCGACGATCAGCGTGCCCCCCTGCTCGACGAACCGGGCGAGCTCGACCAGCCCGTCGAAGCCCATGCCGCCCCGGATGTCGTCACTCTGGTCGTTCACGCCGAGGTTCGGGTATTTGTCGGTCTTCCGGTACGGCAGTGGCAGCTTGCCCGTCACGGGGGAGCCGTTGACCTGCGACTGGGCGCTTCCCCCCATGCTCGGCATGATGATGACGTCGTACTTCGCCCTCAGGCCGCCCTTCTTCAGCTCGATGTCACCGAAGTAGGTGTAGGGCACGCCGTACGTGTCGAGGGCGGTGCGCACCCAGCCCTCGTCCTGGGTCCGCTGCCAGGAGTGCACGTACCCGATGCGCGGCACGTCCAGTTCGTGCGTCGGCACGTCCGGCATCGGGCCCGACCACGCCGAGAGGCCGAGGTCCGCGAGACTCGCCGCGAGGGCCTCACGGTTCGCTTTCGGAATGATGACCGCGCCCGGGACGAACTCGTGACCTGCCATGCTGAAGCCCTTCTCGGCGGCGAGCATGCGCACCTTCGTGTTCCGCATGCGGAATGCCATGACCGCGTTGCCGGCCGCGTTGTCCACCACGATCACGTCTCCGCTCCCCGTGACGCCGCCGGAAGACTTCACCGGATAGGTCAAAGCCGTCATGGGCTCCTGGAGGACCGCCTTGTCCTCGATCGGCTTCAGCGCGATGTCGCGCTGGAGCTGGAAGGTCCACCCGGTGTCGTCGTAGGGGCGGGGGTTCTCCAACGAGAAGCTCTGGAGGGAGAAGTACATGTCGGCCAGAATGCGGAACGGCTGATCCGCTCGGACGACGAAGTCTCCCGCGTGAACCTGCACACCCCCGGCCTGGAAGTCGCGACCGGCACGGTGGATCTCCAGGCCCTGGCGCATGAGCGCGTTCACGGCGTCCACGGCGTCCTCCGATCGGCGCTGGTCGGCCGGGATGACCCACGCGTTGACCGGCCCGTCCTTCCCCATCTGCACTTGCCGCTTGTTCTTCAGCCAGTAGTTGTCCAGGAACCAGCTCCTGCGGTCCGCCGTGTACTTCAGCGAAAACAGAAGCGCCGACTCCTGGATGTTCGTGTTGTTGCGCGGGCCCCAGTTGATGGTGGGAAGCGGGGGGTTGGGCCGGAACCACTCGCGGCTCGTGGTCGTCGCGCCGACCTGCAGGTTGGGCCGGTTGTCCGGCCCGTAGCTCTGCACCTCGTAGAAGCGGCCGATGCCGTTGTGCCCGTGCGCGATCATGAACATGTAGTTGGGCGTCCAGCCGTCGTAGAAGCCGTACGTCCACACGCCGGGCACGCCCTCCTTGGTCATCTCCGTGACCTCGTTCTCGGCCATCGCCCACCACTCGTCGATCGTGATGG
>CAZVYM010000015.1:0-50840 GCA_964630935.1 uncultured Gemmatimonadaceae bacterium | reverse complement strand
TGGCCGTCCATGACGAAGAGGTCGACGAGGCCCGGCACGATCGAGTCGACGGGCGGCTTCCCCTTGCCCAGGCTCTCGCCCTGGTTGTGCTCGTTCTGCGCGCTGTCGGCCCCCTGCGGGGGCTTCCAGGGGATCAGCAGCCCGCGCTCCGGATCCCTCAGATCCACCTCGACCCAGGGCGTCGCGACGAAGAGCCCCCACCCCGCCGTCCCCACCAGCATGGGCGACGGGTTGCGCGAGCCGTAGGCGTCGCTCTGCCAGCGCGGCTGCATCTGGAAGTACGAGCCCCGCCGGTCGAACTGCACCGGCCCCTGCCTCCAGTCTTCGCCGCGCTCGGGGCGGGGACCGCCCTCGCCGAGCCCTAGCACCGGTGCATCCCCGATCCGGAACGAGACGTCCCCGTTCTCCTCGAAGACGATGTCCTGGACCGCCCGTCCCTCCGGGTTCGTGACGACGACCCTCAGGGGATCGGCGCGCACTTCCACCATCAGGTTGCCCACCCTCCGGCGGACGGGTACCGTGATCTCGCTGAGCCGGATCACCGGCGCAGGATAATCGCGCTCCACCAGAGCGGGCGTGAACGGGAAGTCGGCCGCATAGCTCGTCGGCTTGAGCGTGACGCGGATGCTGTGCACCCCGGCGGCACGCACATCGAGCTCGGCAGGCAGGCCGGCCGTGGTGATCTGCTGGGCGCGAGCTGGCGTCGCGAGCGCAAGCAGGATGGCCAACGAGAGCCCTGCACCCGTCGCCAGCGACTTCGTGAGCGGCTTGAGCGTGCGTGACGCGAGGTCCGGACGGGCCGGAGGTTTCATGAAGTCCTCGTGGTCGGTTGCGGTCCGTCAAGTTGATGATCCGAGGCCGGCCCGTCCAGCGTGGGTGGCCCGGGCCCCGAGTCGACGTCTCGGCAGCCGGGGTGAATGCGGCGACGCGCACCCTCTCGGTCGTCGGAGCGTTCATCGGGCTCGCGACCGTCGTGCGCTTGGTGCGGCCGCGCACGCTTGACCGCCGACAGTTCGGATCCTATAGGTAGACAGACTGAACGTGTAGATAACCTACCTATCAACGCCGATGACCGATTCCGCCTCCAGGCCCCGCTCCGATCTTCTGCCCGGCACCCTCGACATGCTCATCCTCCGGATGCTCCTGGCCGAACCGCTGCACGGCTACGGCGTCGCCCAGCGCATCGAGGAATCTTCCGAGGGCGTGTTCCGTGTCGAGCAAGGCTCCCTCTACCCAGCCCTCGATCGGCTACTCGACAAAGGCTGGGTGACGGCCCGTTGGGCGAAGTCCCCGACGGGACGGCGCGCACGCTATTACACCATCACGCCGTCGGGCCGGAAGCAGCTCGACACCAAGCTCGCCGACTTCGAGCGCGTGGTCGGGGCCATCGCGCGGGTCATGTCCGAGGCCTGAGACGATGTCCTGGCTCGACGGACTCGCGCATCGCGTGCGCGTTCATCTGCGCCCCGGGGCTTACGCGCGCGAGCGGGACGAAGAGGCTCGCTTTCACGAGGAGATGGAGGCGGCCGGGCGCCGGAAGCGTGGTGGATCGTCAGCCGGAGGGCCTCCCGATCCGGCCGATATGACGCCGGTCGGGGACAGGCTGCCGTGGCTCCGGGCGTTCACCGATCGACTCCGGCAGGACCTCGGATACGCGATCCGGGGCCTGATTCGCACGCCGGGCTTCACCACCATGGTGCTGCTCACCCTCGCGCTCGGGGTCGGAGCGAACGCCGCCGTGTTCTCCGTGCTCGACCGGGTGTTCGGGCAGGTTCCGGCGGGAATCGAGAACCCGGACGGACTCAAGAGGCTGTACATCCGCGCGCCGTCGCAGACGACAGAGCGTGGCAATTCCCTCGTCTTCCCGTACTTCAACTACCCGGCGTTCGCGGCCGTGCGCGACGCGGCCGCAGGCGTAGCGGAGGTGGCGGCGTGGACACCCTCCGAAGAGGAAACCACTCGTGACGGCGATCGCGAGCTGCCCGTGCGGGTGTCCTACGTCACGCCGGACTACTTTCACGCGCTCGGGGTTCCGCTGGCGCGTGGACGTGTCTTCACGCCGGGCGAAAGCCGCATCGACGTCCCGGCACGCGTCGCGGTGATCAGCTACGCGCTCTGGGAGCGCGCCTTCGGGCTCGACCCGTCCGTCGTGGGACACACGCTCGAGATGGACAGCACGACCTATACGATCGTCGGGGTGACGGCCGGCGACTTCGCGGGACTCGACCTGAGCCGGACCGACGTCTTCCTGCCGCTGAGCGACCTCCCGGCGCAGAGTATGTTCGGGCTCCCATGGTACCGCGGGTTCGGGAACTATCTGCAGGCGGTCGCACGTCTTGCTTCGGCCGAGGACGGACAGGCTCTGGCCACGCGCGCGACCGTCGGATACCGACGGCAGGACGTTCCCAAGGGGTTTGAAATCGATCCGGCGTCGAACGTCCTCCTCGGGTCCATCATCGCGGCCCGGGGACCCGAAGAGCACGAGCAGGCGATCGAGATCTCGACCCGGATCGCCGGGGTCAGCCTGATCGTGCTGCTCATCGCGTGCGCCAACGTCGCCGGCCTGTTGCTGGTGCGTGCCACCACCCGACGTCGCGAGATCGCGGTCCGGCTGGCGCTCGGGATCTCGCGTGCTCGCCTCATGGGACAGCTCCTGACGGAGAGCATCCTGCTGGCGGTGGTTTCCACCGCGATGGCCCTGCTCGTGGCCGCGTGGGGCGGCGCGGCCCTTCGCCGACTCCTTCTTCCGAACGTCGCGTGGGTGCGGCCGGGCCTCGAGCTCCGCACCGTCCTCTTCGCGCTGGTCGCAGCTACGGCGGTGGGATTGGCGGCCGGGCTCGCGCCGGCGCTGCACGCCCGGCGCGTGGGGGTGGGGATGGCGCTCAGGGCCGGCGTCCGCGAGGGAGGATCGTCGCACTCGGCCGTTCGCTCGGCGCTCCTGGTCACGCAGGCCGCGCTCTCCGTCGTGCTGCTCGTGGGCGCCGCCCTCTTCGCGCGGAGCCTGCGGGGCGTGGCCGACCTGCGGCTCGGGTACGACGTGAACGACCTCGCCTACGTGACCTTCGCCAGCAGCCTTCTCGACCCGAGCGCGCCCGCGGCCGACGCGACGCGGGCGGAGGCTTCCGGGCTCGCCTCCGTCCCGGGTGTCTCCGGTGTCGCGCTGGCCATGGACACGCCGATGAGGGCGGTGATGTACGGTCGGGTGTCTCTCCCGGGCCGAGACTCGATCCCCGGCCTGGACCGTGGACACTTCGCCACGTACAACCTGGTCTCGCCCGACTTCTTCGCCGTGACCGGAACCCGGCTCGTCTCGGGCCGTGGCTTCCAGGCCGGAGGAGACAGCGGCGCCGTCGTGGTGAGCGAGCGGATGGCCCACGTTCTCTGGCCGGGAGAGCGCGCGGTGGGTCGGTGTGTGCTGCTCGACCCGCAGGGCACCTGTCGAACGGTCGTGGGCGTGACGGAGGACGTGCACCGCTTTCGGCTCATCGAGGATCCCGCACCACAGTTCTTCCTGCCCCTCGTGCGTTGTGACAGGGGCTGCACGCTTCTGTTGAGGATCGACCCGGTCCGCTGGAGCTCGACCGGGGCTGCCATCCGAGACGAGGTCTTGCAGCGCTTCGATCCGACGAAGGTCCGGATCGGTCGGCTCGGTGACGATCTGGAGCCGCAGATGCGACCATGGCGCCTCGGCGCGCAGCTCTTCGCGGCGCTCGGCATCCTCGCCCTGCTCGTGACGATGGTGGGCGTTTACAGCGTGACGGCCTACGCGGTGAGCCAGCGCACGCACGAGATGGGCGTGCGCATCGCGCTCGGCGCGACCCTCCATGACGTGCTCCGCCTCGTCGTCGGAGAAGGGCTCCGCGTCGTCGCGCTCGGCGGAGCCGTGGGCGTCGTTCTCGCGCTCACACTCGGTCGGCTCGTCGCGTCGCTCCTGTACGGGATCACGCCGCGGGATCCCCCATCGATACTCGCCGCCGTGCTCGTGCTCCTTGTGATAGGCGCGGCCGCGAGCCTCGTGCCGGCATGGCGGGCGGGACGGGTGGATCCGGTGCGGGCGCTCTCGGCAGACTGAGGGCGACGCCCATGGGCGGTCTGTCCAACGCACGGGTTCCAGGCCCTACCCGGCGGACCGAGCGCGATGCCGTCCTGGACGGACTGACGCGCACGCGGACCATCGGAATCGCGGCGGTCACGGCGCTGCTTCTCGTCTTGCCGGCGGCGGGGCGAGCCCAGACGGTCTTCGGCCACGTTCTCGACAGCCTGAGCGGCAGGCCGCTTCCCTCCGCCGCCGTGATCCTCCTGGATTCGGCCGGTGGGTCGAGAGGCTATGCCCTGAGCGACTCGACGGGGCGGTTCGTGCTGAAGGCACCGCGTGGCGGGCGGTATCGGGTGTACGTCGACCAGCTGTCATACCGGGTGCTCGTGAGCGACACGCTCGCGCTCCGGAAGGGAGAGCGGGTGGAGCTGTTGCTACGGGCGACCCCCGTTCCGGTGGCGCTCGATCCGATGGCGGTTACCGTGCGACGCGAAGACGCCCGCCTCCGGAAGGCGGGCTTCTACAAGCGCGAGCGGTTTGCGATGGGCTACTTCCTCGATCCCGAGAAGGTGCGGGACGAGCACCCCTTCGTGACGAGCGACCTCCTGCGTCAGGTACCCGGGGTGTACCTCGTGATGCATGGGGTGACGGGCTACACCCCCCAGACCCGGATGCTCGCGTCGCTGAGACCGGGAAGATGGCAGGGCGGCTGCACCATGAAGGTCGTCGTGGACGGCGTAGATTTCCCGTTGGACATGGGCTTCACGCTGGACGACGTGGTCGCGGCGCAGGACGTCCTGGCGGTGGAGGTCTACCCGCATCACGGGATCGGCGCGCCGATCCAGTACCGAGGCCTCGACTCCGGGTGCGGGATCGTGATGATCTGGACGAAGTGAGATCGGGCCGGCGTGTCCGGCCGCCGGGTGGATTCCCGCGGAGGCGCTCTCGGCGGACTGAGCCGGGCGGGCGGGCTCGCCGTCGGCGTCAGTCGAAGGACCGGGTGAGCGGCGGGCGCCGACGCACGCTGGCCGGCGGCCTCGCCCGGACGCGTCGCCCCTTCTACCTACATCGAGATCTTCTCTCCCGGCGTACACCTCGTCGGCTCCGGACGAGCACCCCGCCCCCCACGCCCGGCCCGACCTGCACGCGCAGCGGCCCGCTCCTCTTCCCTCTTCTGCTCGCGCTCCCACCAGTCCGGGTTGTGGTCGCGCACGTACTCGTTCATCTGCTCGCGTGTACGGTGCGCCACGTTCGCTGTGACCGGAAGGTACTTGTCCTCCGGAATGAGCCGGCTGACGAGCTCGTAGAGTCGCGGATCCGTCTTCTTCAGGTCGGCGCGGTCCCGGCCCCCGTTGCCCACGTACCACTCGACGCCGGTGGCCCAGTACTCGTTGAAGGTGTTGCCCGCATAGCCGCGCGCGGTCGGGAGCGCGGGTAGGGAATCCGGCCCGCAGATCGACTTCGCCGCCTTGTAGGCGTCCACGATGTCCTGGAACCACTGCGGGTCGGCGTTGCCGATGCCCGCGCCCATGATCGCGTGCGAGAACTCGTGCACGCAGATGTTCGTGCCCCAGTACCGGGTGCCGTAGTAGCCGAGCACGTTCTCCTCGGCGCACGTGGTGAACGTTCCGCCCATGCCCCGTGCCCGCGGATTCCAGTAGGCCGGAGCGGTGCGCGAGCCGAGGCCGCCGGGCTCGTAGTAGGAGGCCCGCTCCCCGGCGGTCAGCCGTGGATCCAGGTACTTCGGCACCGTCCAGCCCCGCTGCTCGGGGACGTCCATGGTGTACTCGGTCTCCGCCATGATCCCGACGCGCGCTCCGTGCGCGATCATCGTGTCGCGGATGTCCGGGCGGCTCGCCAGCATGTAGTCGACCTGGTCGCGCACGATGGCGAGCGCGGCGTCCGCGACCTTGGCCGAGGCCAGGATCGGAAGGCCGTTCGCGTCGGCGTACTTCTTGTAGAACGTCGTATCGAGATGGAACCGCGCGACGATCTCGGGCGGCGGGCTCGTGACGACGTAGGACAGGTAGTCGTCCACGATCGGCCTCGGCCGGTCGGTCGGGAGCGGCGATGGTGTCCACTCTTCGAGCTTCGCCGGCGGCTCCCACCCGGGAGGCGCGCAGTCGGGAATGCGCCGCCGCCGAGGCGCCACCACTCCGGCGGGAACGTTCGCGGGTTGCTCGACCGGAGCGGCGGTATCCCCGACCGACTGCGGCCACGGACAAGGCACCATCGCCGGTCGCTCCCGTTCGGGCCGACCGGCCCTCGGCGCTCCGGATGGCCCGGGTGTAGCCGTTTCCACCGGATGGGCACAGGCGAACGTAGCCAGCGCGAGAACGAGTGAATACCGTGGTCTAGGCATCAGCACACACCTCGTCGAGAATTGCCATGATCGCCGAACATCGCACGCTCGAGCGCCACACGCGAGGGAACGACCACATCCTCGATCTCACCGCCGAGCTCCAGTCCCTCGTGGCGGAAACGGGCGTCACCACCGGGCAGGCCGCGCTCCTCGTCCACGGGTCCACCGCCGCGCTCACCACGCTCGAGTTCGAGCCCGGCCTGGTCGAGCACGACGTGGCTGCGGCTTTGGAGCGCGTCGCCCCGCGGCACGCGCGCTACGAGCACGAGCAGACCTGGCACGACGACAACGGACACAGCCATGTGCGGGCGGCCTTCATCGGTCCGTCGCTGGCGCTTCCGATCGTGGACGGACGCATCCCGCTCGGTACCTGGCAGCAGGTCGTGCTCGTGGATCTCGACACCCGCGCCCGGAGCCGAACGGTTCACGTGAGCATCGTGGGGAAGTGAAGGAGCGCCCGGCAGGTCAGCCCGCTCACGCCGCCGCCCGACCGGACCGGACCCGAGCCCTCCCGACCCCGGTGCCGGCCTCACGTGCTCCGGGACCCCACGCGGCCCGCCCGCCTCAGAACCAGCCCTTCCGCTTGAAATACGCCACCATGCCCAGGCCCATCGCCGCCATGACCCCCAGAAGCGTGGGGTAGGCCCAGCGGAGGTGGAGCTCGGGCATGTACTCGAAGTTCATGCCGTAGAGTCCGGCCAGGAACGTGAGCGGGATGAAGATGCTCGCCATGATGGTGAGCACCTTCATGATCTCGTTGGTGCGGTAGCTCACGGTGGACAGATAGAGATCCACCATGCCCGAGCTCACGTCACGGAGCGCCTCCACCGTATCCAGGACCTGGACGGAGTGGTCGTGGACGTCACGCAGGTAGATCCGCGTCGTGCTGGAGAAGAGGCCGTTCTCGTTTCGCAGCAGCGAGTTCATCATGTCGCGCAGGGGCCAGATCGAGCGCCGTACCGCGATCAGCTCCCGCTTCAGCGAGTGGAGCACGTGCATCGTGTGCTCCTTGGGGTCGAGGAGGACCTCGCCCTCGAGGGATTCGGTCAGGTCGCCGATCCCTTCGAGGGCCCGGAAGTAGTGGTCGACCACCGCGTCCATGAGCGCGTACGCCAGGTAGTCCGGTCCGCTCTTGCGGATGCGGCCGCGCTCTGTGCGGATACGCTCCCGCACCTCGTCGAAAACGTCGCCTTCACGCTCCTGGAAGGTGAAGACGTAGTTCTCTCCGAGGACGAGGCTGAGCTGCTCCTCGCTGATCTGTTGGCGCTCCGTGTCCCAGCTCAGCATGGGCAGAACGATGAACACGGCGTCCTGGTACTCCTCGACCTTGGCTCGCTGACCCACGGAGACGATGTCCTCGAGCATCAGCGGGTGCCACCCGAAGTGTTGACCCACCTTCTCGAGGAGCCCGATGTCGTGCAGCCCGTCGACGTTGATCCAGCTCACGGTGGGGAGGTCCTTCAGGTACAGGCACTCCTCGATGCTGGTGGGCTCGGCTTCCCGCAGCTGATCCGCGTCGTAGTCCAGGAACCGGATCCGGACGCGCTCCATCTTCTTGGGACCCGTGTGGACGAGCGTCCCCGGAGCGGTGCCGGGCTTCTTGGAGGCCCGGCGAACGAGGCGCCCCATCACCCGAAGCTGGTGGAGAGGATTGATGGCCTTCGGAATGAGGTGCCGATCCGTCATCGAGATCCTCCTCGGGAGAACGCCCCGCCACCGACGTCTCCACCTCGGCGGCCGGGCCCTCGAGCCAGCGGTCGCCGAGCCCGCGCTTCGAGCCCGGGCCGCCGAGCGCGGCGAGTCCGAATCGCTTAAGATATCGCGCAACCCACCAAGCGACACATTGACCGTTCGAGCATGGATATCCTGCACAAGAGAGCCTTCACCGTCACGGTCGTCTGGACGCTCCTCCTTCTCTACCTGGGAAGCGTGGTGTATGCGACGCATTCGAGCCTCGCATGCCCGGATTGGCCCACGTGCCACGGCACCATGGTCCCCGTCATGACCGGAGGTGTCTTCTGGGAGCACCTCCATCGGCTGGTGGCCGGGGGGCTAATCCTCATGTTCCTGCTGGCCACCTGGCTCGCCTGGAAGGAGACCCGGCTGAGTCGGCCCTGGATCTTCAAGGCTTGCCTGGGCGGGATCGTCCTCCTTCTCGTGCAGGCGGTCTTCGGCGGCCTCACCGTCATCTTCAAGCTTCCTCCCGCCGTCTCCACGACGCACCTGACGCTCGCGCTCCTCTTCCTGAGCCTGGCTACCGTCCTCGCGTCCACGACGAACTGGTCCCCGGAGACGGGCTCCATGCGTCCGGAGGTGGCCGCCGGACTGCGCCGGTTCGCCGGCGCGACCGCCGGGCTGGTCCTGTTCCAGTGCATCCTCGGCGGCCTCGTTCGCCACCTCGGCGCAGCCATGGCGTGCCCGGACGCTCCGCTCTGCCAGGGTCGGCTCGTGCCCCGGCTGGACAACGTTCTGGTGACGATCCACTTCTTCCATCGCGTGACCGCCGTGCTGGTGGCCATCGCGGTCATCTCCCTGGCCGCCTGGACGTTGAGGGTGAAGGCATCGCGGCCGGTGAGGAGCTGGGCCTCCTGGGCGGCTGTGCTGGTGTTGGTGCAGATCGCGTTGGGGTTCATCACCGTGCTCACCGCCCTGGCCGTGGTGCCGGACTCGCTGCACACGCTCGTGGCCGCGAGCATTCTGGCGATCCTGGTGCATCTGACCACCACCGGCTGGATGGCGAAGGACCACCCACTCACGGTTCCCGCCCAGGACGCTTGAGAGACCGACCATGGACCGTTCGCAGTGGGGCACCGTCCTCGCCACCCTGGACGCGATCCTCAACGCGACGAGCGCGGCGGCGCTCTTCACGGGTTTCGCCGCCATCCGCCGGAAGAGGGTGCGCCTGCACTGGCGGGCAATGCTCACGGCGGTCGCCGCTTCGGCGCTCTTCCTGGTCTCCTACCTGACCCGGGTCGCTCTCACGGGCACGCACCGCTTCGCCGGGCAGGGCGCGGCGAAAGTGGTCTACCTGTCGATCCTGTTCTCCCACATGACGCTCGCGGCGCTCGTGGTGCCTCTGGTCCTTCGGCTGCTGTACCTGGTGATGAAGAGGCGATTCCGCGACCATGCGCGCCTCGCCCGCTGGACCTTCCCGGTCTGGGCGTACGTCTCCGTCACCGGCCTGGTCGTCTATCTCCTGCTCTACCAGGTCTACGGGTACAAGTGAGCCGGCCGGCGTCCTCCGGCGCCGCCTGGAGCGGATACGCGGAGGTCGTTTGCGCCGCCGCCCTCTGGGGCTCGTCGGGCATCTTCAGCGTCCACCTCTTTCGGATGGGCGTGTCGCCGGCAACGGTCGCCCTCGTGAGGCCGCTGCTCGGACTCGCCTTCATGCTGGCCTATCTCGGCTTGTTCCGTCGGGCTTCCCTGCGCGTGTCCCGGAGAGGCTTCCTGATCCTCACGCTCGGCGGTGGCGCGGCGGTCGGCATCTTCCAGGTGGCGTACCAGGCGTCCATCGACGCCGTCGGCGTGCCCTCCACGGTCGCGCTCCTCTACCTCGCACCGGCCTTCGTCGTGGCCGCGTCCGGCCCCCTGCTCGGAGAATGGCCCGACCGCACCCGCGTG
Source organism: uncultured Gemmatimonadaceae bacterium (assembly GCA_964630935.1). Lineage (GTDB taxonomy): Bacteria > Gemmatimonadota > Gemmatimonadetes > Longimicrobiales > Gaopeijiaceae > SZUA-318. The sequence goes on along the minus strand of CAZVYM010000015.1, from coordinate 40,821 downwards.
GCCCTCGCCGTGCTGGCCGTGGCCGGGGTCTGGCTGTCGGTACTGGGCGCCGAACACGTCGAGGCGACGTTCGGAAGCGCGGGCGTCGGGTGGGGGCTCTCCGCGGGCCTGTCCTACGCGGCCTACACCCTCCTGGGACGCTTCGCGTCACCCCGGTGGGGGAGCATTCCCACGGTGGTCTACAGCACGGCGGGCGCCTGCGCGATCCTGCTCCTGACCGCCCCTCTGGCGGGCCCTTCGTGGACGCTTCCGTCCGGAGCCGAGGTCTGGGCGATCCTGGCCCTCTTCGCCCTGCTGACCGTGGCGGTGGCTCAGTTCCTCTTCTTCGACGCACTTCGTCGGATCGAGGCGAGTCGGGCCTCGGTGGCGGCGACCGCCGAGCCCGTCGTCGCCGCGCTGTTGGCGACCGCGATCCTGTCCCAGGGGCTTCGGCCCATCGGGGGGCTCGTTCTGGGCCTGGTCGTGGGGGGGGTGCCCGGGGTGGGTCTGACGGGACCCCGGAAGTCCCGGTAGCCGGCGGGCACCGTCCGCCGCCGGGGTCCTCGCGGCTTCAGCTCGACTGGAAGGAGATCTCCGCCTCGGCGCCCCCACCCGGCACGTTGCGCAGCTCGATGCGTCCACCCATGCGCTCCAGCACCCTCCGGGCGTGCGGCAGGCCCAGACCGAGCCCCTCGTCGGACGTCGAGTAGAAGGGATCGAACGCCCTCTTGAAGGCCTCTTCCGTGAACCCGGGCCCGTGGTCGCGCACCCGCACCACGCTCCGTCCCTCTTCCTCCTCCACGGTGACGTCCACCGTCCCGCCACCCCCGAACCGCCCGGCGTTGTGCAGCACGAGGTAGAGGGCATCCAGAAAGGCCGCGCCGTTGACCCGGGCTCGGACGGGGCGCTCGCTCAGGCGCAGGTGCACCGCGACGGCCTGGTCGAGGGCGAACTCCCGGGTCACTTGTTGCACAAGGACCACCAGGTCGTGTCCTTCCGTGCTCGCCGGCGGCTCCTCGAGAAAAGAGTCGAGATCCTCCAGCGCGCCGAGAGCCCTCGCGATCCGCTCGCGCAGCTCTTCGGCGTCCGCCTGGGGACCCGCCTCGGCCAACGGGGCCCGGACCACCCGGGTCAGGAAGCGGCTCACGCTTCCGAGCGCGTCCTGCAGGGCGCGCTGCTGCTCCTGCTCCCTGGGCGTCCACCCCGACTCGAGCGCCCGGCGCAGCTCCGCCTCGGCGGAGCCGGCCTCCGGGTCGGGGGGCAGTCCGCCGCGCGCCACCGCCTCGGCCGCGGCCCGTATCCGGCGATCCGCGTCGCCCTGCAGCTCGTCCAGGCGTCCGCTCGCATCCGACCGCCCCATGGCGATCCCCACGATGAGGCCTACGATCACCCCGACGACGATGCCGATCACGATGTCCATCGTACTCCCTGATTCTCCTGGATGGTTTGGGCGCTCGCCCTGACCCGGCCACCCGGGCGCTGGGATCTTCGCATCCTCGCAACGTGGGGGCAACTTGGCGGGCAACTTGGCGTTGCCCCTCGCAGGCTCGCGACCTATCCTCGCGGCATGGACCCGATGCTACCCCTCATCCGCTTGCTCGAAGCGAGCTCGGACCTCGCCAATCCCTCTCCCGAGGTGCTGCGCGACCTCTTCGAGAGAATGCGAAAGATCGCGGTGGTGGGACTCTCGCGTGACCCCCTGAAGGCGGCGCGCAGGGTCCCCTCCTACCTCGCCGCGCGCGGCTATGAGGTGCTCCCCGTGAACCCCCGGGCGGATCGGCTTCTCGGCCGGGATGCGTATGCCACCCTCGGCGACATCGAGGCGCCGGTGGATCTCGTGTTGATCTTCCGGCCCACGGGCCGCGCCGGCCCGTTCGTGACCGAAGCGGCCCGCCGTCCCGAGCGGCCGGCCATCTGGCTCCAGGAAGGCATCCATGCCGACGAGGAGGTGACGGCGGCTCGCGCCGAGGGTCTCGTCGTGGTCCAGGACCTCTGCGCGTACAAGGTCCACCGGGCCATCTATCAGTAGGGCGCGCGCCGGCCCTGGGAGAGCGCTCCGGCCTCGAGGCGACTCTCCGACCCGGACCTCCCGCGAGCCGCGGGTCCGGTCCCCATCGCGAGCGACCTGTTGGAGGGCACTGGCCCCGACCACCCGGGGGGGCTCCTCAGCCGCTCGCCAGAAGCTCCACCAGCCCCTCCGCGTGCCCCTTCGGCTTCACCTTTCGCCAGAAGTCGAGGACCGTCCCGTCTTCCGCGATCAGGAACGTGCTGCGCTCGACGCCCATGTACTTGCGTCCGTACATGTTCTTCTCCTTCCAGACGCCGTAGGCCTCGGCAACCGTGTGGTCCTCGTCGGCGAGCAACGGGAAGGTCAGGTCGAACTTGTCGCGGAACTTCCCGTGAGAGTCCACGGAATCGGGCGACACGCCCAGGACGACGGCATCCAACTCGTCGAACCGTGGGAGTGCGTCCCGGAACTCACAGGCCTGCGTGGTGCAGCCCGGTGTGTCGTCCTTCGGATAGAAATAGAGAACGACCCTTCGCCCACGGAGCTCGGACAGGGTCACGCTGCCGCCCTGATCCGAAGGAAGCGTGAAATCCGGCGCCGGCTTGCCCTTCTCGATCATGAGGTCCTTCCTGGCTTGCGTTGGGACGTGTCCGCTTCGGGCCGGACGTACCCTCCCGTCCGAGACGGGTTTCAGGGCACCTCGGCCTCCGGCGGCGCGTCAGCCGGCACCGGGACGAGCGCCTCCTCGACGGAGCCTTCCCACCGACACACGTCGTCGCCGCGCGACTGGCACAGCGTGTGGACCATCTCGCTCTTGCGGCTGGTCGCCTGTTCCAGCACGGCCTGGCAGAATCCGGAGAGGAAGAAGCAGGCGTCGCCTCCCGGATCGGCTTCGATGAAGAAGAGCGAGCGCCCTTCGATCGAGAAGCTCCCCCGTCCGAAACCCCCGATGCGCCTTCCGAAGAGCGATTTGAGCTTCCTGCGGGCACGACTGCGGGCGAACGCGTAGGCCAACGGTTTCGGCACGACCCCCCGCCAGCGACCGGGCGGTTCGGTGCCGGCCAACATCCGTCCGAGCTTGTAGAAGATCTCTTCAGCGTCCGGCCGGCGGATCACCAGCCTGAACAGGTCGCGAACCTCTGCATCCGTCAGGCGAACGTGGCGCCGCAGATCCTCGCGGTAGGTGCGAATCTGACGTTCCACGACATCGCTGAGCCCGAATCGACGCGGCATGGTGACGGACGGGTCTTCGTCCTCCAGCAGCTCGGGAGGCACGTCCTGATCTCGGATGACCTCGAGGAGGCGGAGCGCGACGATCGCGTGGATGCGACGCTTAGCGTCTCGGGTCGGGAGCGTCTCGGCGTCTTCCGTCAACGGCGTCGCATGGGCGGAGGGAAGCGATGGGAAGCCGTAATCTCGGGCCGGCGGTCCCCGGCGGCAACGGATAGGCTCCGGAGACGGATTTCGCAAACGTACCGATTTGAGAGTGACGCCACTCCGACACCCATGTATATAGAGTCGTGTCGGGAGGGAGCATGACACGGCCTTCCGGTAATTGAGCGGGGCGAGTGTGAAGGGACATCTCATGGCCCACCCTGGGGGGGCTGGTTCTTCGTGCCATCGAGACCCTTCGCCTCCCCCGCTTTCTTTTTTTTGGGTACCTTTCGCCGCATGCAGCGTCACCCTCCCTTCGAACCGCCTGAATATCTCGAGTGGAGCCCCGACCCGTCGCTGGTTCGGGACTACGCCGAGCGGCTCGAGGCGGATCCCGAACGGGCGCGTCACGTAGCGGAGCTCGACGCGTCGGCCCTCCTTTCGTTCTACGAAGATCTCGTGCGCACGCGCCTGCACGATATCGCGCTCAAGCGATGGGTGCGCTCGGGGGTGCTGTCCAAAGCCTGGCTGTGCACGGGCGAGGAAGCCGTCACGGTCGGGGCGGTGCGCGCGTTGGACCCTGCGGTCGATGTCCTGACTCCGATGATCCGCAACGCCGGCGCGCTTCCGATGATGGGCATGGCGCTGGCCGACATTTTTCGCGGATACCTGGCGACCGCCGAGTCACCGAACGGCGGGCGGGACCTCCACCTGGGGAATCTCGCACGGGGCATCCTCCAACCGATCAGCCACGTGGGCAGCAGCGTTCCGGTGATGGCGGGTGCGGCGCTCGCCTTCAAGCTCCGTGGGGAGCAGCGCGTGGCTCTCACGTGGATCGGCGACGGCGCCACCCGGACGGCGGCCTGCCACGAGGGCATGAACCTGGCGGCGGTATTGGATCTGCCGGTCGTCTTCGTCATTCAGAACAACCAGGTCGCGCTGGGAACCCGTCTCGAGCAGCATTCGAAGGGAGATCCGCGTCGGTGGCCGGATGCCTACGGAATCCCGAGCTGGCCGTGCGACGGCAACAACGTTCTCGACGTGTACGCCGCCTCGCGCCTGGCGGTCGAGCGCTGCCGATCCGGGAGAGGCCCTGCCGCCGTCGTCGCCGAGACGTTCCGCATGGGAGGGCATGCGACGCACGACGAGCGCGAAGCCCGCGAGACGTTTCCTCCCGAGTTGTTCGCGGAATGGGGACGCCGGGATCCGATCGGGCTCTTCGAGGCTTATGTAGGAAACAAGGGGATCGGCCCGGACGCTCTGTCCGCGGTCGAGGAAAAGGTGAGTACGGAGATCGAGAGCGCGGCGACCGAGGCTCTCGCGGAGCGCGATCACACGCCACGGCCCGAAGCGGCTCTTTATGAAGGGGTCTCGGAGGGCGGTTGCCTGGTGGGCTTGGAGAAGCGACCGGTCGGGTGAGGTGCCACGGAAGTCCGCGGAGCGCCGAAGGCGTCTCTCCGGCGGATGATGAGGTGCGTCACCCCCGGATCGTCATGGCGCCGCGGGTCCCGCCCAGCTATCATGGACGCGCATAAGCAGCGTCGTTGGGATTGGGGCGGGCACCCCTTACCTTACCTTGAATGACCCCGGCTGTTGACACATCTTTACCGTTTGAACGGAGAATCATTCGTAATAAGAGAGCGGACTGCCCAGATGGCTGCCCGATCGACGAGGAGTCCCGGCGGGCCGCCCACCGCTCTTCAAGGAAGAACCATGGTTAACGCCAATATGGAAAAGCTCCGTCAGCTCCTGGACGAGGCCCCGCTGGAGGACCTCTCCGACGAGGAGTTGGTGAGCTCGCATCTGGAGGGACGCCCCGGCGCCTTCCAGGAGTTGTACGACCGCTATCACGATCGGCTGGTACACTTCATCACCCGCAAGACGGGTGATCCCGACAGGGCTCAGGATCTCGTCCAGGAGGCCTTCATCCGCGTGACGAGGCACCTGCATCGCTTCGACACGGCAAAGAAGTTCTCCACCTGGGTCTACACCATCGCCAGCAACCTGTCGAAGAACGAGCTCCGGAACCGTTCGCGGAGCCCGCTGGTGCTGTTCCAGCGTCTGACGAACAATTGGGAGGACGATCACCGTCCGCTGCAGTTCGAGGACTATTCCATGCGTCCGGACGATCTCTACAGGAAGCGCTTCCTGCGCCGCCTCGTGGAAGAGACCGTCGAGGAGCTGCCCGAGCATCATCGGCTCGTCTTCCGGCTACGGGAGCTGGAGGGCAAGAGCTACGAGGAAATTTCGGAGATCACCGGGGTAAATCTCGGCACGGTGAAGAGTCGTCTGCACCGCGCCCGCAACTCCTTCGCCCAGCGCATCGAGCCCTTCCTGAACTAGCGTTCAGCGACCGGTCCCGGTCGCCGCCGGTCGAGCCAGGTCATGTTCGAAAACCTTCGCGACGCCTTTCGCGACGCCATCGCCAACTTCAAGGACGAGATGGCTCGCGATCAGATTCCGGAGACGGTCGACCGGCTTCTCGCCGGCATGCGTCAGGAGGTGACCGACGCCAAGACCGCGGTCCACGAGCTCGAGGAGGACATCGAGCGAACGAACTCCGAAGCCCGGCGCGCGAAAGCCGAGGTGGATACCTGTCGCCGGCGTGAGGGCATGGCGAAGGACATCGGAGACGAAGAGACGGCGCGCGTCGCGGCCGAGTATGCCGAGAAGTACGAGAAGCGCCGGGTCCTGATGGAGCAGAAGGCCGTCGCGCTGAGCCAGGAGCTGGAGTTCCGAAAGGGCGAGATCGAGGAGATGCTCTCCAAGATCAAGGAAGCCCAGGCCCAGCGGGATTCCCTGACCGCCACGGCCGGACGCACCGGAGCCCGGGCGTCGATGCAGGAGGCGGACGATCTCTTCAGCGAGCTCGACCGCATGGCTGCCAAGATCCAGGACGATGACGCCCGGGCCGATGCCGCCGCCTCGTTCGAGGACATCGAGCTGGCGGGAGACGACTTCGAGCCTCCCGCTCCCGAGCCGGACGACATCGATTTCGACGCGCGCCTCGAGGAGCTCAAGCGGCGCATGAAAGATCGCTAGGCGCCAGGGCTCGCCCGCCTTCTAAGCCTCGTCCGCGAAATCCCTCAGGAAGAGGAGTCCGGCACACTCGCCGGCCAGGAAGAGGATGTCCTCGCGATCACGCCCGTGGACATTCGAGTCGCGATGCTCCCCTCCGTCGATCACCATGAACCACTGGCGCCCTTCGCGGGTCCCCAGGAGCACGGAAAGCCCCCCACTCACGTGCTCGCGCACGGTCGGGGGTGCGTCATCGGCGGACCCGAGGAGTGACCCGTCGAACTCCGTGCGGGGAGGATCCTTGGCCAGGTCCAGCACCACGAAGGGCTGCGGCGCGTGCGCAGCCAACGGATCGCGCCAGACGATCGCACCTCTGTCGCCGCCCGCCAGGTAGATGCTCCGCCAGAGGGGAAGGGCGAACCGGGACCGCTCGCCGTCGGCGCCCCACAGCGCGAAGGTCGTGGAGGACGCTTCGTAGTCCTCTCCGTCCTCGCGATCGAGGTATTGGGTCAGATCGATGATTCCGTCGCTCATCTTTCCAAGCTCCGGTACGGAACTCGGGCAGTCAACGATCATGGAGCCGGGGCCGGGCATGATGATCGAGCCGAGACTGGCCGTTCTCCCTCGCTTCGGATACTTTTTCCGTCTGCCTGTTCGTTGAAGTTGAAATGTCCACGCCACGGGGCGCGGAGCCGCGAATGCAAAACTGGATCGGGGTCGGTATCTGGATCGTCATGGGGGTCGTCATCGGCCTCGTCATGAAGGTGCTCGTCAAGCGCCCGGAAGAGACACCCGGACACACGCCGGTCCTGATGGTGCTCGGCGCCTTTGCGGCCGTCATCGGCGGAATGCTGGGCGTCGGGATCTTCGACCTCTACACCGGCCTGGCCATCAGCTGGGGTGGCATGGGCGGCGCGGCGGTCTTCGCCGCGCTGATGACCTGGGTCTACCGCTGGGGCATTCGCGGCTTCGTCTAGGAGTCCGAGGGCCGCTCCGCGCCGTGAGGCCGGCGGAGCCGACCCGGCCCCGGTAACCGACAAGGTCGCAGACATGTCCGAAGTCCTGAAGTACATCGACGGCGAGCTCGGACGATTCAGGAGCGAGCTGTACGACTTTCTTCGCATCCCCTCCATCAGCGCCAAGTCCGAGCACGACGCCGATACGCGCGGCGCCGCGCAGTGGCTCGCCGACCGGATGAGCGACGCCGGTCTCGAGTCCGAGGTCCTGGACACCGAAGGCCATCCGATCGTGCTCGGCGAGTGGAAGAACGCCGGCGACGACGCGCCCACCGTGCTGATCTACGGACACTACGACGTCCAGCCCCCGGAGCCGCTCGATCTGTGGGACTCGCCGCCCTTCGAGGCCACGGAGCGGGACGGGCGGATCTACGCGCGGGGCTCGGCCGACGACAAGGGCCAGCTCTACATGCACGTGAAGGCGCTCGAGGCGCACCTCGCGTCCACCGGGAAGCTCCCGGTCAACGTGGTCGTGATCGCCGAGGGGGAGGAGGAGGTCGGCTCCCCCAATCTGGTCCCGTTCGTGAAGGCGAACGCCGAGCGGCTGGGCTGCGACGTCGTGGTCATCTCCGACACCGGCATGTTCGCCGAAGGCCTGCCCACCCTGCTCTTCTCGCTTCGCGGGCTCGGCTACTACGAGATCGTCGTGAAGGGAGCCAGGAGCGACCTGCACTCCGGAGAATACGGCGGCTCGGTCACGAACCCTGGGAACGCCCTGGCCGCGATCATCGCGTCGATGCACGACGAGGACGGGCGGGTGGCACTGCCCGGTTTCTACGACGACGTGGCCGAGTGGGACGAGGAGACCAGGGAGCAGATCCGCTCGCTCCCCTTCGACGAGGAGGAGTACCGCGAGGAGCTCGCGGTCCCCGCGCTCGCCGGCGAGAAGGGCTACGGAACGCTCGAACGCCTCTGGATCCGTCCCACCTGCGACGTGAACGGAATGCTCTGTGGCTACACGGGCGAGGGAGCGAAGACGGTCCTGCCCAACAAGGCGATGGCCAAGGTGAGCTTCCGGCTGGTGCCGAATCAGCGGGCCTCGAAGGTGAAGGAGATGCTCGAGGCGCACCTGGAGCGCGTCACCCCGCCGGGCGTCACGGTGGAGCTCATCGAGCACCACGGGGGTCGGCCCTGGAAGGCACGCGTGGAAGGCAAGTTCTTCGACGCGGCGGCCGAAGCGCTCGAGGAGGCCTTCGGCACGCGCCCCGTCCTCGCCGGCGGCGGCGGATCGATCCCGATCGTGGTCGAGTTCGAGGAGACGCTCCGTGCTCCCGCGCTCATGGTCGGGTTCTCGCTGCCGGGCTGCAATCTGCACGCGCCCAACGAGTGGCTGCCGATCGAGAACTACGAGAAGGGGATCGGCGCACTGGCGCTGCTGTACGAGAAGCTGGGCGCCTAGACGAGCGGGTTCCGGCCCGGAACGGTACGATCGAGGGCTCCAGCGGCCCACCAGGGGTCGCCCCCCCGCGGGGCGACCCCTTCCTCACGCCGGTGTCTCAGCGAACGGCGAACGTGATCGGGAATTGCGCCCACACCGCCACCTTCTTGTCCCGATTCATCGCCGGGCTGAACCGGTAGGTCTTCGCGAGGCTCAACGCGGCCGAGTCCAACTCGGGGTGGCCGGAGCTCTTGAAGAGCCGTGCGTCCCGCACCGTGCCGTCCGTGTCGACGAAGAAGTACACGATGGTCGTGCCGCCGACGCCCGCGTCGCGGAGAAGCGGGGGATAGGCCCTCTCCATCGCCTGGACGATCTCGGTCTTGTTGAGGATACTCGGGCCGACGGTGTAGGGCGTGAACGTCGGGCCCGCCTGCCGCCGCGGGGTCGTCTGGCCCGCCACCTGGAACGTGATCGGGAACTGGACCCAGACGGGGACCTTCTTGTCGCGGTTCAGCGCCGGGCTGAAGCGGTAGACTCCGGCGACGGCGAGCGCGGCCGCATCGATCTCCTTGTGGCCCGAGCTCTTTGCGATGCGTGTATCCCTCACACGGCCGTCCGCGTCGATGAAGAAGTACACGACGGCGGTCCCACCGATTCCGGCGTCACGCAAGAGCGGCGGATAGGACCTCTCCATGGCCGCGACCACTTCCGCCTTGTTCAGGATGCTCGGACCCACCGTGTAGGGAGTGAACGTCGGGGCCTTGGCGAGATCGTTGGCCTGGGGGGTCGCGTCCGTCGGTGCGGTCGGGCTGTCCACCAGACACGCGACGAGGACCAGGGCCGCCGCCGCCGCACCCCGGATCAGCGCGCCACGGACGCCTCCCACCACGCGGGAGTCGAGCAAGGCGCGGATCCTCCGTTCCAGCGACGAGGATCTCTCTCCGAACCCCGCGCCCACCGGCACGACCCCGAGCGCGCGGGCCCCGACGTCCAGGAGGAGCCTCGCGTATCGCATGGGCGTGCCCAGCCCACTCGCGAGCACGCGCTGGTCGCAGTCGGCCTCGACCGCATGGCGCAGTCGCGAGAAGCTCCACCAGAGCGAGGGATTCCACGGCATGAGGATCGGCCCGAGGGCACCGAGCGCCAGCACGGTCGGGTCCCTGCGGCGACGGTGCTCTTCCTCGTGGGTCAGGATCAAGGCGCGCTCCGTGGCGCCGAGCTCGAGGACCCACTCCGGAACCACGATCTCCGGACGGACCAGGCCCACCACGGCGGGCCCGAGCCCGTTGGAGATGAGAACGGGGGTGCCGTCGAGCTCCCCTCGGCGCCAGTCACGACGTCTCCGGCGGAGCCTGATGACCCCACCGAGCATCAGCCCGAGCAGCACCAGGGTGGCGCCACCCCAGGCACCCGCGAGGGGGCCGTTCATCCGCGCCAGAAAGGCCCAGACGTCCAGGCCGCCCGACGAAGAGACACCCACCTGGAGCCCGGTCAGAGGAACGATGACCGCCGATCCGAGGTCGATGGCAGGTGAGGGCCGGGGAATCAGCGTCGGCCGGAGGAGCGGAATCACCAGGATCGCGGGGAGCGCCACGCTCCACACCCATCGTCCCTTGCCCGAGAGCGTGGGGCGGCTCTCCAGGAGGGCCGCAGCTCCCGCCACGGCCGTGCCCACCAGCATCGCGTACAGCATCCACAGCGTCAGCATGCTCACCCCCATCTACGATAGTCTTCGTAGATACTACCCCACCCACTCCGGCCTGTCAACTACGTTTGTAGTATGCCGTCGGGTCGTGACGGGTCGGACCGCGCCCTGCCGTCCGCGGCGCACGATGGCCGCGGCGAGGCGACGGCCACGACGGCCATGACGGGCACGACGGTCGCGCCAAAGAGCTCATCATAGGCGCGAAGGCGCAAGCCGGAAACGGTACGCGACTCCCGCCCTCCGAGCGTTCAGCCCTCCAGGATGTCGTCGATCCGAGCCAGCTCGGCGCTCGTGAAGGACAGGTTCGCCACCGCGCCCAGGCAATCCTCGACCTGGCTGGGCTTGCTGGCCCCGATGATCACCCCGGTCATCGCAGGCTGCCGGAGAGCCCATGCGAGCGCCATTTGCGCAAGCGACTGGCCGCGCGCACGCGCCATCTCGTTCAAGCCGCGCGTTTTCACGAGCACGTCCTCGGTCACCTGCTCGGGGCTGAGGAAGGGGGAATCACTCGCGGCCCGGGAGTCGGTGGGGACCCCCTCGAAGTAGCGGTCGGTAAGAAGCCCGCGCGCGAGCGGACTGAACGCCACGCAGCCGACCCCCTCCTCCTCGAGCACCTCGAAGAGTCCCGCCTCGGGTCCTCGCTCGAACATGCTGTACTTCACCTGGTGCACCAGGCACGGCGTGCCCATCTCGCGCAGGATCCTCACCGCCTCCGCCGTGCGCTCCGGCCCGTAGCTCGAGACGCCGGCGTAGAGGGCCTTGCCGCTCCGCACCGCGTGGGCCAGGGCGCCCATGCTCTCCTCGAGCGGCGTGTCGGGGTCGGGTCGGTGGTGGTAGAAGATGTCGACGTAGTCGAGGCCGAGGCGCTCGAGGGAGCGATCGAGCGAGGCGAGCAGATACTTCCTGGAGCCGAGATCGCCGTACGGGCCCGGCCACATGTCCCAGCCGGCCTTGGTCGAGATGACGAGCTCGTCGCGCCAGAGCCCCAGGTCCTCCCGGAGGATGCGGCCGAGTGTCTCCTCCGCGGCTCCGGGTGGAGGTCCGTAGTTGTTGCCGAGGTCGAAGTGGGTGACCCCCGAGTCGAAGGCGCCGAGCACCATCGCGCGCGCATTCTCGTAGGAGTCCTCGCGTCCGAAGTTGTGCCACAGCCCCAGCGACACCAGAGGCAGCTTCAGGCCCGACCGTCCGCAGCGTCGGTAGAAGTCCTCCGTGTCGTAGCGATGTGGATCGGGGGTGTGCATCGGTGGCCTCGCTCTCGGTTCCTCCGGGAGCCGTCGAGTGGCGCCCGGACGCGGAAGTGGTTTCGTCGGGTGTTGCTCAGCTCGGGCTCAGGTCGTGCTTCGAGATCGGCAGAGAGCGGATACGCTTTCCCGTCACGGCGAAGATCGCGTTGCACAGCGCCGGGATCACCGGAGGAAGCGCCGGCTCTCCGAGGCCCGTGGGCGAATTCTCGGTCACCAGGAAGTGGATGTCCACTTCGGGCCGGTCCCGATGCCGTAGAAGCGGGTAGGCGTCGAAGTTGCCCTGGCGCGTACGCCCACCCGAGATCGTAATCTCCTGACCCAGCGCCTGGGACAGTCCGTCCATCACACCGCCTTGCGCGTTGTTCTCGGCGTTCAGCGGATTGATGACCTGACGACCGATGTCACCCACCACCCACACCTTCTCGACCGCCACCTTTCCGGCCCGGCTCACCCGCGCCTGCACGACCTCGGCGAAGTAGCCCCGGTGGCTGAAGTGGAAGGCCACCCCCTTTCCCGTCCCATCCGGCAGGCGCGCGTTGGCGCCCCAATCGGCTCGCGCGGCCACCATCTCGAGGACGGCCTTCATCCGCCCGGCATCGAGTCGGGTCTCCCCGCTCCGTGCGGCCAACAGATCGAGACGGAACAGGACGGGGTCTTTCCCGGCGGCGTGCGCCAGCTCGTCGATGAACGACTGGAAGACGAAGGCGAGGGCGTTGCTCCCCGGGGCGCGCAGCGCTCCGGTCGGCACGCCGCACGGTATCAGCGAGGCGCCGAGCGAGAACCCGGGGACGTATCCCGCGGGGAACTCGTCCGACGAGATGCCGGCGCTGGGCGCGAACCGTCCGCCGCGTCCCAGCGAAACGAAATGGTCCCGCCAGGCCACGAGTCGTCCCGCTGCGTCGACGCCTCCTTCCAGCCGATGGAAGCCGGCAGGGCGGTAGAAGTCGTGGTGCATGCAATCCTCGCGGCTCCAGAGGAGCTTCACGGGAACGCCCACCTCCTTGGCGATCCGGGCGGCCTCCACGAGGTAGTCGTTGCTCAGGCGCCGGCCGAACCCCCCGCCCGCGCGCGTCAGGTGCAGCGTGATGTCTCCCTGGGACATGCCGAGCGTCTCGGCCACGAGCTGCCGTCCTCCCGCGGGAGTCTGCGTCGGCGCCCACAGCTCGAGCTTCCCGTCCTGGTAGTGCGCCGTGCAGTTCTGGGGCTCGAGCGGCGCATGCGCGATGAACGGGTACGCGTACTCCGCCTCGACCTTCCGGCGCACGCTCTGAAGGGCGGACTCGACGTCACCGTCGTCTCGGAGTGCCTGCTCGGGCGCGTTCGCGAAAAGCTCGGAGGCTTTCCGGGCGAAGCCGTCGGTGCTCTGGCTCGCGGTCGACCCCTCGTCCCACGTCACCCGGAGCTTCTTCCTGGCGCTGTGCGCGAGCCACCAGCTGTCCGCCACGACGGCCACCCCACCCAGCAGACCCGAGAGATTGTCCCCGCCTTCCACGACGAAGACGTGCCGCACGCCGGGCTCCGAGCGGATCTCGTCGAGGTTGGCGGTCTTCACCTCGCCGCCGAACACCGGACATTTCTCGAACACCGCGTACAGCATCCCCGGACGCACGACGTCGATCCCGTAGAGCGGCTTGCCCGTCACGATCGACGGGTTGTCCACACCGGCGATGGGTGTGCCGATGATCCGGAAATCCGCCGGGTCCTTGAGCGGCACCGACTCGGGATCCGGCGTGGGCATCGAGGCCGCCTTCGCGGCGAGCTCGCCGTACGTCAGGCTGCGCCCGCTGGCCTGGTGGTGCGCCACCCCCGCCGAGGTCTCGATCTCGGCTGTGGGCACGCCCCACGTGGCGGCGGCGGCACTCACGAGCACGGCCCGGCCGGCCGCGCCCACACGCCGCATCGGAAGCCACTGCGTGGGTGTGGAGGTGCTCCCTCCGGCCACCTGCCGGTGGTAGTGCTCCGTGTTCAGGTCCGCCTGCTCGACCGTCACGTCCTTCCATGCCACGTCCAGCTCGTCGGCGATGAGCATGGGCAGCTCGGTCTTCACGCCCTGCCCCACCTCCGGGTTCTGCGCCATGATCGTCACCGAACCGTCCGCCTCGATGCGGATGAACGCCTCGAGGTCGAACTCGGGCGGCATGCCGTCACCGCCGCCGCCCGAGCCCCGGCAGCCGAGCCAGCTCGTGATCAGGAGGCCGCCTCCCGCCGCGGCCCCGACCTTCAGGAACTGCCTCCGATCGAGGAGAAGTCGCGTCTTCATGGCCTCTCCTCCATCCCAGCGGACGCTCCGGCACGCGTCGGCGCATCGGCCCCGCCCGCCTCGCTCGCCGCGGCCATTCGCCGCGCCGCCTCGTGGATGCCCGCGTGGATACGGAGGTACGTGCCACACCGGCACAGGTTGCCGTTCATGGCCTCGTCGATCTCCTCGTCGGTCGGCCGCGGGTTCGTCGCCAGCAGCGCCGAGGCCGTCATGAGCTGCCCCGCCTGGCAGTATCCGCACTGCGGCACGTCCATCTCCCGCCAGACGCGTTGGAGCGGGTGCGAGCCGTCGAGCGAGAGCCCTTCAATGGTGACGACCGCTCGGCCTTCCACCGAGGAGACCGGAGTGACGCAGCTCCGGGTGGGCTTGCCGTCCAGGTGGACGGTGCAGGCGCCGCACATGGCGATGCCGCAGCCGAACTTGGTGCCTTTGAGGTCCAGCGCGTCGCGCAGGGCCCAAAGGAGAGGCATGTCGGACGGGACGTCCAGCGTGACCGGATTCCCGTTGACCTTGAAGGTGACGGGCATGGGATGTACGGCTCCCTTGGCCGGAGGAGGGTCGGGAGGGCTACCGCCGCCCTCCCGGGCGTCCGCTACCCTATGACCACCCCCGCGGTGAGGGCAAGGATCATCGGCGACGGCGTCCCCGCCAGTCCCGTGAAGGAAGAGAAGTCCTCCTCGGGCCCCTCTACCGGGCCGTACCCACCATCGCCGCCGCCCTCAGCAGGGCCCGAGCCTTGTTGAGCGTCTCCTCGTACTCCATCGCCGGATTCGAGTCGACGACGATGCCCGCGCCGGCCTGCACGTACGCCTTCCCGTCCGCCACCACGACCGTGCGGATCGTGATGGCCGTGTCCATGCTCGCGCCGCCGTAGGCGAAGTAGCCCACGGCGCCGGCGTACGGGCCCCGGCGTACCGGCTCCAGCTCGTCGATGATCTCCATGGCGCGGATCTTCGGCGCACCGGAGACCGTGCCCGCCGGGAAGCACGCCTTGAAGACGTCCATCGCGTCGAGGCCGGCCCGGAGCTTCCCCTCGACCTGGCTGACCAGGTGCATCACGTGGGAGTAGCGTTCGACGACCATCAGCTCGGGCACGTGGACCGTCCCGTACTCGGCGACCCGGCCGACGTCGTTGCGGCCCAGATCGACGAGCATGCGATGCTCCGCGAGCTCCTTCTCGTCACGCTCGAGCTCGTCGGCGAGCGCCTGCTCCTGCTCGATGGTCTTTCCTCGGGGACGGGTTCCCGCGATGGGCCGCACCGTCACCACCCCGTCCTCGAGGCGCACCAGCACCTCGGGCGAGCTGCCCACCAGCGTCAGGCCGTCGAGCTCGAGGAAATAGAGGTACGGCGAAGGGTTCAGCGATCGGAGCGCACGGTAGAGGTCGAAGGGGGTCGCGTCCAGCTCGATCCCGAGTCGCTGGCTCAAGACGACCTGGAAGGCGTCGCCGGCGCGGATGTACTCGCGGATGCGCTCCACGCCGGCCTCGAAGTCTTCGCGCGCCATCGAGCTCTCGAAGCCGGGGTCCGCCTCCGCTTCGGCCCCGAGCGTGAGCGGCTCCGGCGGCTCGGCCGCGGCCAGCTCCGCGACCAAGCCGTCGATACGTCCATGCGCGTCATCGTAGCGCGCCCGGAGCTCGAACTCCGGCAGCCCGTCCTCGACCCGCACGGCCGCGATGGCCATCGCCCTCCCCTTGAGGTTGTCGATGGCGAGGACCGTGTCGGTGAAGAGGAAGATCCCGTCGGGCACGTGCAGATCGTCCTCGGGAGGATTCGGTAGACGCTCGACCTGGCGCACCACGTCGTATCCGAAGTACCCTACGGCCCCACCCCAGAAGCGGGGCAGGCCTTCGACGGCGGCCGGTGCGCGTTCCTTCAGGCGGGCATCCAGGTCGCCGAGGGGATCGTCGGTGTCGACGGGCTCCCACCCGTCGTCGGGCGTCCACCAGGACACCGATCCCTCGTGGAGCCGCCACGCGGCCGAGGGGCGGGTACCGAGGAACGTGTAGCGGGCCCATTGCTCTCCTCCCACGACGGATTCGAGCAGGAAGCCGAAGGGAGGCCGGGCCAGCTTGGCGTAGGCGGTGACCGCGGTGTCGACGTCGAAGAGGAATTCCTTCCAGACCGGCACGACACGCGAGCCAACGGCATGCGCCACGAATCGATCGAACGACGGAAAGGACTGCATCGATGAAGGTCGCGTGGAAATCCGTCTGCCCGGGCAGGAGCCCGCATTCATGAGCGAGACAATGTCCCGAAGCGCCAGCGGACCGTCAACGGCGCTGCTCGCCGTCGACACGGGGGGCACGTTCACGGACCTGGTCCTGCTCGCCGACGGGCGCGTGGAGACGCTGAAGGTCCCCTCCACCCCCTCCGACCCCGCCCAGGCCGTGCTGGACGGGGCGCGCCGCATTCTGGGCGAGCGCGGACCCTGGGTGCTGCTCCACGGCTCCACCGTGGCCACGAACTCCCTGCTCGAGCGCCGAGGTGCCCGCGTGGTGCTGGTCACCAACGAGGGGTTCCAGGACGTCATCGAGATCGGCCGCCAGAACCGGCCGCAGCTGTACGCGCTGGTGGGGCATCGCCCCCCGCCGCTGGTCGCGCGCGACGACCGCCTCGGGGTGCCCGGGCGCCTCGGTCCCCGAGGCGAGGAGGTCGAGCCGCTCGACCCTTCGGTCCTGGAGGCGCTGGCCACCCTCGTCACCGAGCGGGAGGCGGACGCGGTGGCCGTGTGTCTCCTGCACGCCTACGCGAACCCGGAGCACGAGCGGGCGGTGGCGGAGGCGCTCGACTGCACCGGTCTTCCGCTCTCGATCTCCTCGGAGCTCCTGCCGGAGTTCCGTGAGTACGAGCGAACCTCGACGACCGTCGTCAACGCCTACGTGGCCCCGGTCATGTCGCGCTATCTGGGCCGTCTCTCCGACGAGTCGGGCGCGGAGCGGGTGACGATCATGGGCTCCAACGGCGGCGCGCTCCCGGTGGCACGGGCGCGTCGTGAGCCCGTGCACACCGTGCTCTCGGGCCCGGCAGGCGGCGTGGTGGGAGCGCTCACCTGGGCACGCAGGGCGGGACACGAGCGGATCCTGTCCTTCGACATGGGCGGGACCTCCACCGACGTGTCGCTCTGTCCCGGCCGTCCCCTGCAGACCCGGGAGTTCGAGATCGACGGTCAGCCGGTGGCCATCCCGGTCATCGACATCCACACGGTCGGGGCCGGGGGAGGCTCGCTGGCGCGCCTCGACGCGGGGGGAGCGCTCCGGGTCGGGCCCCAGAGCGCGGGCGCGGACCCCGGCCCGGTCTGTTACGGCCGCGGCGGCGAGGGGGTGACCGTCACCGACGCGCACGTCTGGCTCGGACGCCTGCCGGTGGATGCGTTCCTGGGCGGCGAGGGTCACCTCGATCGCGACGCCATCCGCGAGCCGCTGGAGGCCATCGCCCGCGGGCTGGGCAAGAGTCCGGAGGAGACGGCCGAAGGCATCCTGGCCGTTGCCGACACGGCCATGGAGCGCGCCTTGCGGGTCATCTCCGTCGAGCGCGGCTACGACCCGGCGGACTTCGCGGTCGTGGCGTTCGGCGGCGCGGGCGCCCTGCACGTCGCCGAGCTCACGAGCCGCCTGGGTGCGGAGCGCGCTTTGGTTCCCCCCGATCCGGGCCTCCTCTCGGCCTACGGAATGCTCGCCTCGCCCGTCACCCGCGAGGCGTCACGCACGGTCCTCGTCGCGACCGACGCCGACGACGTGGATGTCGTCGTCGCGAGCGCGTTCGAGGAGCTCGAGCGACAGGCGCGCGGCGAGATGCTGGAGGAGGGTGCCGATCCCGACGCGCTAGCGGTCGAGCGCTGGGTGGACGCGCGCTACCGCGGGCAGAGCTTCGAGCTCCGGGTTCCGGCGAGCGGCTGGGTCGAGCGCTTCCACCAGGCCCACGACGAGCGCTACGGGTACCAGCGCCTGGACGCGCCGGTGGAGGCCGTCACGCTCCGCGCCGTGGTCACCGCGCCGGCCGTGGAGCTGGACGTCCCGACCCTGCCCGAGGCACGGGAACCGCCCCCCGTAGAGGAGACGACCATCTTCTACGGAGGGCGTTCGCTTCCCGGCCGGAGGGTATGGCGCAAGCACCTCGGGGCGGGACACGCACTCGAGGGTCCGATCGTGATCCAGGAGTACAGCGCGACCACCTGGGTGCCCCCGGAGTGGACGGTGGAGGTCGATGCATGGGGCTGCCTGCATCTTCGTAGGGGCTCGGGGTCGCAATCCAGATGATGGAACCGCCCTGGCCGGATCATTCCTGCGCAGAGTCCAAGCGTTATCTTTTCGAATTATTCTCGAACCAGAAAAGACACGACCGATGACCGACCCGGGCGAGTACGCCAAGACGATGAAGTCCGCCACCGCGGACGCCTCCGTACGTCCCCCGTACGGGTGGGCGGCCCTGGCCGGGGCCCTCGTGTTCACGCTGTACGCCGTGACGCTGTCGCGCACCACCGCGTTCTGGGACACGAGCGAGTACATCGCGACGGCGCACATCCTCGGGATCCCGCATCCCCCGGGCAATCCGACCTTCGTGGTGCTGGCCCGGGCATGGACGGTTCTTCTGTCACCTCTGGGGCTCAGTGTGGCGGTGCGCGTCAACCTCTTCAGCGCGTTCATGAGCGCGGGGGCGCACGCGCTCTGGTTCCTCGTGGTGCACCACATCCTGCGCTACTTCAGCGAGGACCGGCGTTTCCGCCTCATCGGCGCGGCCGCGGCGGTGCTGGTGAGCGCGACGGCGTTCACGGTCTGGAACCAGTCGGACGTGAACGAGAAGGTCTACACGGTCAGCCTGCTCACGATCGCGCTGCTCTCCTGGCTGGCATTCCGTTGGCAGGAGAACCTGGGCAAGAGCAAGAACGACAACCTGCTCGTGCTGATGGCGTTCATCCTGGCGCTCAGCGTGGGCAACCACCTGATGGCGTTCCTCGTGGCGCCGGCCATCGCCGTGTTCGTCCTGGTCGTGCATCCGCGAGCGTTCTTGAACTGGAAGCTCTACGCGGCCGGACTGGCCGCGGCCTTCCTGGGCCTGAGCATCCACCTGGTGCTCCCGATCCGAGCCGGCCTCGACCCGGTCATCAACGAAGCGTCACCGACCTGTCCGAGCCTACCCTCGGCGCTCGGAGCGATCATCACCTACGGGAAGGCCGGCTGCGCCAACCTCTCCGCGGCACTCAACCGGACGCAGTACGACAAGCCGCCGCTCCTGCCGCGGCTGGCGCCTCTTCAGTCCCAGATCGCCAACTACCTGCAGTACTTCAATTGGCAGTGGGCGCGGGCGCTGAACGGAACCGACACCGTCCTCGGGGGCATCCGGATCTTCTTCACGCTGATCTTCGGGGGCCTGGGATTCTGGGGCGCCGTCGAGCACGCGAAGCGCGACAAGGCGAGCTTCGCGTTCTTCGTGACCCTCTTCGTCACGGTCTCGCTCGGGCTCGTCTACTACCTGAACTTCAAGTACGGGTACTCGCTGCACGCGCCGGTCAACGACATGAGCCTGCACGAGGTGAGGGAGCGCGACTACTTCTTCGTCGTCAGCTTCTCCGTGTGGGGGCTCTGGGCCGGCATGGGCATCGCCTCCCTCTGGCTCGAGACGGCCCACGAGATGCGCCTCGGTCTCGCGAAAGCGGGGCCCGTTCTCGCGCTCGCGTTCATCCCCATGGTCTTCAACTGGAGCTGGGCGAGCCGGGCCAAGGACCACACGGCGGGTGACTGGGCCTACAACCTGCTGATGAGCGTGGAGCCGTACGGGGTCCTCTTCACCAACGGAGACAACGACACCTTCCCGCTCTGGTACGAGCAGGAGGTCAAGGGCGTGCGCCGGGACGTGACCGTGCTCGTAACGTCGTATCTGAACACGCCCTGGTACGCCAAGCAGGCGAAGCATCTGACACGGCCCTGCCCTCCGGGCGTGCACGCCTCGGACGACTGGTCACGCAACATCTGCCAGCGGCCCTACACGTACGCCAATACGGCAGCGGCCTACGTGGCCGACTCCGCCCAGGCCGATTCCGTCCGGGCAGCCGGCAAGGTTCCGATCATCGTGGGGCATCCGATCGAGGCACCCACGAAGACGATCCTCCCTCTCGACGACGCGACCATCGATCGGGTCGCCGGCGGGTACGCGACGTTGAGCAAGGACCAGACGCTGACGATGGGCAACGTCGACGCCACGCTCCATGCGGGAGAGCCGCTCTACCCTTGGCAGCAGTACGCGTTGACGATGATCAACCAGGTCATCGGCCAACGCCCCATCTACTTCGCCTCGAGCGGCAATGCCGCTTCCGCGCTCGGCGTGAACGACTACCTGGTCCGTCAGGGCCTGGCGTTCAAGCTGCACAACGGCCCACTGCCCGACTCCGCGGATCCCGGAATCATCCACATGCAGCAGTCTCCCTACCGGGCGGTCACGGGTGACTTCGTGGACGTGCCGAGGACCGCCGTGCTCGTCGACAGCGTGTTCGTCCACCATACGGGCATCCCCGACGCATGGGGCCACTGGCCGGATCAGTCGACCATCGGGATCCCGAACTACTATCTGTGGGCATACCTGGCGCTGGCGCAGGCGGCCATCCAGAATCAGAACGAGCAGAAGGCCCGCTACTATCAGGAGCGTGCTCAGGCCTGGATGACCCTCGGGAGCACGCCGCGGTGACGGACCGGCGGGGACGGCGCGAGCCGTCTCCGTCTCCGCGCTCCTTTCCTCCGGGAGGAGAACCCATGAGCTCCTATCACCGCTGCCCAAAATGCAATTCCGATCAGATGATGGACGGAGCCTACCTCGCCGACGCCCTGGGACCCAGGGTGGTCGTGGGCATCGAGCGGCACCCGGATCGGGGGCCGCTACCCGAACCGGCGAGCACCGGCATCCACGCGAGCGTCTGCGGCTCTTGCGGGTACGTGGAGTTCTACGCGAACAAGCCCTCGGAGCTGTACGAGGCTTATCACCGCGCCGAGCGCGTGACGACGCGTCGATGACGGGTCGGAGTTCGTGAAGATCCACGTCGGGATCGATCTGGGCGGCACCAAGATCGAGGGGCTGGCGCTGGACGAGCGTGGCCGGGAGCTGGCGCGCCGCCGGATCGCCACGCCGAGGAGCTACGAGGGCACGCTGGACGCGCTGGCGGACCTCGTCGCGGAGATCGAGAGCGAAGCCGGAGGCACGGGTCCCGTCGGGATCGGCATTCCCGGCACGATCTCACCCGCCACGGGAAAGGTGAAGAACGCCAACTCCACCTGGCTGATCGGGCATGCGTTCGACGAAGACCTCCAGGAGCGCCTGGACCGCCCCGTGCGCCTCATGAACGACGCCAACTGCTTCGCCCTCTCCGAAGCCACCGACGGGGCCGGAGCCGGAGCCGAGGTCGTCTTCGGGGTGATCCTCGGTACGGGTGTGGGCGGGGGGATCGTGGTGCGGGGCCGCGTGCTTTCCGGCGCGCAGCTCATCGCCGGGGAGTGGGGACACAACCCGCTTCCCTGGCCCCGCGACGACGAGACCCCGGGGCCCCCGTGCTACTGCGGGCGAAGCGGCTGTATCGAGACCTTCTTGTCCGGGCCGGGCATGGAGCGAGACCACGAGAAGGTCACGGGCCAGAGACGCACGACGCACGAGATCGTCGACCTCCTGGAGGCGGGCGACGGGCGCGCCACGGCGACCATGGACCGGTACGTGGGCCGCCTGGCTCGAGGCCTGGCGAGCGTGATCAACGTGCTCGACCCCGACGTGATCGTGCTGGGGGGAGGGATGTCCAACCTGCCGGGTCTGGCCGAGGCCGTCCGGGCCGCGATTCCGCCATGGGTCTTCACCGACGAGGTCACCACGCGGGTGGTGACCAACCTGCACGGAGATTCGAGCGGGATCCGTGGAGCGGCGTGGCTGTGGGGGAAGGACGGCGCGGAGTAGGCGACGACCGTAGGGGGGCTGCTCAGCCCAGCCTCGGAAGCGTCATGTTGTCCAGGAAGAGTCGATCCCGGGGCGAGAGCGCCTTCACCCCTTCCCGATCCACCATGGTCAGCAAGCGGCTGACTTCCTCTCGGTTCAGCGGATGGAGCGCTCCGAAGTCGATCTCCCCCCAGCGCTCCCGGTCCTCCTGGGCACGCACGCTATCCGATGCATAGTGGGAGTTGGGCTTCTCGACGATGCGCCTGGATGCGATGCGCCGCGCGCGCCATTGGCGGTACCAAAGGCGCACGGCGACCCCGCTGATCAGTCCGATGATCACGGCCGGCATCCAGGTCGTCATGCCCAACACCTGCTCGATTCGCTTCACGACAAGAGCGGGCGCCCGTCGGGGCCCCCACCCGACTCTCCATATGTATGGACGAGCGACGATACCGAAAGGTTACACGATCTGGCAACCGTTTTTCCCGGCGGGCGCCGCGGTCATCCCGGCGGAACGCGAAGCTCCAAGCGTCGAGCCGGCTCCCTCAGCAGGACCCGTCCCGCGCCGGAGTGCGCCGGCCGCAGCGCCGATGCGCCGCCGACGACGTCGTCCCTGAGCTCGAAAACGGAGTCGAAGAGCTCCGGGCGAGCGTCCACCGCCTCTCCTCGCGTGAACAGGATGATGCGGGGAATGTCGCTCAGGAGGTGGCGTAGCAGCACCAGCCCGCGCAGCCGGGCCTCCATGTCCAGGCGGTCGAACGGTTCCTCGATCACCAGCGACGCGAGTGCGTGCCCGCCCGTTGCCACCAGCGATGCGGCGCCCAGGCGCAGCGCGAGCCGGCCCGCGGCGAGGTCCTCTTCGGAGAGGGGAGCCAGCGGACCCGCGTCACCCTGAAGGTGCGCCGACTCGCCGCCCCACGTGATCGCGAGGATCCTCCCGCCCGAGAGCCTTCCCAGGTACCTCGACGCCCGAGCCAACACCAGCTCCCGGACTCGGGCCAGACGTGCCTCCCGAACCCTTCGCAACGCGGCCTCGACCGCTCCTCCGGACCTTCCGGCAGGCGATCGCGCGGCCGCCTTGGGCATGCCCGCCGCCGCCAGCTCGCCCAGACGTGCGCGCAGGAGCTCGACGCGCTCCGAGCTCCCTTCCAACGCGGCGTGCACGCGAACGGACCGGCCTTCCAGCTCCTGGAGGTGCTCCGGCTTCGGCTCGAGCTGCTCCCAGCGCCGCCGCCACCAACTCCCGTCCTGAACGAGGCCCTCCCACTCTTCCCTCAGCTCGCGTAGCACGTCCTCGTGATGGCTTTCCAGGACGCGTCCGCACGTCGGGCACGGAGCGTCGGGACCGGCCGCCTCGAGACGGCGGATCCTCGCCTTCAGCTCTCGGGCCCGGTCTCGGTAGGCCCCGAGGGTCGTCTCGGCGTCCTGCCGCTCCCGGAGCCAATCCATGGTCGCGACCTCCAGGTCGCCTCCGAGCTCGGCGGCGTCGGCCCTCAGCGCACGAAGCTCCCTTTCGGCGCTGCGAAGCTCCGCCGACACCTGCCCCGCATCGACTCGGGTCGCCCCGTCGCCGGCCTTCCCCTCCGGAGGTGTGGTCCCGCGAGCGGGGAGATCGTCCATGGACCCGATTCGCTCGAGCGCCAGGTCCACCGCGCGCAGCCCGCGGACGGATGCGACCGCCTCCACGGCCTGGTGGAGCGCGCCATCGAGCGTCTCCGCTCCTCGGCCCATCCACAGGTCCTCGAGCACCTCGGGACAGTCCGGCATCCGCGCGGACCGGATCAGGAGCGCCGCGACGGCTCGCCTGGCACCTCCCGCTCCTCCCATGACGGCGGACAGCCCCGGCATCACGGACGTGCTCACGCGTCCCACGCCGGGGACCTCGCCCTCGAGGACGTCGAATGCCCCGAGGGACTCGACGGCACGCCCGTCGTCGGGGTCGTCGGGCAGGACCGCGCCCACCAGCTCGACAGAAGCGGAGCCCTCGACCCCGTCTCGTGCCAACTCGGCCTCCAGGGCCTCTCGGAGGGCTCCCGGCGAGTCGGTGGAGTGCCACGCTTCTTGGGACACGGCGAGCTCGCTTCCCGCCTCGACCATAAGGTGCAGCGCCCGCCGGCGCAGCGACTCGAGCTGGGGGCCCTGGAGGGCGAGGAGGTCCTCCGGCTCCGCCCCCTCGAGTCGGAGGCGAACGATCTTGCCGTCGATCCCACCCGGCACCTCGTCGGTGACCTCCTTCACCTTCCGGCGGAGCCGCCCCGGATCGGTCGGGCCCACCCGGATCGGCGCGAGCGCGACCACCGCGCGGCCCGGAATCGCGTGGAAGCGCACATCCTCCCGCTCGAGATCGACCACCAGGAATCCCTTCTCGTCCGCGGCCTCCTCCCAAGGGTCCAGAGCCACCCGCTCGAGCGAGCCGCAGTACTGCACCCGAGGCCCCAGGCTTCTGCGCCGATGCTCTCCACCCAGAGCCACGTAGCTCCAGTCCCGCGGGTCCACCGGGACGCCGTGGCTTCCCGCTCCATCCACGCGCCCGTGAAGGATGAGGACGTTCCAGCGGACCCTGGGATCGGGCTCGGGGATCGCCGCGGGGTCACGGACCGCCGATCGATACGGCACCAGGCTCGCCTGCAAATCGAGACGATCCATGACGATGGAGCGCATGAGGCCGGTGGCGGCTTCCACGTTGGGGAAGGTGTCGAGCACGGCGAGCGCGCCCGGATCGCCCGGCCGTCGAGGTGTGTCGCGCGGTCCCGCCACCATCAGCACCGGCGTATGCGGAAGAGAGGATCGCAGGGCCTCGAGCCCCCGGGAGAGCGCCACCAGGGCGCCGGGAGGCGGATCCGGCCGATCGAACACGTCCCCGGCGACCACGACCACGTCGGGAGAGAGCCTCACCAGATCCTGCACGGCCCGATCGAAGGCCGTGGCCACGTCACGCTCCCGGACGTCGCTACCCCGCTCGACGCGACCGTAGGCCCGGAAGCCCAGGTGCAGATCGGACAGGTGGGCGAGGATCACGGCTCCCGCGACTCCCGATCGGGCATCCAGTCGGTGTCGGGCGCGGCGACCGGTCGCCCCGCGTCCGGCTTCCGCCCGTCCAGGATCGCTCCGTGGAGCAGCCCGCCGGCGGAGACCAGCACCAGGGAGCCCAACAGGAGTGACGCGGGCGTGACGACCTCTGCGAGAAAGAGCCCCGTGACGCCGAATCCCACCGCCGCACCCAGGACCGCAGATCCTCCCACGCCCGAGGCTCGGTCTGCCGGATCGACGGCGACCGCCTTCCCCATCGCACCCAGGAGAACGCCGGTGGAATACAGCGGCAGCGCCGCCAGGAACGCCAGCCCCAGCCCCTGCTGGGCGGCGGTGCTGCCCAGTCGCTGCACCAGGCTCCACGCCGCCGTGAACACCGTCGCCGCCAGGATCGAGACCAGGAAGAGGAGCCAGCGCCTCCTGACCGCGTCGACGACGCTCGCGTCCGGATCGGGAACCGCCCAGAGCCCAAGTCCCAGTGTGGTCGACTCCACGGCCAGGACGGTCGTGAGCGAGCGTAGCATGCCCGGGCCCGAGTAGAGCAGCAGGACCGCGGCGATCTCCGCGGTCGTGGCCGCCGCCAGGCCGACCGAGAAGGCGGGAACCCAGCGCAGCACGCGCAGCGGCCGGCTCACGGGCCGACGCTCCCGAACGAGCCCCTGTAGAAGGTCAGGGGAGCACCCCCTTGCACGGAGGTCTCCAGGACGCGTCCCAATACGATGGAATGATCTCCGGCGGGGTGGACCTGTTCGGTCGAGCACTCCATCCACGCCACCGCGCCTTCGAGCACGGGACACCCCGAGGGGCCCGAGTGCCACGGAACGCCCTCGAAGCGCGTTTCGCCGGGCACGGTGGAGAAGCGTTCGGCCAGGTCGACCTGTCGGGCTGAGAGGATGTTCACGCAGAAGGCCTCGGCAAGGGTCAAGCGGTCGTGGGAGGAGGAGGTCAGATCGATGCAAGCCAAGATCAGCGGCGGCTCCAGGGAGACGGATGTGAACGAAGTCGCCGTGAGTCCGACCGGCCCCACCTCGGGCACGAGCGCCGTGATCACCGTCACCCCGGTCGGGTAGTGACGCATGACCTCCCTCAAGGCCTCTCCGCCGGTCGTTCCCGTCGTCTCCATGATACCCCATGACGACACGGCGGCGGCCCACCGGTTCCATGGTGTGCCACCGCGCGCGCTCTTCGATCCGTTCTCGACCGCGAACCCCGAGGAGCGGTGGTGTTGCCCCGACCCCCATGGACGCTAGCTTTCGATGCTCCGGCACCCTCTCCGGGAATCACGGAGATCGAGCTCCTTCACGACGAAGGGTCCATGCGACGGCGCTGGCTCGCGATGGCGGTCATCTTAACCGTGCTCTCAGGTTGCGACAACGTGACCTGGGGGGGCGCCGAGGTCCATCTGCAGAAGCCGCCGGCCGACACCGCAAGCTCTTCCCGCGCGAGTGAAGCGACCGATACGACCGGCGGCAGGACGCCCCCGCCACCGCCCGAGGGCCCCGTTCTCCTGGCCGGAAGCCTCGACGGCGCCTCGGCGACGCTCTCGGTGGTGGGATCGGTTCGCGGCGACGGATTGGAGGCGTTCACGCCCCAAGATACGGCGCAGGGCGGCACCGAATTCCTCACGGAGCATCATGTCGGCAAGGGCTCGCGCCTCGTCCTGTTCGCCGAGGGAGTCCGCGTGGGGCATCTCACCGTCGCGTCCACCGGTATGGACCGCGGCTACTGCGTGGCGCGCCCCACGGTCACGGGCGTCGTCGAGATGGTCCCGGCCGCGGTGGGCGCGAGCCGCTTCCTGGCGCTCCCGGACTCCGCCGCGCGCGGGCGTCCCTATGGCTCGTATCAGGCGCTCCGAGACCACTACGAGGAACGGGTGGCGTCTCTGAACCTCGCCTCCGCCGCCATCCCGCAGGTCGGGGCGGCCTGGCCGCCTTCGCTCCTGGACGCGAGGTCGGACATCCAGGTCTTCCAGCTCCCGAGACCGGACGGCCTGACCGTCGCGGCGACCTTTCTCTATCACGACCAGCTGACCACCGCCCGCCCGGGCCCCAAGGCGTATGCGCTCTTCGTGATGGGGTCGCAGCGCCCCGACGCCTACGTGGCGGACTTCGTCTGGTACCGGAGCGCCGATGCGGAGGGCAAGGGAGCGCCACGCTACTTCGGCCATCTGGACCTGAACGGCGACGGCCAGGACGAGGTGCTTCTGGACGTCCTGGGAAGCGGCACACGTTGGTTCGCCGTCCTGGGCCGGAGGAACGGCAACTGGGTGCGCACGTTCCAGGATCCCTGCGGCGACTCCGGCGCGACGACCGGCGGCTGATGACGCGGCGTTCGGCGCCGCGCCCGTTCTCCGCGATCCTGGCAGGGCTGATTCTCGCCGGCTCGGGTGCCTGCTCGGGCAAGGCCGCGCGCAAAGAGGCGGCTGTCGCGGATCACTCCATCACGGTCGTCGACGCGGAGGGCGTGCGGCGGGAGATCCCCGTCCCGGTCCATCGGGTGATCTCGCTCGTTCCTTCGGCGACGGAGACGCTCGACAGCCTGGGGGCCCGCGACGTGCTGGTGGCTCGCACCGATTTCGACACGGCTTCGTGGGCCGCCGGGCTTCCGTCCGTGGGCGGAGGGCTCCATCCCAGCGTCGAGAAGATCGTCTCGCTGCATCCCGATCTGGTCCTGCTCTTCGGCGGGCGCCAGGATCCGCAAACGCCGGAGCGTCTGACCGACCTCGGTATTCCCCATCTGGCCCTCCGGCCCGACCGCATCGCCGACGTCGAGCACATGATCGAGCTCCTGGGGCGCGTGACCGGCCGGGAGCGGGAGGCCGACTCGCTGGTGACGGGCATCGACCATACGCTCTCGGCCGTGCGTAGCGAGGTGGCCGGGCGTGCCCGCCCGCGGGTCGCGTACGTGCTGGGCGGGCGGCCGCCGTGGGTCGCGGGACCCGGAACGTACATCGACGAGCTGATCTCGATCGCGGGTGGCACGAACGTCTTCGAGGACCTCGGGTCGCTCTACTCCGCCGTCAGTCCCGAAGAGCTGGTGGCCCGGAAGATCGATGTCGTCCTGCTCCCTCCGGGAGCGGCGTTCGACCGAACGCTCGTGCCCGGCGCTCGTATCGAGGTGGTGCCCGGAGACCTCGAGCGCCCCGGTCCCGACGTGGCCGTCATGGCGCGGGATCTGGCCCACCTCCTTCACCCGGACGCGTCCTCGTGAAGCGCGCCTCGGTTGGGCTCGCCCTCCTCGTCGCGCTGCTCGGAGCGGTCCTGCTCGGCGTGCGATTCGGCGCCGTATCGCTTTCGACCGGCGACGTCCTCGGGGTGCTGCTCGGAGGAGGAAGCTCGACCCAGCGGACGATCGTGCTCGGCATCCGGATGCCCCGCACCCTTCTCGGCGTGTTCGTCGGCGGAGGGCTCGCCCTGGCAGGAGCCACCTTTCAGGCGCTGCTGCGAAACCCGCTCGCCGAGCCCTACATCCTCGGGATCTCCGGCGGTGCGTCGGTCGGGGCCGTGCTGGTCCTCGCCCTGGGCCTGGCCGGCACGTCCTCCTGGCTGCTCCCGCTGGCGGCGTTCTGCGGGGCCCTGCTCGCCATCGTCCTCGTCTTCCGCGTCGCGACGGCCGCCGGCCGGGCCATGGACGTGCGCGTGCTGTTGCTCGCCGGCGTGGTCGTGGCCGCGTTCTTCAGCGCATGCATCGCGTTTATCCTCTCGATGTCGCGGGCCCGTACCGTCCAGAGCGCCGTGCTGTGGATCATGGGGAGCCTGGCCGGCGCGGAATGGCGCGAGGTTCTGGTGGTGGCGGCCTACACGGTGCCGGCCGCCGCGGTGCTCATGGGCCTGGCCCGCCCGCTGAATCTCATGGCCGTGGGTGAGGAGACCGCGCACTATCTCGGAACGGACGTCGAGCGCGTGAAGCGGATCGCGCTCGGCGTAGCGGCGCTCATCACGGCGGCGGGCGTGGCCGTGGCCGGGGTGATCGGATTCGTGGGACTCGTGATTCCGCACGCGGTGCGCCTGGTCGTGGGTGCGGACCACCGCACGCTCCTGCCCTTCTCGTTCCTCGCGGGCGCCGCGTTCCTGACCCTGGCCGACGTCGTCGCACGCATGGCCCTCGCCCCCACCGAGGTGCCCATCGGCGTGATCACGGCGTTCGTGGGCGTCCCGATCTTCCTGGCGCTCCTGCGTCGCAGCCTCACGAGCTCGCCATGAGGCTCTCGGCGGAGGGCGTGGTCGTGCGCTACCCGGGAAGCGGCCGGCCCGCGCTGGACGGGGTCAGTCTCGAGGTGCCCGCGGGGTGCTTCTACGCGGTGCTCGGGCCCAACGGGTCGGGCAAGTCGACCCTCATGAAGGCCTTGTTGGGGGCGATCCCGATGGCCTCCGGCCGCGCGCTCCTGGATGGTCGATCCACCGCCGAGTGGACGCGACGCGAGCGAGCCCGTGCGGTGGGGGTGGTTCCACAGGGAGAGACGATCTCGTTTCCGCTCACCGTCCGGGAGATGGTGGCGATGGGCCGCTACCCGTATCTGGGCCCGCTGGGCACGGAGCGGGAGCGAGACCGCGAAGCCGTCGGGCGGGCGCTGGACCAGTGCGACATCGCGGAGCTCTCGGCCCGCGACGTCACCACGCTGTCGGGAGGGGAGTTCCAACGCGTGCGCATCGCGCGGGCGCTCGCACAGGAGCCGTCCGCGCTGGTTCTCGACGAGCCGACCGCGAGCCTCGACATCCGGCACGAGATGGCCATCCTCGAGCTCCTGCGCGCTTCGGCGAACCGGGGCATGACCGTCGTCGTCGTCACCCACGGCCTCGAGCTGGCGGGGCGCTTCGCCGATCGGATGGTCCTGCTCTCCCGGGGAAGCGTAGCGGCCGAGGGATCTCCCGCGGAGGTGTTGCGAGCCGACGTGCTCGAGGAGGTCTACCGCTGGCCCGTGGACGTGACGGTCGACCCGGCCACCGGGCGGCGCCGGGTCACCCCGCTGGGAAGCGACGGGCCGCCCCGACCTCCCCACGTAGGGTGACGTAGCTCTCGTAGCGGCTCTTCTCGATCTCGCCCCTCTCCACGGCGGCCAGCACGGCGCAGTCGGGTTCCTTGACGTGTGTGCACCCCCGGAACCGGCAGTCCTCTTCCAGCGCACCGAACTCGGGGAAGGACGCCTCCACCTGCTCGGGCGCGACGCCCCAGAGGCCGACGTCCCCGAATCCGGGAGTGTCGGCCACCAGGCCGCCGCAGGAGAGCGCGATCATGCGCGCGCGAACGGTGGTGTGTCGGCCCCGGGCGCTGCGCCGTGACAGCTCGCCCACGCGCAGGTGGAGCTCCGCGTCCAGCGCGTTCAGGAGACTCGACTTTCCGACTCCGGACGGGCCGATGAGCGCGGACGTGCCCGTGCAGACCAGCTCTGCGAACCGAGACAGGCCCTCACCGGTCACCGCGCTCACGACCAGCACGTCGTAGCCGATCCGCTCGTACACGGCACGGAGCTCCCGGGCGACCGGGGCCGCCAGGTCGGCCTTGTTCACCAACAACACGGGCTCGAGGCCACTCGCCTCGGTCACGACCAGAAGGCGATCCACGAGGGGTCCCGTGGGGTCCGGCTGGGCGGCCGCGACCACGACGAGCACGCGGTCCAGGTTGGCCGCGACCACCTTCGCCTTCCTTCCGCCGAAGGCGGCCCGCACCAGCTCCGAGCTCCGACAGGCGACGCGCTCCACGGTCCATACGCCACCGGTCGTGGCCACCTCGACCCGGTCGCCGATCACGATCTGCGCGCCCGTGCGCTGTTCTTGCTTGAGCCGCCCGCGGAGCGAGGCATCCGCCTCCGTGCCGTCCTCCAGACGGACGCGGTAGACGCCTCCGCCCGTGCCGAACACGGTCCCTCTCCGGGGCGTCACCTCAGCCATGGCGCCGTTCCTGGATCCGCGATGCACGAAGCCCCCTGCCGGACCCGTGGTCGATCCGACAGGGGGCTTGGGCCAGCCGAAGTGGCCGGCGATGCTTCACGCCGCGAAGGACTCCAGCGCGCCGCCCTTCTCACCTTCGCGCAGGCGGCGGAGCGCGCGGTCCCGGAGCTGGCGGATCCGCTCGCGCGTCACGCCGAGCATGTTTCCGATCTCCTCCAGGGTATGCTCCCGCTCGCCCTCCAGGCCGAAGTACAGGCGCAGGACCTTGGCGTCCCGAGCTTCCAGCGTCGAAAGCGCGTCGGTGATCGCCTCGGTCAGGAGCCGACCCTCGACCTCGACTTCGGGCTCGGCGGCCTCCTCGGTGATGAAGCGCTCCACCAGCTGAGAGTCCTCCGAGTCACCGATGGGCGCGTCGAGGCGGATCTCGGCCGCATTGAGCGTCTGCAGCGACTCCACCAGCTCCGGCGTCAGGTCGGTGGCCTTCGCGAGCTCCTCGGTGCTCGGCTCGCGTCCCTTCTCCTGCTTGAGACGCTCCTTCTCACGGAAGATCCTCGCGAGGTCGCTCGCCCGGTTCAGCGGCACGCGTACGGCGCGTCCGTGGTTGGCGAGGGAGGCCAGGATCGCCTGACGAATCCACCAGACCGCGTAAGAGATGAACTTGACGCCCTGCTCCGGATCGAACTTCCGGGCAGCCGTCACCAGCCCGACGTTGCCCTCCTGGATCAGGTCCGTGAGGGAGACGCCGCGGTTCTGGTACTTCTTCGCCACGCTGATGACGAAACGCAGGTTGGCCCGAGCCAGCTCCTGGATCGCCTCCTCGTCGCCCTTCAGCGCCTTGGCACCGAGCTCCTTCTCACGCTCAGGCGTGATGAGCTCGTGCCGGCTGACGTCGCGGAGGTACTGGTCGAGGGCGCTCTGCTCCTCCACGCTCGCGTCGAAGCCCGTGAGGAGGTTCTTCCCCTTGCGCTTCCGACGCTTGCTGGTAGTGGCAGTGGCCATCGCTATCTATGCTCCTTCTGGTCCGGTTCCGGCTGGCCCGGCGCGGTTCGCCTTGCCTACGAGAAGGGGATCCTCGAGGGACCCCCCGTGCTGATCAGCCGTTTAAGGTGCCGGGGCGCTCACATGGTGTCAAGCTGTTTGGACTCCGTGGTACTCCGCTTCCCCATCTCCGTTCCAGGTCTTCCACGTACAGCTCGGATGCCCGGCCCCCGCTTCCCCACCCGCACGTTCTGGTAACCCCGTAGAACGGGCGGGTTCCTCCTTCGGTGCTGTTTCGTCCCACCCCGTGGGGCGGGCTTGATTGCCGCTCCCCCCGTCCGCCTTCTACCTTGCGTGGCCACTTCGATGAAACCCGTCCACGTTCCGGGTCAAATTCCTCCCGCTCCCCCCCGGCTCCCGTGCTCAACACCATCATCCTGGCCGCCGCGAGCGACGTCGGTCGCGTGCGCAAGCGGAACGAAGACAGCTTCGTGCTGCTCGACGAGCTCGGAGCCATGGCCGTCGCGGACGGGATGGGGGCACATCCGGGTGGCGACGTGGCGAGCCGACTCGCCGTGCAGCGGGTGGGCGAGGTGTTGCGCACCGGCCTCGCGGAGTCCCTTCCCGCCACCCGGGATGCCGCGTCGCGCCGTCTTTGCGAGATCCTCGCCGAGGCCGTGCGCGCGGCACACGCCACCGTGCGCGCGACGGGCGACGAAGACCCCATGCTCGAGGAGATGGGATGCACGCTCACGGTCCTGGTGGCCGAGCCGAGCCACGATTTCTGTTGCTTCGCGCACGTCGGGGATTCACGGCTCTATCGCTTCCGTGACGGGACCCTCACCCAGCTGAGCCGCGACCATACCTGGGTTCAAGGTCTGGTCGACGCCGGAAAGCTCGCGGCGCGGGATGCTCGCCATCATCGCCTGGGCCACATCCTCACGCAGTGCGTCGGCTCACCCGAGCCTCCGGAGCCCCAGATCGAGGTCGAGGAGATGCGAGGCGGAGATCTGTATCTCGTTTGCTCCGACGGCCTCGTCGGGATGGTGGACGACACCGGGATCTCCAGGCTCCTGGAGCGCCACGTGCCGTCGGACAGCGACACGCAGGCGCTCGAGGCGGCGGCACGGGCCCTGGTCGAGGCAGCCAACGAGGGGGGCGGAATGGACAACATCACCGTCGCGCTCGCGGCGATCCGATGATAGCGCCCCCGGAGGGGAGACGCCGAAGGCGGGAGAGGCCACGCCACCATGTCCCACGACCCGAATTCCCTCGTCCGAGACGCCACCCCTAGCTCGAGGCGCGCTCGGGCCGCGTGATCTTCTCGAGCACCCGCTCGGCGGGCAGCTCGCGACGCTCGAGGGTGAACACGCGCAGGATGCGGGCGGCGGAGTAGAGGCCCATCGCCACGCGAGGCAGATCCACGACCCCGGGGAGCCCCTCCAGCCCGAGTCGGTCGATGTCTCCGCTGCGCCGCTCCACGAGCACGTCGAGCTGGAACATCGCGGGCTTCACCGGGAAGTCGATCATCACCTCACCCGGCTCCAGGCCCAGCTCGGCGGCCAGCTCGTCCTCCACGGCACGCTTCCACGGGGAATCCCCCACCGCCCAGTCCTCGACCTGCCGACCCTTCAGGTCCGCCGCCGTCAGCTCGAGGGCCCGCTTCGGCAGGCGACGGTGCCTGAGCGCCGGCAGCCACCGGGTGGCGAGCCGCTCCGCGGTGTCGGAGTCGTCCTCCTGGGCGCGGCGTCCGATCTCGTAGAGGAGCTCCTCGTCGGTGGGACCCACCAGCTCGTCGGGATCCAGGAGACCTGCCCGCACCGCGTCCTCCACGATTCGCTTGTACAGCGACGTCGCGGCGCGCACCGCGTGATGCCAGTACACGTTCCGGAACATCTGGTACTTCGCGAAGAGGAGCGACTCCAGGGCAGCCACGGCCTTTTCGTGCACGCCGAGCTCGAAGGCGCCCGACTCGGGGTCCGGAAGGAGGACGAGGCCCTGGAGGAGCCGGTCCACGTCGACCTCCCCGTAGGGGACGCCGCAGAACCGTGCGTCCCGGCGCAGGTACTCCATCTTGTCCAGGTCGAGGCTGCCGCTGACGAGCCCCCGCAGGGGGATGTCGCTGCCGCCACGGATGAGCTCGTAGATCCCCTCCGGGGCCGTGAGCCCGAGCGGTGCGAGGGCGTCGCGGAGCGCGGGGGAGTTGAAGAACCGCCGGCTCACCTCCTCGTGGTGGGCCGGGATGTGGTCCGATTCGAGCTCCTCGAGGGCGTGCGAGAAGGCGTAGTGCCCGATGTCGTGCAGGAGCGCGGCGTACGGGACGAGCTCCTCACCCTCCCAGACCTCGGGTGGCACCGCGCCCCGCTCGTGGAGATTTCTCAGAGCCGTCACCGTCAGATGGTAGACCCCCAGGGCGTGGTCGAAGCGCGTATGCGTCGCTCCCGGGTAGACCAGGTGGGCCAGCCCCAACTGACGGATGTAGCGAAGCCTCTGGAACTCGGCGGTGTCCACGATGCGCACGGCGGTGGGATCCAAGCGGATCGTGTTCCAGAGCGGATCCCGTACGATCTTCCCTCGTCCCGGTGTGGTCATGCCGGAGAGTACCCGAGACGGGAGACGCGTGCAATGACGGGACGGGACGACGTGGCGCCGCGACGCCCCCGTGTCTTATCTTGGCGAGCCACCCGAAAGAAACGCGAAGATCGCTCGCTACCTCATGCCGCCTAAACCCGCTCTCCGCCACTACGTCCGCGCACGGGCCGAGAATCGGCCAGGTGTGTACCGGATGCTCGGACCCCGGGAGGAGCTGCTGTACGTGGGAAAGTCCGTGCACGTGCGCACGCGCCTCCTCTCGTACTTCAGGGCGGAGAGGGGAGAGAAGGCCTGGGACCTCATCCGCGAGACCTCGCAGGTGACCTGGGAGTACGTGCCCAACGAGTTCGTCGCGCTCGTGCGCGAGATGAAGCTCATCCAGAAGTGGCAGCCGCGGTTCAACGTCCAGCACAAGCGCAAGCGGATCTACGCGTTCGTCAAGGTGACGCGTGAGGCCGCTCCCAGGATTCTGCCCGTGAGCAGAGTCGCGGAGGACGAGGCCACGTACTACGGGCCGTTTCCCCGAGTCGGGGCACTGGCGCTCGCGGTGCGCGAATTGGCGCACGTGCTGGGACTGCGGGACTGCCCGGGCCCCACCCCCGTCTTCTTCGACGACCAGATCGAGCTCTTCAGGGCCGGCCGCGCTCCCCGGTGTCTGCGCGCCGATCTCGGAACCTGTCTCGCACCTTGTTGCGGGCGGCCGGCGGCCGCCGAATACGCCCGCGCCGTCGACACCGCACGGCGGTTCCTGGAAGGCAAGGCCTCGGGTCCGCTGCGCGACCTGGAGCGGCAGATGGCGCAGGCGGCGAGCCGCATGGACTTCGAGTACGCGGCGACCCTGCGCGACCGTCTGGAGCGTCTGACCCGGTTCCGGGACGAGCTGGTCGCGTTCCGGGGACGTGTGGAGGATCTGGATCTGGTCTATCGGGTGCCGGGATTCCGGGGTGACGACCGTCTCTACCTGATCCGGAAGGGTCGCATCCGCAAGGATCTGGTGCACCCGAAGAGCGCCGCGAGCCGCGCGCGTGCGGTGCGCGCGGTGGAAGAAGTGTTCAGCGAAGAGGAGATCGGACCGGCGGCACTCGAGCCGGAGGATGCGGCGGAGATCCTCCTCGTGGCCCAGTGGTTCAGGCTTCACCCGAGGGAGCGCCGCCGTGCCTGGGCTCCCGCCGACTGGCTCGCGAAGGCGGCCGGGGCCTAGCGCGGTGTCTCGGAGACGACCTGGGTGCCATCGGAAGCTCGCGAGGGCGGCTCGGCCTCAGGATCCGCTCGGCGCTCTCGTCGGGTTCCCGAGATCCATCACCACCTTCCAGCTCCCGTCGTCCTGCTTCCTCCAGACGGTCACGTACCGGCCCTGTCCGTGCTGTACCCGTCCGTCGGAGCCCACGCTCTCGGACTCGTAGGTCCCCGTCGTCCAGCCGAGGTCGCCCGACGCGGCGATCTGGGCACGCACCGGCTCCCACGTGAGCTTCGTGCCCGGATCGTCCAGGTAGGCCATCAGCGCCCGGATCGAGTCCCGGCCTCGGATCTCGCCCGCTCCCGGAACGATCTGGGCCCCATCGGCCGCCACCCAGGACACCCAGGCGTCCGTCCCCCCTTCGGCCACCGCCCGGGCGAAGGCACGGTCCGCGTCGACGAGGACCGACGGGTCCGCGGCCGGAGCGGAGGAGCCGGTACATCCGAGGATCGCGAGCACGGTGGCGAAGGCCAGGTGGCGAGCGGCCGGCGTGCGACGGGCGCTCATTCGAGACCACCCATCTTCTTGACCCTCTGGAACTCGGCGGGCGTGACCGATTGGACCGAGAGCCGGCCGTACCGCACCAGCTCCATGCCCGCCAGCGACTTCTCCGCCTTCACGTCCTGGAGTGTCACCATGCGGGAAAACCGGGCCACGAACTCGATGTCCACCAGCGACCAACGGGGGTCCTCCGGGTCCGACCTCGGATCGTGGTACTTGCTCTTCGGGTCGAACTGGGTCGGGTCCGGGTAGGCCTCCTTGCACACGCGCGCCAGCCCCACCACCCCGGACGGCTTGGCGTTGCTGTGGTAGTACAGAACCTCATCGCCCAGGCTCATGGCTCGCATATTGTTGCGGGCTTTGTAGTTACGTACGCCGTCCCAATACGTGGACCGGTCCCGCTCGAGGTCGTCGATGGAGAACACGTCGGGTTCGCTCTTCATCAGCCAGTATCGCCTGGACATCGCTCCCTCGCCTCGGAATGCGGTCTGGGGTCCCCTCGCTCCTCACGGTCTCGCTCAGGTCGCCCTTCCCTCTCGTCGGGTGCCCTCGTCGCCTCTTCCTCCACTCGGGCTCCCCCGTCGCGCCTCCCTCCCAGGTACGCCGGTCGCCCCCAGGCTCTTACCCGTTCCCCGGGCTCCTACGCGTTCGCCGTCTCCACGTGGACCTCGATGGCACGCCACTTTCCCTGCCGGAACCGCAGCACGCTGAGCACCGCCCGGGTCGTGTGCCCGAGCAGGATCGCGAGCCAGATGTCCGTGGCGTCCAGGCCCCAGGTGCTCTGCAGGAGCCAGCAGAGGCCGAGAGGAATGACGATCTGCGAGACCAGGGAGATATAGAGAGGGCTCTTGGTGTCGCCGGTGCCCTGGAGCCCGCCGGTGTAGGCGAGCGCGACGGTAATGAAGAGGCCCGACAGCGACAGGATCCGCAGGAGGGTGACGCTCAAGTGGATCACCACCGGATCCTCGATCCCGAACGCGCTCAGCAGCGTCCCCGGGATCGCGAGGAAGAAGACCCCGACGAAGACGGCCATCCCGATCCCGAACCGCGAGGCCACGTGTACCGCACGCACGGTCCGATCCGGCCTCCCGGCCCCGAGGTTCTGACCGGCCACCGCCGCCGACGCCCCGAGGAGCCCCTGTGACGACCAGGTGATGAACGAGAAGAGCTGTGTGTAGCTGATCACATAGGCCGCTTGCGCCTCCGCGCTCTGCTCGAGCGACCCCACGAACCGCAGGAGGAGCACCCCCGCCACGTTCATCGCAATCCCCTGGAGCCCCGTCGGGAGCCCGAAGCGGAAGAGCTCCCGGATGATCGGGAGATCGGGCTTGAGGCTCATGCCGCGCCGGAAATGGACCACCGCGCGACCCGACGTCATGATCAGCAGCGCCACGACGCTCACGATCGCGCCGGAGATCACCGTGCCCATCGCGGCCCCGAGCGTGCCGAACGCGGGAACGGGCCCGAGCCCGGCGATGAAGATCACGTTGAGGACGATGTTCAGCAGCGTCAGTGCCACGCCCAGACGGAGCGGGGTCCGCGCGTCGCCGGCGGAGCGGAACGCCCCTCCGACCATGAAGAACATCAGCGTCCCGAAGCTGAACACGAACAGTGTGCGCAGATACGGGAGCGCTTCCGCCTGGACGGTTGGTGTCGCGTTGACGACCCGTAGGAGCGACGGCGCGAGGAAGTATCCGAGCGGCGCGAGGACGCCCACCGAGAGGACCGCTGCGACCAGGAACGCCTGGTAGACGGTCCGGTTCACCTTCTCGGAGTCACCCCGGCCCGCGAAGCGCGCCACCAGCACACCCATGCCCGAGAAGAGCGAGCTGATGAAGACGACCACCACGAGGTAGATCTGCCACGACACGCCGATCGCCGCGTTCCCCGTGTAGCCCACGTAGTGGCCGACCATCGTATGGTCCACCAGACCCTGGAGTCCTCCGATCGCGTTCTGGAGCATCGTGGGCCACGCGAGCTTCCAGACGGCGCCCGGGATGGGGCCCTCGACGAGGGAGCGATCGAAGGTGCGTGTCGGGCTGGGCATCAGAGATGGACGGGAGGGTCCTCGAGGCGATGTCGGGTGCAGCGCCGCGGCGCCGGCGGAGCGTAAGAATCGTCCTCTCGGCCCGTCGGCGCCAGAGACTTGACGTTCCGGCTCCAACTGTCCTAGTGTATTGGTTAACCGATACACTGATACGGTAAGCCTGATGCAGCGGGACCCGTCAGAAACGCCGATAGCTGGGAGCTGAGGCACGTGGACGCATCGTACGAACGGCCGACTCGGAGGAAGGCGAGGAGAGCGATGAGCCTCTTCGGCTCCGCGTTGCTCCTATCCGGCGTGGGGGGCTGTGGGTCGCCTCCCGGGCCCTCCGGACTGCCGACCGAGCTGCCGGTGCTGCAGCTCTCCAGCAAGCCCACCCAGCAGATCGGTATGATGGAGGGGGACTCCGACTACGTGTTCGTCGACATCGTCTCGTCGGCGCACGCGCGCTCGGGAGACCTGTTCGTGTCGGACGCCGGGATTTCCGAGATCCTGCAGTACGCGCCCGACGGAACCTTCGTGCGTCGCATAGGGCGCAGAGGGCGGGGGCCGGGAGAGTTCGGCAGCCTGTCCCGCGCCTACGTGGGACCCTCGGACTCCATTCTCGCCCTCGATGGCTTCAACGAGCGGGTCTCGGTCTTCGACTCCTCCGGAGACTACGTGCGACAGATGGATGCCCGCCTCCTGACCGGCGACTCCCTCTTCACCGGTGACGTGTGGCTGTACGGCAGGTATTGGATCGACGGAGCGCTGCACGCGGAGGACAGGGCTCGGGTGCGAACGCTGCTCGACGGCCTCCCGGCCCCGACGTCCGCCCCCGGCTACCGCTTCGTCCGCGTGGACCGCGACGGGCGCCTGTGGATTCGCGAGCCACGGGTCGGCGCGGGCGACAGCCACTTGTGGACGCTCGTCGACGCCAACGGGCGTCTCGCCGGGAGCCTGGCCATTCCGGTCCGCTTCCAGCCCCAGGAGATCCGGGGCGACGAGATGACAGGCCGGTGGAGAGGTGAGGACGACGTCAACTTCGTGCGGACCTACACCTTCTCCGAGACCGGCCAGGTTCGCCGGACACCGTCCTGGCTGACCGCTCCTCCCGCACCGCCGACCGCCACCGGCGAACAGGAGGAGTTCCTGGCGGCGGTGAAGAGCCAGCTCAAGCACATGGCGAGCGCCCAGGAGATCCACTACGCGGACGCGGGGAGCTATACCGAGAACATCGACTCCCTCACCGCGTTCCAGCCCGACCCGAGCGTCCACGTCGACATCATCAACGGAGACTCCCACGGCTGGTCGGCCGTGTTCACGCACCCCGGCCTCGACCGGATCTGCGGGTTGACGTACGGCGCGGGCGGGCCTGCGGGTTGGGTCCCGGGCCACATCCTGTGCGGCCCACCGGCCCGAGCCGATTCGACCTCCAACGCCCCCAGGTAGAGGTCCGTTCATGTTCCATGACATCGACCCCCGCAGCCCCACGCCGCTCTACGAGCAGATCGCGGCCCGCGTGCGGGTGGCGATCGCGTCGGGCGAGCTGTCTCCGGGGGACACCCTTCCTTCGATGCGCCAGTTGGCTCGGCAGCTCCGGGTGAATCCTGCCACGGTCGTGCAGGCGTACCGGGACCTGGCGATCGACGGATTCGTCGAGACCCGGCACGGACAGGGGACCTACGTGCTGGAGGTCCCCGGACAAGTGCGCGAGGAAGAGCGTCGAGCCCGGGCGCTCGAGCTCGTCCGCAAGCTGTTCCAGGATGCGGCACGGCTGGGAATCGGGGTGGAGGAGCTGGTGCAGGCTCTGGAAACCGAAACGGGAGTCGAGATCCGTGAATAAGGCGATCGAGCTCACCAAGGTCTCGTGGCGGGCGGGAAAGTCGTTCTCCCTCAAAGAGCTCGACCTGAACGTGCCGGTCGGCTCGATCTACGGATTCCTGGGCCCCAACGGCTGCGGGAAGACTACGACGATCCGACTGGTCATGGGAATGATGAGGCCGCATTCCGGCCGAATCCGGGTTCTCGACATGGAATCGCCGGACAAGTTGCCGGACATCCTCGAGAGCGTCGGATACGTGCCCGAGCGACCCCATGTATACCCGGCGCTCACGGTCGGGGAACAGCTCCGCTTTCACGCCTCGTTCTTCGAGCTCTGGGACGGTGGTTGGGCCAAGGAGCTGACGCGGCGCCTCGGACTCGACCCCGAACGCAGGATCGCGCGCATGTTGAAGGGGGAAACGGGCAAGCTCCTCATCCTCCTGGCGCTCTCCCAGAGGCCGAAGCTCCTGGTCCTCGACGAGCCCACGGACGGGCTGGATCCGGTCGTTCGGCGCGATGTCCTGAGCGCGGTGCTCGACTACGTGTCCGAGACCAACGCGACGGTCTTCATCTCGAGCCATCTGGTGCACGAGCTGGAGCGGATCTGCGACTGGGTCGGAGTGATGGACAACGGCAGCCTCCTGGCCGAGCTCCCCATGCAGCGGTTCAAGAACGGCATCAAGCGCATCCGCGTGCGCGGGGCGCCCGAGCTCACCGACGAGGCGCCGTTCACCCTCCTGAGCCGAGAGCGGTCGAACGGCCCCGGCTCCCCGGAGACGTGGATCGTGCGGGGGTGGGAGGACGCCATGCGCTACTACTTCGACCGCGTGGGCGCGACGCTCCGCGACGTCATCGACCT
>CAZVYM010000014.1:23085-51561 GCA_964630935.1 uncultured Gemmatimonadaceae bacterium | reverse complement strand
CGATGCGCAGGATGACCGAGAGGGCGTCCAGGGCCTTGAGCATCTCCGCCTCGTCGGGGTGGTGCTCGCTCTGACGGATACGCACGACTCGCTCCAGGAGGGGACGGGCGCCTTCCTCGCCCAGCTCAACCTCGAACCGGCCCAGCTCGTACAGGGCGGCCGCCACCGGCTCCGAGTCGGGGCCGTAGATCTTCTCGCGCTTCTCGACGACCTGCGTGAAGAGCCGCCGCGCCCGTTCCTTGTCTCCCCGCGCTTCGGCCAGACGGCCGAGCTGGTCCAGGCTGCGCACATAGTCGGGGCTGTCGACCCCCAGAGCCGCCTGGCGGACCGAGCGCGCCTCCTCCAGATACACGGCTGCGCTGTCGAATGCCCCGAGCTTCATGTACAGACTCCCGACGGTCTGCAGGATCTCGCCCTTGACGGCAGGCTGATC
The DNA here is from genome assembly GCA_964630935.1 of uncultured Gemmatimonadaceae bacterium. Lineage (GTDB taxonomy): Bacteria > Gemmatimonadota > Gemmatimonadetes > Longimicrobiales > Gaopeijiaceae > SZUA-318. The sequence goes on along the minus strand of CAZVYM010000014.1, from coordinate 51,128 downwards.
CGACAGCTCCTCACGCGCGCGCTTCCCTCCGCGGGAGAGGATCTCCCCGGCGGTCATCTCCGTTCCCTTCGATTCGTCGGGGTCGTTGGCTCCGAAGACGTCCGTGATGAAGTCCGCCACCGCCGTGGCTCGCGCCCGTTCCGCATCCGCCGCGTCGCGCTCGCGGGCGACACGCCGTGCCTGCAGCACCGTGGTCGCGACGAAACCGACGACGAGAACCAGGACGAGGGAAGCACTCAAGACGCCTCCCTTGTTCCTACGCACGAACTTGCCGGCCCGATAGCGGAAGGTGGGAGCACGGGCCGAGACCGGGCGCCCGTCGAGGTACCGCCGCAGGTCCGCGGCCAGGAGCTCGACGGACGGATAGCGATCCGCGGGGTCGGAGCGCAGGGCCTTGAGGACCACCGTGTCGAGGTCGCCTTCGAGCGCCCGGATCCCCGAGGCCTTGCTCGGTGCGTTCGGGTCCCCGTCGGCGACGATATGCTCCACCTCCGCAGGGGTCTTGTCCGCCAGGTCGAAGGGAAGCGCTCCGGCGAGGAGCTTGTACAGGAGCACCCCCATGGAGTACTGGTCGGACGCGGTGCCGACACGATCACCGCGAATCTGCTCCGGGCTGGCGTACGAAGGTGTGAGGACCCGGACGCCACGCCTCGTCACGTGTTCGCCGGGCTCGGCGGACAGGAGCTTCGCGATCCCGAAGTCGAGGAGCCTCGGCGAGCCGTCCTTGGAGACCAGGATGTTGGTGGGCTTGATGTCGCGGTGGACCACCAGGTGGCCGTGCGCGTAGGAGACGGCTTCGCACACCTGGAGGAAGAGGGCGAGACGCGCACGGATCCCCAGGGCGTGAGCGTCACAGAAGTCGTCGATGGGCAGACCGTCGACGAGCTCCATGATCACGTACGGGAGTCCATCCTCGGTTTCGCCCCCGTCCAGCAGTCTGGCGATCCGGGGATGGTCGACGTCCGCGAGGATCTGTCGTTCGTTCTGGAAGCGCCAGCGAGCCTCCTCGGAGAGAAGGGCGGCCGGCAGCACCTTGATGGCTACTTGCTGGGTGAAATCTCCCTCCTCCCTGACGCCCAGGTACACGACGCCCATCCCTCCGCGGCCGATCTCCCGGTCCAGTCGGTACGCCCCGATCCGCCGGCCCACGAGGGTGGGCACGGCTGCGCCCACCAACCGATCCCTGGAGCGCCGCACGGACTCCATGGCCTGGGGCATCCCTCTGCCCGCGACATCGAGCAGCCGGTCGAGCTGTCGTCGCAGCTGCGGATCGTCGCCACACTCCCGGTCCAGGAACGCGGCTCGCTCGTCGGGCGGGAGCTCCACGGCGCCATGGAACAGGGTGTCGAGCCGCTCCCAGCGAACCGGTTCGAGTGTCACGTCCTCAATCTTCGAGCCTGAGCGCCAACCAGGCCTTGGCCATCCGGAAGTCGCGATCCAACGTCGCTTCGGAGATGTCCAGCGCATCGGCGGCCTCGGCGTAGCTGAGACCTCCGAACACGAGGAGCTCCACCACCCGAGCCTTGCGCTCGTCCTGTGCCTGCAGCTCCTCCAGCGCCTCGTGGACGGCCAGGATATCGGTGGCGTCGGCGGCGGTGATCAGCTGTGCCTCGGCGAGAGGTACCCGGAGGGCTCCACCGCCCCGCTTGTCCGCCTGGTGCCGCCGAGCGTGGTCCACCAGGATGCGACGCATCGTGCGTGCCGCCAGGGCGAAGAAGTGCACTCGGTCGTCGAAGGAGACGTCCGAGCCCACGAGCCTGACGAAAGCCTCGTTGACCAGGGCCGTGGCCTGTAGGGTGTGGCCCGTGCGCTCGTCGCGGAGGTACCGGCCGGCGATCTGTCGGAGCTGGTCGTAGACGAGGGGCATCAGCTCGTCCATGGCCGACGTGTCGCCCGCGCTCCACTGCGCGAGCAGGCGCGTGACTTCTTCGCGGGAGGGCATGGCGCAACGTAGGCCGGAACGGGGGCCTGCGTCTAGGCTTTCGCCGGTGGCCCCGAAGATGCTCCATGGCTCAGAAGGCCTTGGTCACGGACGCATCGGCCTGCGTGATGGCGGTGCGCGTCCCCGAGCCACAGGGAAGGGCCTGCTGGGCGCGGATCATCACGCCCGCCATGGCGTCTCCCTGGCTCTGGAGCTGGAAGTAGTCGGAGCTGGCGAAGGACGTGCAGTTGCCCTGGTTCACCTCGGTGCTCCAGCTGAATCGGCCCGTGTCGTCCACGTCGCCGGTCAGGGAGTACGTCGTGCTCTTGACCCCCAGGTCTCCGGTGACCGACGAGCCGCTCTGGTGGAGCGTCATGGTGATGGCCGTGCCGCCCCAGGTACCGGTCCAGGTGCCTTCGACCGACGGACCGGAGGGTCCGGAAGGCGTGCTGGAGCAGGCAACCGTTGCCGCAGTGAGAAGGGCAGCGCCGATGGTGCGAGCGAGCGTCGGGGTTCTCATCGTCTCATCTCCCGGACAGGTGGGGCACGTCTGTGGCCCCTTCATTCCCTGGATGCGCAGAAGTCGAGCGAATCCCCTCACCGGGCTTGGCTGCCGCTCTTCGGCGCTTGCCGCGCGGACGGCGGATGCCTACCGTCTGCGCTGCTCGAGCAGACGGCGGACCCCCCTCCCGCTCCGCCCTTCGTCCCTCGTGTTCGGCCAGGATGATCCCATGCGTGCCCACCGCTCATACAGTCGAGTCGGCGCTCTCCTCCTTCTCGTCACCTCGCTCGGAGCATGCTCCCGCTCCGCCACCCGGAGCTCTCAGCGCGAAAATCCGTTCTTCGAGCAGAGCACCCTCCCCTTCCACGCGCCTCCGTTCGATCGGATCCGGGACGCCGACTACCGTCCCGCGATCGAGGAGGGGATGAAGCGCCAGCTCGCCGAGGTGGACTCGATCGCCAACCAGGCCGCCGCGCCGACCTTCGACAACACGCTGGTGGCCATGGAGCGCTCGGGCGCGCTGCTCACCCGGGTGATGAACGTCTTCAATGGGGTCCGCTCGGCCAATACCGACGACACGCTGCAGGCGGTGATGACCGAGGAGGCTCCGAAGCTGGCGGCCCACCGCGACGCGATCTACCTGAACGAGAAGCTGTTCCAGCGGATCGAGAGCGTGTACGACCGCCGCGACAGCCTCGGCCTCGATTCGGAGCAGAAGCAGCTGGCGAAGCGCTACTACGAGCGGTTCGTGCGCGCCGGGGCCCTTCTGTCCGACTCGGACAAGGCGGAGCTGCGCGCCCTCAACCAGGAGGAGTCGAAGCTCTCCACGGAGTTCCAGAACCGGCTCCTGGCGGCCACGAAGGCGGGCGCCGTCGTGGTGGATGACAGCATGGAGCTGGCCGGACTCGGCGCATCGGACGTCGCTGCGGCCGCACACGCGGCCGGCGAGCGGGGCCTCGACGGCAAGTGGGTGCTACCGCTCCAGAACACGACGCAGCAGCCGGCGCAGGCCTACCTGAAGGACCGCGCGCTCCGCAAGCGACTCTTCGAGGCATCGACCCTGCGGACCGAGCACGCGGACTCGAACGACACACGGGCCCTGGTCCAGAAGCTGGCCCAGGAACGCGCCGCGCGCGCCAAGCTGCTGGGCTATCCCACGTACGCGGCCTACGTCCTGGCCGACGAGATGGCCAAGACGCCGGAGGCGGCGATCGGTCTGCTCACGAGGCTCGTTCCACCCGCCGTGTCGAAGGCCCACGCGGAAGCGGCGGACATGCAGAAGCTCATCGACCGGCAAGGCGGTGGGTTCCGGCTGGAGGCGTGGGACTGGCAGTACTACGCGGAGCAGGTGCGCAAGGAGAAGTACGACCTCGACGAGTCGCAGATCCGGCCGTACTTCGAGCTCGACCGCGTGCTCCGGGACGGCGTCTTCTACGCCGCGAACCAGCTCTACGGGATCACCTTCAAGGAGCGAAAGGACATCCCCGTCTACAACCCGGACGTGCGCGTCTTCGAGGTGTTCGACGCCGACAGCACCCCGCTCGCCCTGTTCTACTGCGACTACTTCAAGCGGGACAACAAGGAAGGCGGCGCGTGGATGGACCGCTTCGTGGGTCAGTCACACCTGCTCGGCATGAAGCCCGTCGTCTTCAACGTCACCAACTTCACGAAGCCTGCGCCCGGCCAGCCCGCCCTCCTGAGCTTCGACAACGTGACGACGATGTTCCACGAGTTCGGGCACGCCTTGAACGGCATGTTCTCGGACGTCGAATACCCGTCGCTCGCGGGAGCGAACACGTCGCGTGACTTCGTGGAGCTCCCCTCGCAGTTCAACGAGCACTGGGCGCTCTACCCGCAGGTCTTCGCGCACTACGCCCGCCACTACGAGACCGACGCACCCATGCCGGACGAGCTCGTGGCGAAGATCCGCCGGGCGAGCACCTTCGACCAAGGGTTCGCCACCACGGAGTACCTCGAGGCCGCGCTGCTGGACATGGGGTGGCACACGCTGAGCGCGGGCGCCCCGCCCCAGGACGTCGACGCCTTCGAGGCGACGACGCTCGAGAAGGACGGATTCGACGTGCCGCAGATCCCGCCGCGCTACCGCACCAGCTATTTCGCGCACATCTGGAGTGGCGGATACTCGGCGGACTACTACGCCTACATGTGGAGTGAGGTGCTCGACGACGACGCCTTCGCCTGGTTCCAGGAGCACGGCGGCCTCACGAGGATCAACGGGCAGCGTTTCCGCAACATGATCCTCTCGCGCGGACGGACGGAGGACGAGTCCGTGATGTATCGGGCGTTCCGGGGGCGGGACGCGAGCATCGAGCCTCTGCTCGAGGACCGCGGCCTGGAGATCGGCACGGGGAACTGAGCGAGGGGCCGGACGCCCGGGGGAGCGACTGGGGCTGGGGCCTACCGCCTCAACAGGAAGAAGGCCACGTCCCCGCCGCTCCCCTGCCAGACCGTGGTGAACCCCGATCCGTCGAACCAGGACATGAGGTCGGGAAGGCGGTAGGCGGTCGTCACCGCGAGGTCCAGCCGGTCTCGGCGGATACGCTCGCCCGTGAGGCGCATGGTGGTGTCCAGATCCGAGCAGTAGATGACCAGGTTGACGGCGTTCGGGACGGTCGTGCGCGTGCGCGCCGTCTCGAACGAGACGTCGACGTCGTCGGTGGCGACCACGGTCGCCACCTCCACGGGCCCGAGCACGAAGCGGCGCACGGTTCCCGTGTCGTAGTGGGCGGAGGTCCCCCCCGCCCGGGCCGCCGGGAGCTCCGCGCCGTCGGCCGGCGCCAGCGTGTGCAGCCGCGCGTCGAGCAACAGGTATTCACCCTTCGCCATGAGGCGTGCGATGTCCGCGAGCAGCCCGGCCTCCGGATAGTTCCCGAGCGTGAAGCCCGTGAGCGCGAACACCCGCACGGCGTCGGGCCCCCGATCCGGGAGCGAGACCGAGCCGAGGTCGGTGAAGTCGCCGCACACGGCCTTGATCGGCAGGCGTTCCGGAAAGCCGGTCGCATACGCCAGCCGGTGCACGCAGCGGCGCAGGAGCTCGAAGGAGAAATCCAGCCCGGTGTAGGCCACCGGCTCGAACCCCCGGGACAGGCCCTTAAGGATGCGCTCGTCCACGCTCCCGTCTCCCGGCCCCAGGCTGCACAGCTCCGCCCGCGCCGCACCACCGGAGTCGGCCCGGAGTGCCTCGGTGATGTCGGGCATCATGCCGGTCATGTGCTCGAGCAACGCCGGATGGCCGTAGGCGGGGTCCTCGCACACGTCGAGCCACCGTTGAGCGCAGATGGGCGTCGAAAAGTGGTGGTACAGGTCCGGACGGACGAGCCGGTCCAGGTCCCCGTACACGTCGAGCGGAGGTGCATAGTCCGCGCCGTACATCGAGGGGTGCACCGTGAACTCCACGGTTCGCAATGGCGCGGCGGGGGGCACGGGTGCGAGCTCCTCCAATCAACCGACCCTCATGAGGCCGGCACGGACGAGCAGCTGACGGAAGCGGGGATCGGAGTGGAGCGGGATGAGCATCGGATCGACGGCCATGTTCGCCACCTCCCAGGTGCGCTCGTCGAGCGCGCTCTGGAGCTCCTTGAACGCCTGGTCCTTCTCCCCCAGTCCAGCCAGCACGATCGCCATGTCGTAGCCGGACACGTACTGGCCGGCGGCACGCGACTGCTTCAGCTCGCGGAGCAGATCCCGGGCCTTGTCCATCCGGCCGGCGAAAGCCTCGGCGCTGGCCAGGTCCGCGACCCGGCGGCTCAGCCGGCCGGACATCGCGGTGGCGGTCTCGAAGGCCTTGGCCGCATCCGCGTAATCGCCCTGGGCGAACTGGAGCTGACCCAGGAACCAGTGCGACAGCTCGAAGTCCTGGTCCATCGCGATGGTGCTGTCGAGCACGGCGCGCGCGGCCTCGAGACGTCCCGCCGACGTCAGAATCCACCCGTGCACCGCGCGGACCGTCAGGGAGAGGGGCGTTACCTGCTGGGCCTCCTGGATCCGCCGCAGTGCCTCGGAGAAGCGCCCGGTCATGGTCAGCAGCTCGGCGTACCACTGAAGCGCGGTCGCCGAACGGGGATCCAACTGCAGGGCCCGCTGGAACTCGTGCTCCGCGCTCTGCCAGTCGCGGTCGTAGTCCCGCTCCACGAGCCCGAGGTTCGCGTGGGCGTCGGCGAGGCTCTCGTCGAGCGCGAGCGCCTTCTCGGCGGCGGCCCGGGCACGTGGATACGACTCCGCCGGCGACAGGTCGCCGTAGTAGTGCAGCAGAGTATACGCGCTGGCGAGGCCGACATAGGCACGGGCGAAGGTCGAGTCCTCCTCGATGACCTCGTTGAAGAGGCTGATGGCCTTGCGTAAGCTCGACGCCGTACGGTCGTTCCAGTAGTACTGGGCCGACTGATACGTCTGCAGCACCCTGAGTCGGGCCTGGTCCGTGGCGCTGATGCGCAGCTGGAGGGCCTCTTCCGCGTCCGTGGCGATCTGCTCGGGCATCCCCTGGATCTCGTCCGCCGGGCTGCGGAAGAACCGGCTCCAGACCTGCGAGCCGCTGCGCACGTCCGTGACCTCGACGAACAGGCTCAGGGCGCCCGCCTCCTTACGGACCCGGGTCGTGAGAACCGCGTCGACGTCCAGGTCCTTGCCGATCCGGATGGCGCTCGCGCTGCCGCCGAGGTACGGCTGGACGGCCTGCAGCGAGCGCAGCGACAGGCCCGGCACCTGCGACAGGCTCGTGATGATGCGCTCGGCGAGGAGGGAGCAGAGGTACTCCGTGCCGGCGCCCTCCTGCTGGTCCGAGCACGGCAGAACCGCCATGGAATGGATGGGGCGCGCGACGAAGGACCTGGGAGCGAACAGGCGCCATCCGACGACGGCCAGCACCACCACGGCGAGCGCCGCCCCAGCCATCGGCAGGGACCCGAATCGCTTCGATCGACCATCCTCGGCCGGATGTCGCGGGGGTGTGGCGATCGTCACCGTACCCGCGGCCAGGTCCCGGCGGACGCCCCGGAGCGCGGCGAGCAGGTCGGCGGCCGTCTGGAACCGCATCTCCCGGTCCTTCTCGAGCGCCCGGCAGATGATCCGGTCCAGCTCCAGCGGGATCGAGGGGTCCACGGACCTGGGCGTGGGGACCGGATCCGGGGACGTGAGCTGGGCCAGGACCGCCGTGTTGGTCCCGCGGAAAGGAGACGCACCGGTCACGATCTCGTAGAGCACCGTACCGAGGGAGAAGAGATCGGAGCGGGCATCCACCTCCTCTCCGCGCGCCTGTTCCGGCGACATGTAGGCCAGCGTCCCGAACACCACGCCCGAACGGGTGGTGGTGCCCCCGGCATGGGACGCCGCGTCGGCCTCGGCGGCCACCTTGGCGATCCCGAAATCCAGGACCTTCGCGTCGCCCCGCTCGTTCACGAAGATGTTGGCGCTCTTCACGTCCCGGTGGATGATGCCGTTGCGGTGGGCCGCGTCCAGGGCCGCCGCCACCTGGATCCCGATATTGACGGCCCTCTCGACGTCCAGGCGCCCCGACGCGACGAGCTGCTCGAGGTTCTTCCCCTCCATGAACTCCATGACGATGTAGGGGCGTCCCTCGTGGGTCCCGGTGTCGAAGATGGTGCAGATGTTCTTGTGGTTGAGCCTGGAGATCGCCTGCGTCTCCTGCTCGAAGCGGCGGCGGAACTCGGGCACCACCGACAGCGGCGGCGGCAGGACCTTGATGGCGACCCGGCGACTCAGGCGGGGGTCGAAGGCGGCGTACACCTCCCCCATGCCGCCCTCGCTCACGAGAGAGCGGACTTCGTAGGGGCCGAGTCGCGTGCCTGCGGGGAACGTCATCGGCGTCGAGTCGGGATGTCGGCCATGGTGCAACAACTTGTTGTGGCAGGTGCGTTCACGACAGGCTCGCGTGCCCCGACGACCTCGTGAACTTCCACGTGGCGTTGGAGGGGTCCTTCGCGGCGCGACCGTCGTCGACATGGCGACGAAGCCGGGTCTCCGGTAGCCGCGGCTCTTCAACTCCTGGATGAGGGGACCGGCATCGTCCGTGCGTCCGAGCCGGATCGCGGCGACGGCGGCCGATGCGAGAAGGTCCGTGTTCCGGGTCCGGTTCGCCGGACCGGAGACGGCATCCCACGCACGCGTCCACCCGGCCCGTGCGCCTGCAGAGTCGCCCTTGCCGGCCAGGCGTCCCCGGAGAACGCACTCGCGACGGTCACAGGGGCATCCCCGCCAAGCATCGTGCGGCCCGGACGAGAAGCTGGGAATCGACGGTCTCGGGCTCCAGCATCCACTGCAGCGCGAGGCCCGTGGCCATGGCGCTGAAGAGCATGCTGAGCTCCCGTCCCGTGAACGGGGCCGTCCCGCCGGCCTTGGCGAGGAGCGCGTCGATGCTCGCACCGCTCCGGTCCCGCAGCTCCTCCGACCCGGCGACAAGGCGACGCCGCACTTCCGGGTCGCGCATGCCCGCCAGCGCGAACTCGATCTCCAGGGCGGCCCACTGCGGATCCCGCCGGACCTGACGCTCGAAGACCTGGTCGAGCTGGCCGATCACCTCTTCCAGCGACTTGCCGGCGAACTGCGCCGCCTGGGTCGCGACCTCCGCGGCCATGTGGCGATCGACGAGCGCTTTGAAGAGGTCGGCCTTGGTCTCGAAGTTCGAGTAGATGGCGCCCTTGGTGTAGCCGGCCGTCTCGGCGATGGCTTCCAGCGAGGCGCCGTTGTACCCGAGGCCCTTGAACACCTCCGCTGCGGCGTCGAGCAACCGTTCCCGCGTCTGTTGGCGCGCTTCGTCCCGCGTGAGACGGCGGGCCGGCTCTCCGTTCTCTGTTGCATCTGCCATGGCGATTCGCTGCCTCTGGGAGTTCGCATGCCGCGCAGGATTGACATACCGCATAGTATTTCGATACCGTTCGGTATGTCAAGCTGGCCGTCGGTGCCGGCACCGGTGATTCCACACCCCCTCTCGATAGACCTCTGCCCATGTCCCTCATCCCGCGTGAAGTGCTCTTCGGCAACCCCAGCCGAGTGGCACCCAAGATCTCTCCCGACGGCGCGCACACGTCCTATCTGGCCCCCGTGGACGGCGTGCTGAACGTATGGGTCGGGACCACCGGCTCCGACGATCACCGCCCCGTAACGAAGGACCGCGACCGTGGCGTGCGGGCGTACTTCTGGGGTTGGGACAACCGGACCATCCTCTACATACAAGACGAAGGGGGCGACGAGAACTGGCGCCTGTACGCCACGGACATCGAGACCATGACGACGCGGACGCTGACGCCGTTCGACGGTGTGCAGACGCGTCTGGTGGCGCACCGGAAGCAGTTCCCCGATGACGTCCTCCTCGCCCTCAACAAGGACGACCCCACCCGTCACGATGCCTACCACCTCGATCTGCGAACAGGCGAGCTAACCCTGCGGGCCGAGAACCCCGGCAACGTCATGCAGTGGATCGCCGACGCCGACCTGCAGATCCGGGGTGCGTTGGCCCTCACCCCCGACGGGGGCTCCGAGCTTCTGGTGCGGGACGGCGAGGGTGGGGCGTGGAGCCCGGTGGTGACGTGGACCGGGGACGACGGTCTCAGCGCCCATGCCGTGGGCTTCACCCGTGACGGAGGCGGGATCTACATCGTCGATCCGCGCGATCACGAGGCGGCTGTCCTCGCCCTGCTCTCGCTCACGGACGGTTCGGTCGAGGTGCTCGCCGAAGATCCCCAGTACGACGTCGCCGGCGTCATCGTCCATCCCGACACCCTCGAGGTGCAGGCGGTGTCGTTTCAGCGGGCGAGGGCGGAGTGGCAGGTGTTGGACGAGGCCGTGGCCGACGATTTCGAGGCCGCGATGGCCCTCGAATCCGGCGACTTCAGCCTCATCGGCCGCACCGCGGCCGACGATGTCTGGCTCCTCGCCTTCCAGCAGGACGCGGGCCCCGTGTCGTACTACTCCTTCGACCGTGCCACCCGACGCGGCACCTTCCTCTTCCACCACCGTCCGGAGCTGGCCGACGCCGGGCTCGTCTCCATGGAGCCCTTCGAGCTCACGGCACGCGACGGCCTCACCATCCATGGGTACCTCACCCGCCCCTCGGGGGAGGCCGGCGCGCCCGTCCCCATGGTCCTGAACGTCCACGGGGGTCCGTGGTACCGCGATGTGTGGGGCTACAACCCCGAAGCCCAGTGGCTCGCCAACCGTGGGTACGCATGCCTTCAGGTCAACTACCGCGGGTCCACGGGCTACGGCAAGGCGTTCCTCAACGCCGGGGACCGCGAGTGGGGCGGCCGGATGCACGACGACCTGGTGGACGCCGTTCGGTGGGCCGTCGACGAGGGGATCGCCGACCCCGAGAGGGTCGCCATCTACGGCGGCTCGTACGGCGGCTACGCCGCCCTCGTCGGCGCCACCTTCACCCCGGAGGTCTTCTGTTGCGCCGTCGACATCGTCGGCCCCAGCAACCTCATCACGTTCATACAGAGCATGCCTGCGTACTGGCAGGCGTTCCTCGAGACCGTCTACCGGCGTGTGGGACACCCGGAGCGGGACGCCGACTTCCTGCGCGAACGATCTCCCCTCTTCAAGGTCGACCGCATCGCCATCCCCATGCTCATCGCCCAGGGTGCCAACGACCCCCGCGTGAAGCAGGCGGAGTCGGAGCAGATCGTCGCCGCGATGAAGGAGAAGGGAATCGACCACGAGTACCTGCTGTTCCCCGACGAGGGGCATGGGTTCGCGAAGCCGGAGAATCGACTGCGGTTCTATGCGGCGGCCGAGGCGTTTCTGGCCAGGCAGATGGGGGGGAAGGTCGAGGGGTGAGGCCGATGCGGGCGTCGCCGCCCCTTCATACCTTTGGCGGAAGAAGAAGCGTGCCATCGGTGGCCCGAGCGGACGGTCAGGACATGAACGAGCTCGACAGGGAGAAGAGGTCGATCTGGTCGACCGAGGTTCACAAGCTGATCCTCCCCCCGCGTCTCGCCTCCTGGTGGGAGACGTTCTGGGCCGTCGCCCTCTCCATGCTCTTCATCGCGCTCGGGATCCTCATGGCCGGCTGGGGAGGATGGCTGTTGGGTGTCGACGTCTACCACTGGCTGCGGTTCGGGAGCGCGGAGTGGCATACGTTCGGCGCTCTGAGCCCCGCGGCGATCAGCGACTGGGTGGGACTTCACAAGCTCATCGACCGGATCCACGTGGGTCTCGTGTCCGTCCCGTTCGGGCTCGTCTTCTATTGGATCGGGAGGGCGAGGTGGCCTTGGAGGGATTACCGGCCGCGCTGAGCCGGGACCACCGCCCTTCGGGAACCGGAGCGCGGGCCACTCCGGCAGCGGCGACGCCCACGCGCGGGATCACCGCTTCCCGACATCGGCCAGTTGGCGGGTGGCTCCTGACGTTGCGAAGGAGGATGGCCGCGCGGGGATTGCCGCGCGGGGATTTGAACCCCGACGTGGACTGCGGGACCCCTTTCAAGGCGGGAGTCGAACCCGCTGTCCCGACGCCGACGCGCTACCTGCCGCGGCTCCCCTACCTACGAACCACGTGCCGACGGATTGCACGCACGCCGCGGCCTCCCCGCGAGCACGGTTCTATCGCCGATCGCCCGCGACCGCTATGTTTTCTACCTGACATAGCGAGGAGGAGTGGCGTACACTCCGAATTGAACACACCGCCTCACCATTGATCGTGCGCCGGCGCCGACGGCCGCCTACCTCGTAACGCACTGACCTCGTTCGACACTCGCCGGGTGCGAGTGGGAGGCCAGGTGCGTCGACTCCGTGTCACGGTCGTGGATCTCACGACCGAGCGTCCGACCCGCGCGCTTTACGCGCGCCTCATGAACGCGAATCTCGCCAGCATCATGCCGCAGGCCATCGCCGTGTGGTGCGAGCAGGCAGGCCACCACGTCCGCTACGTCTGCTACACGGGATTCGAGGACCTGGCGGAAGAGGTCCTCGGGCCGGCCGACATCGTGTTCATCGCCGCGTTCACCCAGGCCGCGCACACGGCCTACGCGATCAGCAACCTGCATCGCCGCCGCGGCGCGATCACCGTGCTCGGGGGCCCGCATGCCCGCTGCTACCCGAAGGATTCGGCGCGCTACTTCGACTACGTATTCGGCTTCACCACCCGGACGATGATCGAGGATCTCCTGCGGGAGCACGCGCCGCAGCAGCCCGTCGGCGCGCTCGTGAGCGCCCCGCGTCAGCCGCAGGAGCTGCCGGGCGTGGAGGAGCGCTGGAAGTTCATCGAACCCACCATCGCGAAGACGCCGGTGCTCAAGATCGTACCGATGCTGGGGAGCCTGGGGTGTCCCTACACCTGCGCGTTCTGCATCGACTCGACCGTGCCCTACCAGCCACTCGAGTTCGACCGCATCCGCAGCGACCTGCGCTTCCTGCTCACCAAGATGCGCCACCCGCGCGTCGGATGGCACGATCCGAACTTCGGCGTGCGCTTCGACGACTACCTAGGCGCGATCGAGGACGCGGTGCCGCCGGGCAGCATCGATTTCTTCGCGGAGAGTAGCCTCTCGCTCCTCTCCGAGCCGCACCTCGTTCGCCTCCGGAAGAACGGCTTCAAGGTGATCCTCCCGGGGATCGAGTCCTGGTTCGCCCTCGGCAACAAGGCGAAGACCGGCCGCGACGTGGGCATCGAAAAGGTGCGGCGCGTCGCCGACCACATCAACCTGATCCTCCGTTACATCCCCTACGTGCAGACGAACTTCGTGATGGGCCTCGACACGGACGAGGGAGCCGAGCCCTTCGACCTCACGAAGCGTTTCATCGACATGGCTCCAGGCGCCTTCCCGGTGTTCTCCCTTCTCTCGGCGTTCGGGCGCGCCGCGCCGCTCAACCTCGACCTGCAGCGCGACGGCCGGGTCCTTCCCTTCCCCTTCCACTTCCTCGACGCCAGCCAGGCGATGAACGTGGTGCCGAAGAACTACGCGTGGAGCTCGTTCTACGACAACCTCGTCGACCTGGAGCGCTACGCGTACTCCACGCCGCGCGTCGTGCGTCGCTTCTTCGCGAACCGCGGGATGATTCCCAAGTGGATGAACGTGGTTCGCGGCATCTCCTCGGAGCGCTTCGACCGCGTCCGCCACCACGCCCGTGTGCGTGGCCTTCTCCGTTCCGACAAGAGCGTACATCGCTTCTTCCACCGGGAAACGGCCGCGCTCCCGACCTTCTACCTGAACCGTGTGAGGCGGGACCTGGGCGTGCTGTGGGACGCGCTCCCGCCCGGCGGCCTGCTGCACGACCACAACGCGTACCTGAGAAGCCAGACGAGCCCGGCCGTCTGAGCCGGGCACCCCCTCTCCGGCGCGGGGCGAGGCTCTCGCCACCTGCGCCCGAGGTGAAGGAACATGGCCACCACCGAGCGCCATCCCGGCGAGCGGAACCGGCTTCTGCGCGCCCTTTCCGGGGCGGAATACGCGCGGCTTCTGCCAAGCCTCGAGACCCAGTCGATCCCGGCGGGTCGCGTTCTCTACCAGACCCACCAGACGATCACCTCGGTCTACTTCCCGCAACGATCCGTGGTCTCCGTGCTCATCGCGGACGACGACGGCGAGTGGGTGGAGGTGCAGACCGTCGGCAACGAGGGGATCGTGGGACTCGGAGCCTTCCTGGGAGGACGCACGCTATTCGCCAAGGCAATCGCACGAGTCCCGGACCACGCGATGAAGATGAGCGCGGCCGCGTTCCGGAGCGCCTTGGGCGACAGCGAGCCCCTGCGGAGGATCCTCTTCCGATACACGCAGACCGTTCTGGGCACCCTGTCGCGGGCGACGCTGTGCCATCGACTGCACCGGCTCGAGGCGCGTTGCGCCCACTGTCTGCTCACCACGCAGGATCGCGTGGGCGCCGACCGGTTTCTGCTCACGCAGGCGTCTCTGGGGCAGATGGTCGGGGCGCGGCGGCCCAGCATCGTGAGCGCCGCCGCCGTGCTTCGTGGCGCGGGGTTGATCCGCTACAGCCGAGGCCGAATCACGATCCTCGACCGCGCGGGCCTGGAAGCGGCATCGTGCTCCTGTTACGGGGTCCTGCGCGCGGACTACGAGCGGTATTTCGAGGCCGATCGCCACGCACCGCAGTAGGGCTTTCCAGGACGCTCTGCACTCGATCTTCCAAGGTCGCCGAGACCCGCCGCCTGGGTCCCGGGCATCGCCTGTGTCCTCGCCGGTCGCCGCCAGCGTAGCGCAGTCGAGGGGTTCACGGTGAACCGACGTGCCGCGCGTGCCGGCACGGCCCACCTGGAGACCGTGCGTGCGGCCTCGCGGTCAGAGGCGGGGCCACACCACGATGTCGGAGTACTCCGTGTGGCGGCGCAGCCACGCTTGCACGAAGGGACACTGGACGACGACGCGGTTCCCTTCGGCGCGGGCGGTGTCGAGCGCGTGCAGGGCCAAGAGGCTGCCCAGGCCGCGACCGCCCAGAGACTCCGGCACCTCGGTGTGTACGAGCACGATCGAGCTCTTCCGGCGCTCGTACATCAGGAACGCCGTCTCTCCGTCCACGACGACCTCGTAGCGGCTCGCGTCCGGGTTGTCTTGAACCGCGGGGGCGGGGGCGTCAGCCACCGGTATAGATGTAGGCCCCGTAGGCTCCGATCCCCGCGCCACCGAGCATGAGAAGCGTCCCGCCGTCATGCCCGATGATGGCGCCCGCCACGAACAGGATCCCACCGGCCACCATGAAGGGCACGCCCTTCCTGTTCCGGGCACGAGACTGAGGAAGGGTGACGGAAGGCTGGGCCTGCTGCTCCAGGAGGGGCTCGTGTCGCCCGACGGGCTGAAAAGCAGAGAGCGGGTTCGCGGAAGCCGAGAGCCGGGTCGCCGCGGACGCCACGCCGTGGCTTCCGGACGCGCCGGCCGTCGGATCGCTCACGAGTGAGGTCTGGCTCGAGGCCGTCGCCGGGAAGGCCAGTGTGCTCGCCAACAAGACGACCCAAAAGGTTCCGGTCCGACGCATCGTTTCGCTCCGCGTTGGGGCAGTGATTTCCTGAACCAACATAGGGTCGGATGAGGACGGTGTACCAGGTTGTGTGACCCCCCGCTCTGCTGCCCGTCCGGGGAACGCGCCGCCCGCCGTGGACGCGACCTCCTGCTGGGCGTGGGCGAGCAGCCCCTGGAAGGACAGCAGCGAACATCAGCCTTTCGCGCACGCCACGCCGGCACATATGTTGCCGCCCATGTCAGCCCCCTCCTTCTGGGATCGCCTCAAGCGCGCACGGCTCGTTCGGGTGCTGGTGGTCTATCTGGGCGCATCCTGGGGGGTGCTCCAGCTCGCGGACGTGCTCACCAACACGGCGGGTCTGCCTCAGTGGGTGGGTGCCCTCACGCTCCTGCTCCTGGCCGTCGGCCTCGTCATCATCCTGGCCACCGCATGGGTCCAGTCACTGCCCAGTACCACCGCGGCCGAGGAAGCCGGTGAGCGTCCGACCGACTGGGAGATCGCTCCGGTCGACGCGCTCAAGAAGCTGCGCGTCGGAAAGCTCCCGGAGCTCACCTGGGGTCGGGCCATCCTGGGAGGTGTTGTGGCCCTCTCGCTCCTCTTCGGTGGCGCTGGGCTGCACGTGCTCCTGACGGGCGGCCGTCCGACCGCGTTCGGGCCCGAGGGAATCGCGGCGGGGGAGGCAGCCGCCGGGATCGCCGTCGTGCCGTTCACGGTCACGGGCGGAGACGACCTCGACCTCTGGCGCGAGGGGATGGTGGATCTGCTTTCCACGAACCTCGACGGCGTGGGCGGCTTCCGCACCATCGACGCGCGCACCGTCATGGCGCGTTGGCAGGAGAAGGTGCATGGACAGGGTGCTCCGGACCTGCGCACGGTCCTCGAGGCGGCGGGCGCGACCGGTGCTCGGTTCGGACTGGTGGGCTCGCTGGTCGGAAACCCGTCCGGCATTCGCCTGAGCGCCGAGGTCTACGACCTCTCGAGCGGGGCCAAGGTGGCGCAGGCCTCTCAGGAAGGCGCTCCGGACGACATCCTCGACCTGGCGAGCCAGCTCTCGGTATCGCTCACCCGGGCCCTCCTCGGCTCCTCGCGGCGAGGCGAGGTCCCCGAGGTGCGCCTCGACGCGCTCACGACCGGCTCGCTGCCGGCGCTGCGCGCGTACCTGGAGGGCGAGGCCAAGTTCCGCCACGCGGACTTCGCGGGGGCCACGGCGTCGTTCGAGCACGCGGTGGAGCTCGACTCGCTCTTCGCGCTGGCCTGGTATCGGCTCTCCGATGCCTACGGGTGGCTGGAGAACGTCTCGAGCGCATCCGGCACCCGGGCCAACGAGCGGGCTCTGGGGATGCTCGACCGCCTCCCCGCGAGAGAACGGCTGCTCGTACAGGCCGCCATCGCCAAGAGAACGTGGGACGGATCCTTCCTCCCCACGCTGCGCAGCGCGGTCCAACGCTATCCCGACGATCCCGACATCTGGTACGAGCTCGGCGACTTCATCTACCACGTGGGGGAGCCCCTGGGGCTGGCCACGCGGGCCCAGGCCTCCGAGGCCTTCGATCGAGCGGTCGCGCTCGACCCCGGATTCGGGCCCTACCAGGTCCATCCTATCGAGATCGCCGTCACGCGCGGAGACCGGAAGGACGCCGAAGCCCGTCTGGCGCGCTACCGCGAGGTGGCGGACGACGAGAACCGCATCGCGGAGGATTCCCTCGCCATCCCCTTGATGCTGGGTGATTCGGCGGAGGCGGCCGCGATCGTGCAGGCGACGCTCGGCTTCGACCTGGGCGTAGCGAACACGATTCGCACGGAGTTCGCCAACCGCACCGATCGCAACGATCGCATCGTGGATCTCCTGTGGGCCAATCGGGACCGGGCGAGCGCCGACCAGAGCTGGATCCTCTACTTGCTCGGCACCGAGGGTCGGCTGGCTCGCGTGGACCGCCTTCTCGACACACTGGATGTATCGAACGGGGTCAAAGGGCTCACGATGGGGTGGCTCATCGGGAGCTGGAAGACCGCCATCGAGCTTCCGAACAGAAGCCTCGCTCGCTCATCGACCTGTGAGACACCGACGGTCAACAACCAATGCCAGATGGTGGTCGGATGGGGCCTGGGGCGTGCCGGTGATCTGTCGGGGGCGAGGCAGTCGCTGCGGCGCCTTCGTGCGCAAGCGGCGGACGCCGATGATTCCGCCGCCGCGGCGTTCCCTCGCGCCGCGGCCGATCTCGTCGAGGGCACCATCGCCATGTCCGAGGGGAAGACCGACGCCGCACGACGTCTCCTGGGCCCGGTGGCGCGGCATGGAGGCAACGAGGGTTGGCTGGCCAGGGAATCCCTGGGAGACCTCGAGCTCGCGGCCGGGAACGTCGCGGAGGCCACTCGCTACTTCGAGGCGCTCCTGGGAGGGTTCGCCCGACTGCCGGCGACCCTCCAGCTCGCCCGCATGCACGACGGGCGGGGTGAGGCCGAGGAGGCGCGCCGGTACTATCGGAGCTTCGTGGCCCAGACTCGGCGCGGCGACCCGGACCTTCCGGAGATCATGGAGGCGAAGGCGGCGCTACAGCGGTTGGGCGGCTGAGCGCCGACTACGCCCTGGCCGCCTCCAGCTCCACCCAGAAGGTGCTTCCCTCGCCGGGTCGTGACTCCACGCCCACTGCACCCCCCATCCGCTCCACGGCCTTCTGGACGATGGTGAGGCCCACCCCCGTCCCCGACGAGCCGGCCGGATCGAGCCGCTCGAAGGCACGAAACGCGCGTTCGACCTGATCCGTGGTGATGCCCACGCCGTTGTCCTCGAACTCGAGGCGCACCGTCCTGTCGTCTTGCCGAGCCCGCACGCGCACCTCGGGCGAACGATCGGCGGGCACGAACTTCACGGCATTGGAGAGCAGGTTCTCGACCACCCGGCCCAGGAGCGTGCGGTCGGCCTGGACGGCCGGTAGCGTTCCTTCCGTCTGAACGCGGGCCCCCCGATCGGCCATTGGACCCTCCAGCACCGAGAGCGACTCCTCGAGGACCTTCGCCAGCTCCACCGGCTCGGGGCGCAGCGCCTGGCGGCTCACCCGGCTGTACGTGAGGAGATCCTGCACGAAGTCGTCCATGCGGCGGCCGGAGGCGACGATGCGCTGCAGAAACTCCTGACCCTTCTCGTCCAGCGAGTCGCGGTGGTCGGACCAGAGGATCGAGGCGAACCCTCCCATGGTCACCAGGTGCGTCCTGAGGTCGTGGGATACGGAGTAGGTGAACGCCTCGAGCTCGCGCACCGCGCTCTGCAGCTCCCGGGTCCGTCGGCCCGCGAGCTCGTGCAGCGCCCGACTCTCCGACACGTCGCGGATCGAGCCCTGGTACTCGACCACGCGGTGCTCCGTGTCGAATCGGGCGCTCGCCGTGATCAGGCAGTCCCGCAACGAGCCGTCTCGGACGCGCAGACGGACCGGAAAGTCCTCGACGAACCCCGCCCTCGAGATCTCGGCCTGGAAGCGGCGGCGGTCTTCCGGATCCTCGTACAAGGACGCGACGTCCAGATCCATCAGCTCGCCGCGCTCGTAACCGAAGAGCCTCACGAGCGCATCGTTGGCGTCCACGATGCGCCCTCCAGGTGTGCTCACGTAGATGGGATCCCGCGATCGCTCGAAGAGAATCCGGTAGCGATCCTCCGTCTCACGCAGCGCGCGCTCGGCATTACGCCAATCCGTGAGGTGACGATCGAGGCGCAGCGCGAGATCGCGCAGGAGCCCGATGACGCATCCCACGACGAGCACGAGAGCCGAGCCCTCCGCACCTCCCTCCCCCACGACGATCAGCCACCCGGGCTCGCCGACCGCCCGCAGCAGGGCGACGTTCAAGCCGATCGCGAACACGCCGGCGAGCAGGCCGCCCCACGCGCCGAAGAGCCACGCCAGAACGACGACGGGGAAGATGGAGAGCGCCGACACGCCGACGCCGCTCACCTGGTAGAGTGGAATGAAGGCGCCGGCGTAGACGGCCACCGCGAGCACACCGAGAGCCCATCGCCTCCACGGCGGCTCGATGACGAGGCTGGAGCGGAAGGGGTTCCGCCGTTCGGGTCTCATGCGTGCTCCCCACCGGGCTCCATCAGCGCCCGGGTTCGGGCCTCATCAGCGCTCCCGGTCGACCTTCATCCGCTCTCCGGCTCCGACCCGGGACTCTCCCGTTGCCTGGCCTGCTCCGCGATCTCGAAGACGCGCCGGAAGGTCGTGAGGTACTGACGAAAGTCCGACGGCTTCTGGAAGTACCCCGTGACGCCGAGGTTGAAGGCATGCTCCGCGTCGACCGAGTTCTCGGAGGCCGTGAGAACCACGACCGGTACGGCCTTGTACGGCTCCGCCGAGCGCATCCACTCGAGGAGGTCGAACCCGGGCGGTCCGGGCAGCGTCAGGTCCAGGATCACCAATCCGCCGTCCAACGGGCCTTCGGAGGCCCTGCCTTCCACCCAGCTCCTCGCTTCGGCGACGGTGGCGGCCTCCGACACGTGAACCTCGGGCACCAGGCGCCCGAGGGCCTGCTGCAGGAGGATTCGGTGATCGACCTCGTCTTCGACCAAGAGAATCCAGCTCAGTCCAGACATCTTTCGACGATGGTGCGGACCGTCTCGCCCAACTCGTCGAGATCGGCCGGTTTGTGGTAGAACGCCTCGGCTCCGAGTTGGAGGGCGCGGACTTCGTCTCCGGGATTCACCGAAGACGTGAGCGCGACGACCGACAGATCGCTCAGCTCCGGGCGTGACCCGACCCACTCCAGCACGCCGAACCCGTCCGTCTGCGGCATCACGAGATCCAGGATGACCAGTCTCGGAAATGGATGGGAGACCCGATCACCGAACTGGCCGGTGCCGGCCAGGTATGCGATCGCCTGATCCCCGTTTTCGACGACCCTCACGTCCAAGCCGGGATGGGCCCGCCGGGCCGCGATGCGCACGAGAATCGCGTGATCCGGGTTGTCCTCTACGACGAGAACGGTTTCAGCCCCTCGCTCGGTCACGTGGAACGCACTCCTGCAACGATGGATGGTAGCGTCGGATCGTCTCCCCGGGGGGGACAAGAGCAAGATGGGGAAGGAACCTCCCGAGCGCCACGGAGTCCATCGTCGAACCGGACGCCCTCGGTCCTGGAAACCGCGCGGCGGAGGTCACGCGACCGGTCGAAGCTTCACTCGGCTTCCGGCTCGCGATTCTTCTCCACGAACTCGTCCGCCCCCTCCGGCAGGAGCAGGTTGTCCGAGATTTCCGCGATCTCCTCGGCGTCCTCCCAGGCCCGCTCCAGCCGCCAGAGCTCGCCCTCCAACGCCCGCCGCTCCTGCTCCTCGTGCAGCGCCATCTCCACGGCCAGGCGTGTGGGCCGCGGAAGGCTCGCCACCCGGCCCTTGCCCGCGCCCCGCTTGAAGCCCAACCCCCGCATAGGCGTAGGCTGCTTGGACGCCTCGCGGAGCACCGCCTCGGGACTGCCGCGCTCGTCCAGCAGACGCACTGCGTCCTGGACGGTGCTCGCCCCGGCGCCACCCCGGTTGATGCGGCTGACGACCACGCCCGCCACGCGCTGCGCCTCTTCGCCCGCGAACCGATGCTCCTGCTTTCGCCTGGGGACCATGAACTCCAATCCCCCGTCGCCGTGGATGATCTGCGCCCGGTCCAGGTCGCGCTTCTTCAACTTGAGAACCTGCCCGTCCTCGGTGCGCACGCGGGCGAGGACCCTCCCGTTCATCCACAGGTTCACGAAGTTGCCGCTCTGGCCGAGGAGGCTCGCGCTGATGATGCCGGTCGCGACGCCACCGGCCACGATCCCGCCTACCGCGACGATTCCCGCCGCCCCGTAGAGGATCGCCCGCTTGCGCCGCCGGCCGAACTGGTCACCGTAGCGCCAGGCCGCGAACTCGGACCGGAGCGGCCGGCCGATGCGCACGAGCTCCAGTCCCTCCGGGTGCTTCGCGAGCCCGATATTCTCGGTCGAGACCCGGATGCGGGTGTCGCGGAAGAGGCGCTCACACGCCTCCACGGCTTCCCACCGCTCCTCGATCGGAGTGAGGTTCCAGCGCTCGCACTTCCGGCACACGACCCACAGACGGCCGCGAGAAGCGTCGAAGGCGAGCCTGCGGCCCACGGGAAAGGCTTCGATCACCCCGTTGGAGCCGAGGCCGGCGTTGCAGAACATGCAGGTCGAGTACATCGCGGGCGCTATCCGGTGATCTTTCGCGCCACCGCCCGCCCGAGAAACCGTACCTGGTCCTTCAGCGGCAACCGCAGGAGCGTGGACTTCAACACCCCTTCGGTGAAGTACGTTCTGCGCGCGTAGTCGATGGCCACCTCCACCAGGACGGGCGTGCCTTCTCCACCGAGGCGCTCGGCCTCGCGCAGCGTCGACTCGACGTTCTGGTCGGTATCGATCGAGAGGAACGGCACGCCCATGCCGTCGGCCAGCCGCTCGAGATCGTACTCGTGCACGGAGCTGCTCACCTTGCGGCTCGTCGCCGTCGCCTGGAACTGGGCGATCTGCGCCAACTCGCGATCCCGAAGGACGAGCACCACCACGCCGATCCCCTCCGTGGCCGCCGTCAGCATCTCGAGGCCGGTCATCAGGAACGCGCCGTCCCCCGCGAGCGCCACTACCGGTGCATCCGGATTCGCGAGCTTGGCGCCGAGCGCGGCCGGCACCGCGTACCCCATGCACGAGTAGTCGACCGGAGCGAGGAACTTCCTGGGCGCCTCGAGGCGCAGGCATTCCACGGCGAGGAACGTGCCGTTTCCGCTGTCCGTGGCGAAGACGGTGTCCGATCCGAAGACCCTTTGGGCTGTTCGCAACAAGTGCGCGGGCGTCACGCGCTCACCCCCTACGTTCTCGAGCCACTCCCGCCATACCCGGGCGTGTCCGGAACGGATACGCTCGCGCAGCGCCGCGTCTTCATTCCTCGGCTCCTCGCCGAGCAGCCCGTGCAGCGCCCGCAGAAACGCTCCCGCATCCGAGACGAGCGCGAGATCGGCGGGGAAGTTCCGGCCGAGCGCGTCGGCATCGATGTCCACGTGGATCAGCGGGCTCGGGGGCTCCATGCCCCAGCTGCCCGTTCCCACCTCGCTGAAGCGGCACCCGATGGCGAGGGTCAGATCGCACTCCGCCGCGATCTCGCGCACGAACGGCGGGGACGACGCCCCGAAGCCCGGCCACAGGAAGAGTGGATGCTCTTCGGGGAAGATCCCCTTGCCCTGGAAGGTCGTCGACACCGGCGCCTCCAGGAGCTCGGCCAGGGCCTTCACCTCCTCCGCGCTGCCCACCGCGCCCGCGCCGACGTAGATCAGCGGGCGCCGTGCCTCGCGCACGAGCTTCGCGGCCCGGACGAGGAGCGCCTCGTCGGGCGTCGGGACATCCGGCTCGAACGCCCCCGGCTCTTCCTGGGGGGGAAGCTCGACCTCGTGCGTGAAGAGGTACAGGTTGGCCGGAACCTCGACGAACACCGGACCGGGCGCGCCCTCGCGCGCGACCTCGCACGCGTGACGGATGGCGGTGTAGAGCTCGCTGCCGTCCTCCGGACGGAACGTCGCCTTCACGACGGGCGCCACCATGGCCTGCTGGTCCACGTCGTGCAGCTGGAACGCTCTGCGCGTATCCCTGCGGATCCCGCACCCGAGCACGAGCATGGGCACCTGGTCGAGGAACGCCTCCACGATGCCGGACATCGCATGCGTCAGGCCCGCGCCGGGCACCACGTTCACACACGCCATCCGGCCCGACGCCCTCCAGAATCCGTCGGCCATGAACGACGCGCTCTGCTCGTCGGTCACGAGCACGGGATGCACCCTCTCCGAGGTCGCGAGCGCGTCGTAGAGCTCGATGTTGTGGGTCCCGGGAATCCCGAACGTGAAGGGAATTCCCTCGTCCTCGAGCGCGCGCACCACGATCGCTCCCCCCGTGCGCCTCATGGCCATCTCCTTGGCGGTCAGACGCCGAGATCGTCCAGGATGCCCTCCGCCACCCGGTCGGCCAGGGCCATGATGGTGAGGTACGGATTGATCTCGACCGAATCAGGAAAGAGAGCGGAGTCCGCGACGCGAAGCCAGGGGACCCCGTGCACCCGGCCGCGCGCGTCCGTCACCGAATCGGCCGGTCCGCGTCCCATGCCGCAGCCGCCCATGAGATGCGCGGCGGAGATCGAGACTCGCCCCGGTACGAAGTGCTCGGCGCTCACGCGCGCCTCGAGACGCGGCTCCTCGGCGGCGTCCAGCAAGGGCGGATCGGCGGTCGGCGCGTGCACCCGGACGGCTCCGGCCGCGAAGAAAATGCGCGCCGCCGCGCGGGTGGCGCGCACCATGCTGTCCACGACGTGCGGCGCGAACCGGTAATGGACCACGGGCCGACCTCGGCGATCGACGGAGATCCGGTTTCCGTCCGCAGCCTTGTCGCAGGCGAGCACCAGAATCATCTGCAGCCGGGGAAAGGCCCGCATCAGGGCTTCGTGCTCGGGCCCGAATCCGGTCAGGTTCTTCGCGGTCACGAACGGGAAGTACATGCACGTCTCGAGGACGAAGCCATCCTCGGCGGCTCGATCCACGTAGTAGCTCTTCGGGTGCCCGACGTCGTTGGTGATCGGCCCGGGGTGCTCGCCCACCAGAATGAACGCGGGATGGCAGGTGAATCCGTGACCCAGACGCGGAAGCCTGGAGTCGAAGCCGGAGTGCAGCAGGAGCGCGCTCGAACCGACGGCCCCGCCGGCCACGACGACGATCTCGGCGGTGACCGAGTAGAGGCCCGGCTCCCACTCCGGGGGCAGCCCCTTGTCGTCCGGCTCCCGACCTCGCACCCGCACCGTCACCCGACGGTTCCAGACCCGTAGCGCCCGGGCGCGGGTGACCACCTCCACACCCGCCATCTCGGCTCGAGGGAGCTGGACGCGGTGCGTGCCCTGCTTGGCGCCGTTGGGGCACCCGAGGTTGCAGAGACTCGATCCGCGGCAGCCGCGAACGTTCACGGGAAACTGGCGGCAGGTGAACCCGGCCCTCCGACAACCTTCGGCGAAGAGGTGGTTGTTCTCGTTGATCTCCTCTTCCGGCAGGAGGTGCACACCGTTCTCGTCCATGTAGTGGCGCGAGCGCTTCTCCAGGTCCGCGTAATCGAGACCCGGAACGTTCCAGATCCGGATGACACGCTCCGGCGCGATCAGCGACGTGCCCGTGTAGACGACCGTCGAGCCGCCGTAGGCCCGGCCGAAGGCGAGCGTCATCGTGCCGTCCGCCGTCAGGAAGCCACCGCCGTCCGTGTAGAGCGCCGGGGCCATGTCCAGCTCGATCCCCGTGAAGTCTTCCTCTCGGAGGCGGGGGCCCTGCTCGAGCACCAGGACCCGGCG
The DNA here is from genome assembly GCA_964630935.1 of uncultured Gemmatimonadaceae bacterium. GTDB lineage: Bacteria > Gemmatimonadota > Gemmatimonadetes > Longimicrobiales > Gaopeijiaceae > SZUA-318. The sequence goes on along the minus strand of CAZVYM010000014.1, from coordinate 26,419 downwards.
ACCCGCCGCGACGAGCGGAGCCAGTGCCTGCGCCACGGTTCCGCCCCCTGCCCCGGATCCGATCACGACCACGTCGGCGTGCACCTCACGCATCGGTCGGTCCCCGCGCCTGCCAGCCACCGGCGGCCGCCCGATACCCCACCTCCCTCTGGACGTCCGGCTGGCCGTAGTAGCCCATGAAGGCCAGCGTCCGCACCGCCCAGACGCCCCGGCGGAGGAGAAGGACGCGCGCCCGCTCGAGCCCGTGGAGCAGCCTTCTGGCCCGTGCGCCGTCCAGGCGCCCCAGCGGCCGCCCGAATCTCACGAGCGAGAGCGCTCCCAGCAGCCGAAGGAAGACCCCCATCGCACGGCGCTCCCCCCGGGACCGCCGAGCGAGCGCATCAACGACGATCGCCTCGAGCCTGGACCATCCCTTGGGGTCGAGCGAGGCGGCGGCTGGAACCACCGCGCGCACCACCGCGTGAAAGGACGGGGTGGAAGCGAGGGCCGGGTGGGCGTTCGAAGACATGCGCCCGAAAGTGCCGGGGGCTTCGGACGGGCGAAAGCCCCCGGGTCCGACGCGTCACCGAGCGAAGGCCGCGATCCCGGGGGGCGGACGCGAAGGTCCGAGCCTACCAGCGAGCCTCGCGCCCCCGGGCGTCCACGTGGACGAAGGGGCCGTGCGCCGCCGTCGAGCCATAGAGTCCGAGGCCTCCCGGGCGCACACCGGGCTTCGAGGCCACGGATTCGGCCACCCGGTAGAGCACCCGGGCATCACCGACGCCGGAGGTCCCGTCTCCATCGAGATCGTCCATGCGACCATCCCCGTCGGCGTCGACGTACACGTCCGCGGCGTCACCCCAGAGGTGACGGCTGTACACGGTGGTGTTGCCGATCTCACGGTTGTAGGCCGGAGTCCGGAAGCCCGACATGACCTTCAGGCTGCGCCGAGCGTACCCCATTCCGGCCAACCGGTCGGAGAGGGCCTCCAGCTTGACCAGGAGCGGAACGGAAAGCGCCACGTAGCGGGGCTCTCCCTTTTCTTTGCACACGAACTGTCCGAGGGTGAAATGGGGCGAGACCAGTACTTCGTGGTCCGTCGCCCTCACCTCGATGAAGCCGCGCGGGGGCACGTAGGCGGGATCTCCTCGCAGAGGCCGGCTCAGGTAGCGGCCGATCCGATACCCGTTGAGGAGCCCGTCCCGCACCTCGGAGGCAGGGTGCATGACCAGGGCGGTCACGGTCACCGTGTCGGTCCCGGCGCTGAGCTCCAGGGCGTAGATGCCGGGCGCCTGGGGTGCGGTCCATTGCCAGCGCCCGGGGCCGGTGGGCTGCGCCCTGCCGGCACCGTACCGGAGCGACGGTGCGTTCGGGGGCGCCGACAGCGACACCTTCTCTCCGGGCAGCACGGGCAAGGCCTGAACGCTGAGTCGGGCGGGCTGGCCCTTCACATGGAAGCCGGAAGGGACGTCGGCGCGCTCGGGCGCGTCCGCCGCCTGCCTGGGGCGGAGAGAGGTGTCCAGCTCCGTCGCGGTGGTGGGGCCGGCGGGCGCGTGCTCGGCATGGACCGTCGGGAGATGCGCGGTCGATTCCGCGGGCCCGAAACAGATGAGGAGTCCCGCCGCGGTCACCGGCCAGACGTACCGGCCGGAGCGGCGGCGCTTGGCGTCGATGAACCCCACGTTGATCGACCTCCCTTGCAAGGGTTGAAGCCGATCGATCAGGGTCCCGGTGGCTCCGCGTCCAGCGCCTCCTGGACCGCTCGATCGCGTCGATAGAGGTCGGGGCGGTAATTGACCAGCCCCTCCTCGTCAACGAACACCGTCCAATACAGAATATGCACCGGCACGGGCTTCGCCAGACGTACGGTCGTTTCCACCCGACTGGCGATGACGGACCTGATACGCGCGGGGCTCCACGCGGGATCCCCGGACAGCAGATAGTCGGCGAGCTCCAGAGGATGCTCGAGCCGGATGCAGCCGGAGCTGAAGGCGCGCGACGTGCGGCCGAAGAGCTCTCGGGACGGTGTGTCGTGCAGGTACACGTTGTGCCGGTTTGGGAACATGAACTTCACCCCCCCGAGAGCGTTCCACGGACCGGGATCCTGCCGGATGCGATAGCGTCGGTTCAGCTCCGCACCCGTCAGCGACGCCCAATCCACCGAGGCCGGATCCACGGGCTGGTTCGTGGCGGCGTCCAGGAGCGTCATGTGCTGCGCCGCGAGGTACCCCGGGTTCTTCCGGATCTCGGGCAGCTTGTCCGCCGCCGCGATCAGAGGCGGCACATGCCAGTACGGCGAGAGCACCAGGTAGGTCATGTTCGCGCTGAACATCGGAGTGCTGCGGTACTCCTTGCCCACCACCGCTCTCATCGCCAGGGCGACGTGCTCGCCTTCGTGGACCTCGACCCGGTAGTCGGCGATGTTGACGCGGATGTGGCGGCGTCCCAGGTCGTCGGGAAGCCAGCGCCACCGCTCCATGTTGACGATCACCTCGCGGATCCTGCTCCCGACGGGTACGTCGAGAGCCGCGAGGGTCTCGCGACCCACGTTTCCGTCATCGGCGAGCCCGTGACGTCGCTGGAACTGCCGCACCCCTTTCGTCACGGCGTCGTCATAGAGTGCTTCGTCGGCGCCGTGGGGTGAGGGCGGAAGGTCACCCGTGGCCTCGAGCCGTCTTCTGAGCGGCACGACCCGCGGATCGCGGTCTCCCGGGTGCAGGGTGGGACCGGTCGGCACCGTCCCCCAGCCTCCTTCCCGCTCCAGCTCCCGCAAGTGGGCGAGCGTGCTCCGCAAGACGGCGTACTCGGGCTGCTGGGGCCGCAGGGCGGCGAGTGCCCCGTCGACGTCACCCCCGGCCAGGACCCGCTCGAGGTGGCCGGCCATGTCCACCTGGCGCCGGTTCGCGAGCCAGTCGGGCTCCAACGTCTCCGGATTGACCCTCCCCTGGAGCAGATGGGAGCCGAAGGTGAGGAAGGCGTCCGTGAGCAGCAGGTCGAGGTCGACGCCGTCCTCGGGAGCGCGCATCAGCTCCTGGATCGCCTGGAGATGGTAGTCCCGACCGTCGAGCCCGTCCTCGTCGGCCGCCTCCAGGTCCGCCACCAGCCGCCGTGCGCAGGACGAGGGCTCCCCCCGGTCGATCCAGGCCGGAGCGTACAACCGAGTCAGGTAGAACTGAGGAAGTGCGTTCCGCGCCCGCAGGACCTCGCCCACCGCGGTCAGATGGCCGGTGGCACGGCCGGCATCGATCCGGTTCATGATCTTCGTGGCCACGCTCGGGTCGGCCCGGGCCGGGCAGGCCGCGGGTGGGCCGACGGTCGACGCGGGCGCCTCGACTTCCCTGGTCCATGCCGGGGC
>CAZVYM010000014.1:0-22985 GCA_964630935.1 uncultured Gemmatimonadaceae bacterium | reverse complement strand
TGGGAGAGCGACGCCGAGCGTGCGGCCTGCAAGGCCAAGGCCGAGCATGCGCACGAGCTCGTGGAGAACGGAGCGGATTTCGCCGAGACGGCGGCGCGCCTGTCCGAGGAGCCGGGCGCGAAGGGACGGCAGGGGCTTCTGCCGCCCGGGCGCGAGGGCTCGTGGGTCGACGAGTTCTGGAACGCCGCATCGGCCCTCCAGGTCGGTCAGATCAGCCCCGTGGTCGAGACGATGTACGGCTACCACGTGATCAAGCTCGTGGACCGCAAGATGGTGCCGTTCTCGGAGGCGCGCAGCCGGGTCGCACGAGACGTGGCCGACCAGATCGGGCATCCGCGCGACGCGCTCGCCGCGTGGGTCTCCGAGCATGCCGAAGGCGCAGCGCTCGCCGATTCGGCCGGCCGGAGCGTGGCGCTCGCCGAAGCCGAGCGGCGAAGCATCGCGGTCCCGTCCGCGGAGGTGGCGAAGATCGAGCGTACCTGGAGTGACGACGTGACCCGTTGGAGCTCCATCTTCGACTTCGTGGAGGGGGCGGACCCCGACCAGGTGGCCGACGCGGCCCTCCGGGCCCTCGGGATGACGTCCCAGAACGCGACCCTGGCCCGCGACGAGCTCGCCGAGCGCGGCGGGATCTTCCTCTCCCTCTACCCGATTCACAGGGCGGGCGACGCCTCGTGAGCCCCGACACGGGGAAACCCCGCTCGACGCCGCGACGTAGTAGGGAAGCGGGACTTCCCTCGCACCTCCAGAGAGCACGCCCATGAGCGACATCGCGCGACGCAAGGTCCGGTTCCTGGCGGGATTCGCCGTGTATTTCGGGGCTCTGTGGCTCCTCTGGAACACGCCGGTCGTCTATCCGCTCAAGATCTTCGTGGTTCTGCTGCACGAGCTGAGCCACGCGATCATGGCGGTCGCCACCGGCGGCACACTGCACCGGATCGTGCTGAACCCCTACCAGGGGGGCGCGACGTTCACTTCGGGGGGCAACGCGTTCCTCACGCTGTCGGCCGGATACCTGGGAAGCCTGCTCTGGGGATCGGCGATGGTCATGGCGGCCCAATCGCGCCGCCTCCGGCCCCAGTGGGTGAACGGCGCGTTGGGCGCCTTCGTCGTGGTTCTTTCGGCGCTCTACGTGCGGAGCGGCTTCGGGATCCTCTTCGGCGTCCTGTTCGGCCTCGCCCTCATCGGCGTCTCGCAGAAGCTCTCGGCAGGATTGAACCGGAGCCTGCTCCTCGTCCTCGGGCTGACCAGCAGCCTATACGCCATCCTCGACATCAAGAGCGACATCATCGACCGGCCGCTGGCGAACTCCGACGCCCACATGCTCGCGCAGCTCACAGGCGTGCCCACGCTGTTCTGGGGGGGCCTCTGGATCGTCCTGGCGATCGGCGTGAGCGCCCTGCTCTTCCGGCGCGCCTACCGGAAGGCCTGAGTCGAGGCGGTTCGGGCCCGGACCGAAGCGGTCCGAAAAGTGCACGATATGTGGTGTGATGGCGGCTCGCAGAGCACCACCGGTCGTACGCCCTTGCCTTCGGGGGGCCCGATGCCTTACAATGCGCGCGAGGCCCGATGTTTCACCCGAAAAAGGAGGTGATCCTTGTCTAGTCCGTGTACATTGTCCAGCCTGGCATGGGCAAGCGATCGCCGCTCCGGCTCGTGAAGTCGGACTGACTCGTAGTTTTCGCTGTCCGCGCCGCACGCGGCCGTCGTGCCGGGCTGCGGCAATGAAGGGGCGCCACCGGGAAGCATGCCGGTGGCGCCCCGATCTTTTCGGCCCCTTCTTCAGCTTGCCGCTCGCGAATGCCCTCACCTACATTCTCGACCTGAGCCACTTCACCCCCCGGTGAGATGTCGAGATTGGCGAGCCAACTCTGGCCACTCGTCCAGGAGCTGCGCCAGCGGCGGGTAGCACGCGCCCTGTTGGCGTACGGAGCCGGTGCGGCCGCCGTGCTCCAGGGTGCGGAGATGATCTGCACCGCCCTCGCGTTGCCCGACCTCGCCTACCGGATCATGGTCATCGCCAGCCTGGTGGGCTTCCCGGTGGTCGCGGTGCTGGCGTGGGTGTACGACCTGACCGCTCAGGGCCTGCGCCGCACCTCCGAGCTCTCCCCCGAGCAAGGTCGGGCCCCGATTCCCGTCTCGCGGTACCTCCAACTCATCGGCGCCTTCGCGTTTTCGGCACTGATCGTCGTGGCTACGGCAGGTGCCGTGTCGAGCCTGCGCTACCCCGCCTCGGACGACGGACGCGTCGGCCTCGCGATCTTCCCCCTGCGCACCTCGGGCCCGGTCGGAGACGCCTGGTCGGAGGGAACCGCCGACCTCCTGGCGACGGCGCTTCAGGGCACTCCGTCGCTGCGCGTGGTCGACCCCTGGTCGTTGTGGCGTCCTCTCCGCGACCGGGGTTCGGCGGCCGCTCGACCTCCGGACGTCGAACAGGCGGAGTCCCTCACGGAGGACGTCGGAGCCCACCGATACCTCCTGGGATCGGTGGTGGGCACGGGGAAGCGGATCGAGCTGGCCTTTCGCATCTACCGTGTGGGTCGCGCCGAGCCGCTGGACGCGTTCACGATCTCGACGGGCCCGGACAGCATGGCCAGCGCCGTCGGCAAGGCGGCGGTCCGCGTCCTCGCCCGTGTGTGGGGCCCCCTTCGCCCCCCGGACGTCCCCTCCGAGCTCGACTTCGACGCCACGCAGTCACCCGAGGCGTTGAAGGCGTACCTCGCTGCGACGGCAGCCATGCGGAGGGGCATGATCGATTCCGCGAACACCGCCATCGATCGGGCCGTGGCGTTGGACTCGACGTTCGTGCTGGCCATCGTGGAGGCCGTCAGGATCAAGTCGTGGGGCTTCGGCCTTCGTGGTCAACCCTACTTGGGCTTCTTCCGGCTGTTGGCTCGCGCCGAACCCTTCGAGGCCAAGCTGGACGAGCGCAGTCGGCTGCGTCTCGAGGCGACCCAGGCCTCGCTGAAGACGAACGGCCCTGCCGCCCTCGCCGCCACGACGCGCATCCTCCAGCTCGATCCCTTGGACTACGGCGCGAACTCACGCCTCGAATACTATCGCCGCGCCTACGGGTGGCAGCTCACTCCCCCGGCTTTCGGCAGCAGGGAGTTGGCGGAACGGGTGGTCCAGTTGGACTCGACGCAGCTTCCGGCCCTAACGGTTCGAGAATGGTGGGCCGTCTCGCTCCTCGACACGGCGGACGAGCGGGTACAGCTTAGGCGCATCCAGCGTGTGGACACGACGAGCGTGCTGGCCCGGACCCGTATCCGCGGCTTGCGCGCGCTGCTCGCCAGCGATGAGGCCTTCGACGCCATGCTGCCCGACCTCGTCGACGTCCCCTTCGAGGACTTCGTCGATCTCATCCGCCACCTGCGGGCAGGGAACCAGAAGCGCTACCGCCTCTTCCTCGAGGCCGTCACCAACACCCCGGAGGCGCCCAACCGTCCGGCCGCGCTCGGCGAGCTCGTGCGCCTGGACGTGTCGCAGGGGCGGGCCGCGGCGGTCGATTCGATGCTGGAAGCCGGCGTGTACCCACCGAGTGAGCATGTCACTCGCGCGACCGTCGAGTTGCTGGTCGTGGCGGCGGGTCTGACAGGGGTAGCCGAAGCGCCGTCCGTGGACCGGGCCGCGTCATCGCTAGCTCACTACATCCAGCCTGACTCCGTGCTCGACTATTTCGAGACTCGCCCCGTTTGGTGGACGTGCTGGCTCCTCGGGGCGTGGAACGCGCAGGCTGAAGACACCTTGGTGGCCCATCGCTGGATGGACGTGATCGGGACCCTTCCCGCCGGAGGCACGTCCGAGGACTACCGCGGGGCACTCCGGTCGGACATCGAGGCGAGGCTGGCGCTCCGACGAGGTGACCGCGAGGCGGCGCTGACGCTCGAGCGTACCGCGGTGGACCTCTGGACCATCCATAACGACAACACGCTGGAGTCCTGGCCGTCACCGACGATGCGCCTGACGCTCGGCCTGCTCCTCCGGGAGGAGGGAAGAGACGGGGAAGCTACCGCCTTGTTGTCCTCTCTCGTGCCCCCGACGACCTGGATGGGTTTCGTCACGGCCCGCGCCGAGCTCGAGCTGGGTGAGATGGCGGCCCAAGCGGGAGACTTCCAGGAGGCCCGGCTCCATTTCCGCAGAGTGCTCGGCCTGTGGGGAGAGGGTGGGCCAACCGTCTCGGGGTGGGCGGACCGGGCCCGGGCCGGACTCGCCGCCATTCCGGACGAGTGAGCCGGCGGTCGGGTCCTTCCCTTCCCTACCCGAAGTACTCCGGCGCGTTGCCGGCCTTCCACTTGATGTTGCAGCCGATGCTGGGCACCTGGTCCTCGGGGGGACGCCGACCCATGAGGACCGCGTCGCACGCGGCGCGCAGATCGGCTCCGGTCGGCTCGATCCCGTTGCCCGGACGGCTCGAGTCGAACTGACCGCGGTAGGCCAGACGGTGATCCACGTCGAACAGGAAGAAGTCCGGCGTGCACGCGGCCCCGTACGCCTTGGCGACCTCCTGGGTCTCGTCGAACAGGTAGGGGAACGGGTAACCCCACTCCTCCCTGTCACGGGCCATGGCGTCCGGACCGTCCTGCGGATAGGCCTCGACATCGTTCGACGAGATCGCTACGATCGCCAGGCCGCGCTCCTGGTATTCCCGCGCGAACGCCGCTAGGGCTCCTTTGATGAGCTTCACGAAGGGGCAGTGATTGCAGATGAACATCACCAGCAACCCGGGCGCGGTGGAGAAGTCGGCGAGAGAGACGGTGTTGCCGTCGGTATCGGGAAGGGAGAAGTCCGGGGCGCGCACCCCGAGGGGCGTCATCGTCGATGGCGTATCGACCACTGAGGACCTCCGTGTCGCGGGTCAGCTTCGGTAGGCTCGGTCGATAGAGACACCGAAGCGGGCCGATCGTGCCACCGGATCGGCTTCTCCGCGCAGGGGTAGCTCCACCCATGCGTGTCGTCTCCCTGGCCTGCTCCAACACCGAGATCGTCGCCGCCCTGGGACGTTCGGATCTCCTGGTGGGCGTCGACGATCATTCCGATTTCCCCGCGGACGTGGTCGCGCGTCTTCCCCGGCTCGGTCCCGATCTCGAGGTGGACGTCGACGCGGTGGCCGCCCTCCGGCCCGACCTGGTCCTGGCCACCCTCACCGTGCCCGGGCACGAGCGCGTGATCGAGCGGCTGGAGCGCGCGGGCTTGCCTTTTGTGGCTCCGGAGCCCACGTCGCTCCAGGACGTCTATCGCGACGTGCTCGAGATCGGATCACTTCTGGGCGCCACGGACGAAGCGGACCGGCTCGTGAGCCGAATGCGCGAGGAGCTCACCGCCCCCACGCCCCCGGGCGACGCCCCGAGGATCCTCGTCCAGTGGTGGCCGAAGCCCGTGATCGCTCCCGGACGGCTGAGCTGGGCGACGGATCTGTTGCACGCGGCGGGGGCACGCGGCCTCCTCGACGACGAGCCGGTCAAGAGCCGGCCCCTGAGCGACGAGGAGGTGGCGGAGAAGTGGCCCGATGCCATCGTGCTCTCCTGGTGCGGCGTGGACCCTGCCAAGTACAGGCCGGATGTCGTCTACGGAAATCCGGCGTGGCAGGATCTCAGGGCGCTCCGGGACCGACAGGTCCACTGCGTTCCGGAAGCGTTCATGGGCCGTCCGGGCCCGCGCCTGCTCGACGGGGTCCGCGCGCTCCGGAGCATCGTTCGCGGCCTGGCGTAGCACGTCGCCCGGCGATCTTCGCCCCCCCTTGACCGATCTTCTGCACCCTGATATTCATACGAACGTATGAATGATTCACGTAGGACTTCGACTAACGAAGCGATGCAGGCTTCGTCCTCGGACGCGACCGAGACCGCACGCGCGCTCAAGAGCGCCGGGCGCAAGCTCTTCGCGACCCACGGGTTCGACGGCGCGTCGGTGCGCGCGATCACGCACGACGCGGGCGCCAACCTGGGCGCGATCACCTATCATTACGGCTCCAAGCGGGGACTCTACGCCGCCGTGCTCGACGACGGCATCCGTCCGCTGGCCGACCGCGTCGTGGCCGCTGCGGAAGGCCCGGGCACCCCTCTGGACCGCATCCTCATGGTGGTGCAGGCCTACTTCGAGCACTTCAGGAAGAACCCGGACCTGCCCCGCCTCATGCTCCAGGAGATCTCGGCGGGCCGACGCCCTCCGGACGTCGTCATCGACCTCGTCCAGCGCATCGCGGGAACGATCCGACGTCTGCAGGAGGAAGGCGAGGCGGACGGGTCGGTGCGTGCCGCCGATCCGTTTCTGACCGCGCCGAGCGTGGTGGCCCAGCCGATCTTCCTCACCCTCGTGACCCCGCTGTTCAGGGAGATCAGCGGCCTGGATCTCCGGAGCACCGGTATGTACGAACGCATGGTCTCGCACACGACATCCTTCATTCGCGCGGGTCTCGCGCCCGGCGGGGAGGCTACTCCATGACACCGCGATTCCCGACAGGTCCCTCGGGCCGGACCGTGCTCTCCTCCCTGGTGTTGCTTCTGGCCCTTCCGCTCCCGGCCCGCACCCAGACGCTCACGCTCGCGGAGGCGCTGGACTCGGCGTTCGCGACCCATCCGAGCGTCGCCGGGGCCCGGGCCCGGGTCGACGGGGCACAAGCGGGTGTGGCTGCCGCGCGTGCCCAGTGGCTCCCGAGCCTGACCGGTACGGCGGGGCTGACACGCTTTCAGGAGCCGATGGTGGTCGCACCGCTGCACGGTTTCGATCCGCGGAACCCGCCGGCGTTCGATCGCACGCTGGTGCAGACCCAGCTCGGCATGCAGTACACGCTCTTCGACGGAGGGGGACGCGGCGCCCGCATCCGGGCCGCCGATGCCGTGGAAGGGGAGGCGCTCGCTCGGCAACGCGGAACGCGCATGGCACTTCTCGAAGGCGTCACGTCCGCGTATCTCGCGACGCTGGCCGCGACCGATGTGCTGGACGCGGCCACGCGTCAGGTGACGGCCCTCGCGTCCGAGCACGAGCGGGCCCAGAAGAATCTGGCCGAGGGAAGCGCCGCGAGGGTCGAGGTGCTGCGCGCCAACGCCGCGCTCATGGACGCCCGTGCCCGCGAGGCGACGGCGGTATCCCAGGCCCGGATCGCCCGCAACGACCTCGCGAGGATGATGGGCCTGGACCCCTCCGCGCTCGAGGGACGGACCCTGGCCGACGTCGAGCTTCACCGGACGCCGACCTCCCCCGCCGAGTCCGAGAGCCCGGAGATCGTGCAGGCTCGAAGAGCGGTCGACGCCGCGCGAGCCCGGCAGGCCCAGGCGAAGGCCTCGCGCCTTCCCGATCTGCAGGCCGCCGCGGGGCTGCTGGACTACGGCACCGCCTCCGGCGACTTCGTCACAGAATGGCAGGCCGGCGTGAAGGTCTCCTGGCCGCTCTTCACCGGAGGCGCTCGTCGCGCGCGGATCCATCAGGCCGCCGCCGACCTCCGCTCGGCGCGGGCGGCCCTGGATCTCGTCCGGCTCGAACACACGCGGGCGCTCGACCAGGCCCGAGCGGCGGTCGTCGAGGCCGATGCGCGGCGGCAGGCGCTGGACGCCTCCGTGCAGCAGTGGGAGGAAGTCGCCCGCATCGAGGTGCTCAGCCTCGCAGAAGGATCCGGCGTCCAGACGGACTTGCTGCAGGCGCAGGCCGGACTGTTCCAAGCCCGCGCGGGCTACGCCAGGGCCCGCTACGACGCGGTGCTGGCGCGCGTGAAGTTGGCCCGGACCCAGGGCACCCTGGACCGGAAGTGGATCGACGAAGCCCTGGAGGTTCGGTAATGAAGAAGCGACTGAGGGTCATCGTGCCCGTCGTGGTCGTCCTGATCGCGGCGGCGATCTGGCTCACCCTGCGCAACGGCGACGCGTCCGGCGCGGGACTGTTCGCCTCGGGGACGGTCGAAGGCACCGAGGCCGATCTCGGATTCCAGGTACCCGGCCGCGTGGTGCAGGTCGTCCCGCAGGAAGGAGACTCGGTCTCGAAGGGCGAGGAGCTGGCGAGGCTGGACACGGACGAGATGGAGGCCTCCCGCGCCGCCGCCCGGGCCCAGCTGAGCGCGGCCCAGGCCCGCCTTACCGAGTTGGAGCGGGGCGCCCGGCCCGAAGAGGTGGCTCAGGCCGAGGCGGCCGCACGATCGGCCGGGCAGCAGGCCGAGGACGCGCGCCGCGATGCCGAGCGGGCGCAGCGACTCTTCGCGGGCGGAGCCGTGAGCCAGCAGGCCCTGGACAAGGCGACGACGGTCAGCGACGTGGCGGATGCGACGCTCGACCAGGCCCAGCAGTCTCTGGCCCTGGTGCGGGCGGGGCCCCGACAGGAGGTCATCCACGCGCAGCGAGCGCTGGTGGAGCAGGCCCGGGCCAACCTGGCCCGCGCGCAGGCGGTCCTCGAGAACGCCGTCATCCACGCGCCGTTCTCCGGCCTGATCACGGTGCGCCACCGCGAGCCCGGCGAAACGGTGAGTCCGGGCTCCCCGGTTCTTACCCTTCTCGACCCCGACGACCGTTGGGTGCGCATCTACGTGCGCGAAAACGAGGTCGGACGGGTCCATCTCGGACAGACCGCCACGATCACCTCCGATACCTATCCGGACAGCACGTACACGGGGTCCGTGGTCTTCATCGGCAGCAAGGCCGAGTTCACGCCGCGCAACGTCCAGACGCAGGAAGAGCGCATCAAGCTCGTGTACCCGGTCAAGGTCCACATCACGGGGGACCCGAACTTCGAGCTGAAGCCCGGCATCCCGGCCGACGTGACCCTGGCGGGAGACGGCTCGTGACCGAAGGTCCATCCGGGACCGCGGTCTCGATGAAGGGCCTCACGCGCCGATTCGGAGCGCTCACCGCGGTCGACGGCCTGACGCTCGAGATCCGCAGCGGCGAGCTCTTCGGCATCGTCGGGCCGGACGGTGCCGGCAAGACGACGACGCTCCGCATGCTGGCCGGCGTGCTGCGCCCTTCGGAAGGAGAGGCATGGGTGGAGGGCGTGAACGTGGGTCGCGACCCCGAAGCCGCGAAGCCGCACCTGGCGTACATGGCCCAGCGCTTCGGTCTGTACGAGGATCTCACGGTGCAGGAGAACCTCGCCTTCTACGCGGACCTCTACCGGGTGCCCCGGGCCGAGCGGCCGGCACGACTCGAGCGTCTGTACAAGTTCTCCAGGCTGGGCGAGTTCAAGGAGCGCCGGGCCGGAGCGCTCTCGGGCGGAATGAAGCAGAAGCTGTCGCTGTCGTGCGCGCTCATCCACCACCCGCAGGTGCTTCTCCTGGACGAGCCGACATTCGGCGTCGATCCCATCTCGCGCCGCGAGCTCTGGCTCATCCTGCACGAGATGGTCGCCGAAGGGATCACCATCGTGGTCTCCACGTCGTACCTCGACGAGGCGGAGCGCTGCGACCGGGTCGTGCTCCTCGACCGGGGGCGTGCCCTCGCGCTCGACCGGCCCCAGACGCTTCAGGACTCCCTGGAAGGAACGATGCGCTCCGTGCGAGCCGACCAGCCCCGACGAGCGCGCGATCTCCTGAGGACCATGGCGGGCGTGGAGAGCGCCTCCCTCTTCGGGGAGTCCGTCCACGTGCTGACCGGCTCCGACACCGGCGCCGACTTCTTGGAGAGCGAGCTAGGGCGCGAAGGGATCGAGGTGCTCGAGCAGGAACGGATCGAGCCCTCGCTCGAGGACGTCTTCATCCATCTGGTGGGCCGGGACGTACGGTCCGACGCGCCGGGCCCGGGAGCCGACCATGGCTGAGCACCCGACTCCGTCGATCGCGGTCGCCGTGGACGGGCTCACCCGCAGGTTCGGTCACTTCGTCGCCGTCGACCACGTCAGCTTCGAGGTCCGCGAGGGAGAGATCTTCGGCTTTCTCGGACCCAACGGCGCGGGCAAGACGACCACCATCAAGATGCTCACCGGCCTTCTGCAGCCGTCCGAGGGCCAGGGACGCGTGGCCGACCTCGACATCCGCGCCGACCATGCCGCGATCAAGCGGAAGATCGGGTACATGTCCCAGAAGTTCTCGCTCTACGGTGACCTCACCGTGCGCGAGAACATCGACCTCTTCGGCGGCCTCTACGGCGTGGCGGGTGAGCGGCTCGAGCGGCGCCGCTCCTGGATCCTGGAGATGGCGGAGCTGAACGGAGCGGAAGAGCGCCTGACGGACGAGCTGCCGCTCGGATGGAAGCAGAGGCTCGCGCTCGGGTGCGCGATGGTCCACGAGCCTCCCATCCTCTTCCTCGACGAGCCCACGTCGGGCGTGGATCCGGTGGCACGGCGGAGGTTCTGGGACCTCATCGACGAGATGTCCCGGAACGGCACGACGGTGTTCGTCTCCACGCACTACATGGAGGAGGCGGAGTATTGCCACCGGCTCGCGCTCATGAATCGCGGCCGCCTGATCGCGCTCGACACGCCGCGCAGCCTGCGCACAACGGCGTCCGCCCATATCCTCGAGGTCCGGACCGACTCCGCTCCGGAGGCCCTCAGGGCGCTCAGCGACCGACCCGGCATCCTCGAGGTGGCGATGTTCGGCAGAGCGCTGCACGTGACCGTGGAGGAGGGATCGGACGGGCCCTCGCTGATCCGCGATGCCCTGGCTGCGGCCGGGCGCGAGGTGCTCGGCCTGCATCCCGTGGAGCCCTCGCTCGAGGACATCTTCGTTTCCCTGGTGCGCGCCGAGGGCGGCGCTGTGGTGGGCTGAGCATGGACTTCGTGCGTCTGTGGGCCATGGCCCGAAAGGAGTGGATTCAGCTCGAGCGCGACCCGCGGAGCATGATCCTCGCCTTCGCGCTGCCGCTCTTCCTTCTGCTCTTCTTCGGCTACGCCATCACCTGGGATATCAAGGACATCCGGCTGGCCGTGCTCGATCACGACGGGACGCGCGCGAGCCGAGAGCTCGTCGACGCCTTCGTGTCGAGCGGATACTTCAGCGTGGTCGACCATCTGACGGCGTCCCGGCAGGGCGACGAAGATCTGATGGAAGGCTCCGTGAAGGGCGTCCTGACCATCCCGGCCGGGTACGCCCGAGACCTCGGGGCGGGCCGAGGTCCGGCCGTTCAGCTCCTGTTGGACGGGAGCGACGCCAACACGGCCACCATCGCCCAGAACTACGCGGGGGCCATCGTCACGCGCTACGGGCTCGACCAGGTTCTCCACGGCCGCACCGTGACCGCACCGCTCCGACTCGAGCCGCGCGTCTGGTACAATCCGAACCTCGAGAGCCGGAACATGATCGTGCCCGGCTTGATCGCCGTGATCATGTCGATCATCGCGGCGATGCTGACCGCGCTCACGATCGCCCGGGAATGGGAGCGCGGGACCATGGAGCAGCTCGCGGCCACCCCCGTCAGCCGGCTCGAGATCGTCCTCGGCAAGCTCCTGCCCTACGTGGCCATCGGGATGTTCGACGTGGCCGTCACGATCGTGGCCGGCATGGTCATCTTCGGGACGCCTCTCAACGGGAGCCCCGTGCTCCTCGGCATGCTCACGCTGCTCTTCCTCATCGGCGCGCTCGGTCTGGGGATCTTCATCTCGGCGTCGGTGAAATCCCAGGTCCTGGCGACGCAGGTCGCGATGGTCGCGACCTATCTGCCGGCACTGCTCCTCTCCGGCTTCCTCTTCGACATAGCGAGCATGCCGCGATTCCTGCAGGGCGTCTCGTACCTCATTCCCGCGCGCTACTTCATCACGGTCACGCGGGGGATCTTCCTGAAGGGTGTCGGCGCGACGGTCCTCTGGCCCCAGGGCTTGCTCATGCTCGCCTACGCGATCCTCGGCCTGAGCCTCGCGGCCCGCACGTTCAAGAAGGAGCTCGGATGAGCGATACGCTCTCTGCCCGGCGACTGTCCATCCTCCGGATCCGCCGCATGGTGGCGAAGGAGCTCAGGCAGCTCCTGCGCGACCCCATGACCAAACGCATGATCTTCGGCGCGCCGATCATCCAGCTGCTTCTCTTCGGCTACGCCGTGAACACGGACGTGCGCCACGTCGCCACCATCGTCGTGGACCACGACCACACCGCCGAGTCCCGAAAGCTGGTGGACGCCTTCACGGCCTCGGGATACTTCGACGTCGTGCGCCGATCGGACCGCTCGGCCGACATCCGCTGGGCCCTGGACCACGGGGATGCCGTCGTGGGACTCGAGATCCCGCCCGACTTCGACGCCGACGTGAAGGCCGGCCACAGCCCCGCCGTGCAGCTCGTCGTCGACGGCACGAACTCCAACACTGCCACGGTGGCCCAGGGGTACGCGATCCAGATCGCGCAGGCGTTCAGTGCGCAGGTCGCCGTGGATGCCGGCACGCCCATGCCGCGGACCGTGGACCTGCGCACCCGCGCGTGGTTCAACCCCTCGCTGTCGAGCCGAGTCTACAACATCCCCGCAGTCATCGGCGTCATCGTGCTCCTCATGAGCCTCCTCCTCACGGCGCTCGCCGTCGTTCGCGAGCGTGAGGTCGGTACGCTGGAGCAGCTGCTGGTGTCGCCCCTCTCGGCCGGCGAGCTGATGCTGGGCAAGACGCTTCCGGTTGCCGGCGTCGCGCTGGTCCAGCTCACCATGATCACGGTGGTCGCGCTCCTCTGGTTCCACATCCCGCTGCGCGGCTCGGTTCCCGCCCTCCTCATTTCGGCGATCCTCTTCATCATCGCCGGCCTCTCGTTCGGCCTGTTCATCTCCACGATCTCGTCGACGCAGCAGGAGGCCTTCCTGGCCATGTTCCTCTTCCTGCTGCCGGCCATCATCCTGTCGGGATTCCTCTACCCGGTCGACACCATGCCGTGGATCTTCCAGAAGCTCACGCTGCTGAATCCGCTCAGACACTTCCTGGAAGTCGTGCGTGCGATCTTCCTGAAGGGATCGGGCGTGCGGGAGCTCTGGCCGAAGTTCGTGATTCTCGCCGTGATGGCGGCGGGAGGTGTCGCAATGGCGACGCGGCGCTTCAGGGCGTCGCTCTGAGTCGTACGCGCCCTTGTAATATTTTAAGATTGAAATATATTCCCCTATGCTCTCGTCGGATGGAGAGCTCGTCCGCAGTCTTTGCACGGTCGACGTGGGAGACCGCCACTCACCACCTTGCGCACCCATCGACGTGGCAGGCCACGCCGGTCCCATGCGCGCACAGATGGAGGAGACCATGCCCGCCCCCCTGCGCACGGCTGGATTCCACCACATCACCATGGTGTCGACGGACGCCCCGAGGACGCTCGCGTTCTATCGGGACCTCCTCGGTCTCGCCCTGGTCAAGAAGACCGTGAACTTCGACGACCCGGACGCCTATCACCTCTATTTCTCGGACCGGGTGGGCGAGCCGGGCACGATCCTCACCTTCTTCGAGTGGCCCCGGAGCCCGAGAGGCAGGTGGGGGGTCGGAGGGGTCCACCATCTCGCTCTCGGCACGGGCGACGCCGGGACCCAGCTCATGTGGAAGCGTCGTCTCACCGACGCCGGCGTCGGCGTGACCGGGCCGCTCGACCGCGGCTACTTCAAGAGCTTGTACTTCACGGATCCGGACGGACAGATCCTGGAGATCGCAACGCGCGGACCCGGCTATGCGATCGACGAGCCGGCCGACGCGCTCGGCGTGGAGCTGGTCACGCCGCCCTCGGAGCGCCTACCGGATGGACGCGACGGAGACGCGATCGCGGCGCTCACCCACCCGGAGCCGGTGCCCGAGGTGACCGACGCCATGCGTCTGGAGGGGATCCACCACATCAGCGCGCTGACCGACGATCTGGCCGAGGCCGGCGCGTTTCTCGAAGGCGCGCTCGGGCTCCGCCTGGTCAAGAAGACCTACAACCAGGACGACGGCAGGACGAAGCACTACTTCTGGGCGCGCTACGACGGCGACCAGGTGGCGCCGCATTCCGCACTCACGCTCTTCGACTGGGCGGGCTCCACCCAGGGCGCCCGGCCGGGCGCCGGCCAGACGCACCACATCGCGTTCCGCGCCCGGAACGAAGAGGAGCAGCTGGCGTGGCAGGACCACCTGCGGGGCCTCGGCGTCGACGTGACCCCGGTGCTGGACCGCACCTACTTCCGGAGCATCTACTTCCGGGCGCCGGACGGTCTCCTCATGGAGATCGCGACGGACGACCCCGGCTTCGCCGTCGACGAGCCCGCCGCCGAGCTGGGATCTTCGCTCAGGCTCCCGGCGTGGCTCGAGCCCAGGCGCGCCGAGATCGAGCGGAGCCTGACGCCGCTCGCGCGGCGCTGACGAGAGGAGACATGCTGGCGTTCGACGCGCACGGTTCGCCGAGGGCGGACGGCTCCACGGTCCTGGTTCTGCTTCACGGACGGGGGAGTCATCGGAGCGACCTCCAGGCGCTCGCACCCCATCTTCCCGAAGACTGGGCGCTCCTGACGCCGCAGGCGCCCCACCCCGGGAGCCCGTGGGGGTACGGGCCGGGCTGGGCCTGGTATCGGTACCTCGCCGAGGACCGCGTGGTGGACGACACCCTCGCCCGGAGCCTCGAAGCCCTCGATTCGTTCCTCGGAGAGTTGCCGGCGCTCGCGGACGTCGACCCGGCCCACGTGGTGCTGGGCGGCTTCTCGCAGGGAGGTACGACCAGCCTCGCCTATGCCCTCACCCGCCCCGGACGCGTCTCGGCGGTCGTGAACTTCTCGGGGTTCCTCGCGAATACGGAGCTGATCCCGCCCGGGGCGATGTCACCGGACGCCCCTCCGATCTTCTGGGGGCACGGCAAGCAAGATCCCAACATTCCCTTCGCGCTGGCCAGGGGGGGTCGCGAGAAGCTCGCGAGCCGGGGCGTGTCCTTGACGACCCGGGACTACGAGATCGGACACTGGATCGTGCCCGAGGAGGTCGCCGAGGCCGTGGCGTTCGTGAAGGACGTCACGAGGGCTTCCTAGTCCGACGCGGTGTTCACCTGTTGGGGCAGCGTCGTGAGCTCCAGGATCCGATAGATACGGTCGCCCGCCGGGAGCTGTACGGTCACCTCCTCGTCGAGTTGCGCTCCGAGAAGCCCCTGCCCGATCGGAGAAGCCAGCGAGACGTGCCCGGCATCGAGGTCGATGAAGTCGCCGGCCACGATGGTGAAGTCGAACTCGTCGCCCGTGCTCACGTCGCGAATCTTCACCTTCGATCCGAAGCCGACCTTGTCGTAGGCCATGGTCTTCGGGTCGATCTTCGACAGCTCGCCCATTCTGCGCGTGAGGTGGTTGAGCCGGGCCTGCACGAACTCCTGACGCTCCTTCGCGGACTTGTATTCGGAGTTCTCGCGTAGATCGCCGTGCTCGAGCGCCGTCTTGATGCGAGCGGGCAGCTCGACGTTCAGCTCCTGGGTGAGATGCTCGATCTCGCCCTCGATCTTCTCGCGAATCTCGTCCAGCATGGCGGCTCCTGCGCGATACGGTGAAACACGGACGCGACAGTCCGGCCTCGCCGACCGAACGAAGGAGCGCCGTCCCGGTCCCCACCGGGGCGGCGCCCGCGTTCTCATACGATAGAAGAGGCCGGGCCGGGAGGGAAGCTCGTCCCGTCCTCGCCCGACTACCCCGTCACTCTTCCCTCGGATCCTGATGGGCGAGGGCCTGGTCGCGCCGCGCCTGGCGGTCGGCGCGGACGGCTTCGCGGATTTCCGGGTGCTTGCCGCCCAGGATCTCGGCGGCGAAGAGTGCCGCGTTCACCGCTCCGGCCTTCCCGATCGCCAGGGTGGCGACGGGCACGCCTCTCGGCATCTGGACCGTGGAGAGCAGCGAATCCAGGCCGTCCAGGGCCCAACCCGTCATGGGCACTCCGAGAACCGGGAGGATGGTCTTCGCAGCCATCACACCAGCCAGGTGGGCTGCGCCGCCCGCGGCGGCGATGATGACCTCGAGACCACGCTCCTCGGCCGTCGCCGCGTACTCCGCGCTGGCGTCGGGCGTCCGGTGGGCGGACAGGACACGCACCTCGCACGGGATGCCCAGCTCTTCCAGGGTGGACACCGCGTGTGTCATCGTACCCCAGTCGGACTTGGATCCCATCACCACGCCCACAAGCGGATCAGCCATCGTTCACCTCTTGTCTTGTTGGCGGAAAGGAGGCGAGACGTTGCGAAACCCCGCTCTGCGGGTCAAGGGTTCGAGCGGTACCATCCACCTCACGTCGCCCGAGGAAACGTGACCACTCCTCCCGGCCCCCAAAAGGCTCGCCGTTTCGACCATCCGGAGCTGATCCCCTTCCTGCCGATGATCTGCTCGGCATGGTCCGACGGGCTGCTGTCGCCCGCGGAGCTGCGCGTCTGGCGCGACCACGCCGAGGCCCAGTCATGGCTCTCCGACCAGGCCCGTGCGGCACTCGACCGTTGGCTCGACCCGGACGATCCCCCCTCGCCGGAAGAGATCGCCCGGCTGCTCGACACGATCCGGTCGGCGGCGATTGCTTCCGAGAGCGCGGCGACGGCGTCGCTCACCGATCTCGGGCTCGCCCTCGCTCGAGCCGGTGGCGCGACCGCCGCCGGCTGGTCGAGCTCGGAGGCGGTCGCGGGCCTTCGCCGGCTCGAGGCTTCGCTGGGGCTGGTCGGACGCGAAGCCGCCCGCCGACTTCTGGACGTCGAGAGAAGGGCGCGCCGGCGCGAAAGCGCCACCATCGGCTTCGACGCCGACCGGTTGAACGCCTATCTGGACGCCGAGCACTTCGACTCGAGGCGCCGGATCCTGCGACTCATGGGCCACCCTCCGCTGCGGATCCCGCTGGAGCTGCCTCGGGACGTCTACCGCGAGCGTGTCCTCGAAGCCGTCCGCTTTCTCGCCGACCGGGGCTACGGCGCCCTGGGGTATCCCGAACGGTTCGGCGGCGGCGGGGACACGTCGGGGGCGATCACCGTTTTCGAGACGCTCGCCTTCGGAGACCTCAGCGTCGTGGTGAAGTTCGGGGTCCAGTTCGGACTCTTCGGCGGGAGCGTCCTGCAGCTCGGGACCGAGCACCACCATCGGACCCTCCTCGAGAAGGTGGGACGCCTCGAGCTTCCAGGCTGCTACGCCATGACCGAGACCGCCCACGGCTCGAACGTGCGCGACCTCGAGACCACCGCGACCTACGATCCCGACGCCGATGAGCTCGTGATCCACACGCCTCACGAGCGCGCCTCCAAGGACTGGATCGGCAACGCCGCCTGCCACGGGCGAATGGCGACGGTGTTCGCCCGCCTGCTGATCGACGGCACCGACCACGGCGTCCACGCCGTCCTCGCTCCGTTGCGGGACGAGTCCGGGAAGACCCTCCCGGGCGTCCGCATCGAGGACCGCGGACCGAAGGAAGGTCTCAACGGCGTGGACAACGGCCGCATCTGGTTCGACCGGATGAGGGTGCCCAGGACCCACCTGCTCGATCGCTTCGCCTCGATCGACGCGCAAGGACGCTACTCGAGCCCGATCCCCGGCGCGGGCCGGCGGTTCTTCACCATGCTCGGCACGCTCGTGACCGGTCGGATCAGCGTGGCCGCCGCATCGGTGAGCGCCGCCAAGAAGGGCCTGGCCATCGCCGTGACCTACGCGTCGGAGCGCCGCCAGTTCGGGCCGGAAGGAGGAGCCGAAGTTCCGATCCTGGACTATCCCCTTCTCCAGCGGGCGCTCCTTCCCCGCCTGGCCACCACGCTCGGTCTGCACTTCGCGGTGCGGGCGCTGATCGGAAGGCACGCTGCCACCCCACCCGGGGAAGATGCCGAAGTCGAGGTTCTGGCGGCCGGACTCAAGGCGTACGCCTCACGCCACTGCGTGGAGACGCTTCAGGCGTGCCGCGAGGCCTGCGGGGGCGAGGGCTACGACGCGGGCAACCGTCTGGCCGCGCTCAAGGCCGACACCGACGTGTTCACGACCTTCGAGGGGGCCAACTTCGTCCTCCTCCAGCTGGTCGCGAAAGGGCTCCTCTCCAGGTTCCGTCACGAGATGGGGGACCTGACGCTCTGGACCATGGTGCGCTACCTGGCGGATCGCGCCGGGACGACGATGGCCGAGTTGAACCCCGTGGTCACGCGGCGGGCGGACGAGGAGCACCTGCGCGACCCGGATTTCCACCGCGCGGCATTCGTCTACAGGGAGGAGCGCCTCCTCCGCTCGGTCGCCCGCAGGCTCAAAGCCCGCCTCGACGACGGGATGGACTCCCACCGCGCCGTGGGCGAGTGCCAGGATCACCTCGTCGCGCTGGCCCGGGCGCACGTGGAGCTCGTGATTCTGGACCACTTCCAGACGGGGGTCGCGCACGCGCCGACGCCCGGGCTGTCGGAGGCCCTGGGCATCCAGGCCGCGCTCTTCGCGCTCTCCCGCATGGAAGAGCACCGGGGCTGGTACCTGGAGACCGGCTACATCGAGCCTCCGAAGTCCAGGGCACTCCGTCGACAGGTGGCGGCGCTGTGCGCCGAGTCCCGGGAGCATGCCCTTCTGATCGTGCGCGCCTTCGGCATCCCCGGCGACGTGCTCGACGCCCCCATCGCTCGCTGATTTCAGGCCGACGGTCGGGCGACACGCACCCCGATGTGCACGGAAACGCTTGTTTTTTACCCTGGTGACGGTCCATTTTGAAGCCTGGACCATGAAGGGCCGGATCCACACCGGCCCACGCACCACGTCGGAGGGAGAACCGATGGTTCGCAAGAGCCTGCTGGCCGTGTTGCTTCTCGCCATCGCGTCGCCGCTCGCCGCGCAGGAGGAAGGGTACACCTGGACGTCCCAGCGCGCGGATGCCGTCGCCCCCGATGGCGTGACCAACGCCCAGATGATGAAGCAGGGGCAGATCCAACTCTGGTACCGCTTCGAGAACATCCACTCGAGGGGCGTGTGGCAGGATACCGACTCGCTCCCGCTGGCGACCCTCTTGCAGAATTACTCCCAGGCCCCGATCAGCCTGGCGAACCGGACCCACTACGTGACCGTCGCCCTGGGCCTGACCAACGACCTGACGATCCTCGGGGAGGCCAGCTACTCGCATCGCGTGCGCCAACAGGAGACGTCCGGGGGCACCATCTACAACACCAACGGGCACCAGTTGGGCGACACGCGGGTCTTCGCCCTCTACCGGTTCTTTGATCAGGGTGGCTGGCGGGCCCACATCCAGCTCGGAGCGCTCATCCCTACGGGTGAGATCAACGTGTTCGCCGAGACGCCCTTCAGCACCCCCGGTCTGCAGGCGCTTCCCTACGACATGCAGATCGGAGCCGGTACGCCCGCGTTCATCCCCGGCATGACGGTTCAGAGCCAGAACGAGCACGGAACCGTCGGAGCGCAGGTCCAGGGAACGTTCTTCTTCGGAACGAACACGCAAGACTACCGCCTGGGAAACCGCTACATGCTCACGGGCTGGGCGGCAGCCCCGGTCAGCGACTACATCAGCTTCTCCGCTCGCTTCGAGTGGCTGAAGTGGGACCGGATCGACGGTGCCCGTCCGGGTCTGAGCGCCGCGATGGACCCGGGCAACGACGCGTTCTTCCTCACCGGTCAGTACGTCACCATCCCCGTGGGGATGAGCTTCTACCTGCCGAAAGGGTCCCGTTTCGCCGGCCAGCGTCTGAGCGTCGAAGGGGTGTTTCCGGTGTGGCAGAAGTACGAGGGACCGCAGCTCGCGCTGAATTGGGGAGTGAATGTCGGTTGGCGGATGTCTCTCTGAGGAGGCGCTTCAGCCCACCACCGCCACGAGGCAGTAGCTCTTCTTTCCCTTCCGCAGCACCAGGAAGCGGCCCTCGATCGTGTCCTCCGAGGTGACGAGGCGTCCCGTGTCGACCACCCGGTGGTTGTTCACGTAGACGCCGCCTCCCTCGACGGCGCGTCTGGCGTCGCCCTTCGAGGTCGCGACCGCGGACTCGACCAGGAGATCCACCAAGGGCTTTCCTTCGCCGGCGAGCTCCTCTCGCGCGACGGTCGAGGAGGGCACGTCCGCGAAGATGTCGGCGATCTGATCCCCGTCGAGTCCATCGAGCTCGCCACCGAACAGGGCTCGCGTGGCCTGCTGCGCTCGCGCCAGCCCGTCCGCCCCGTGCACCCGCCGGGTGACGTCCTCCGCCAGAGCTCCCTGGGCCGCGCGCCGGTGCGGCTCGTCGCGCACCGCCTCCTCGAGGCCTTCGATCTCCTCTCGCGTCAGGAGCGAGAAGTATCTGAGGTAGGGCACCACGTCCTGGTCGTCCGTGTTGATCCAGAACTGATAGAAGCGGTAGGGTGACGTCAGCTTCGCGTCCAACCAGACGTTACCCGCCTCGGTCTTGCCGAACTTGGCGCCCGCGTCGTTCGTCACGAGCGGAAACACCACACCGAACGCCTTGGCCGCTTCGACCCTGCGGACCAGGTCGATGCCCGCCGTGATGTTGCCCCACTGGTCGCTTCCACCCAGCTGCGCCGTGCACCCTTCCCGGCGATAGAGCTCGAGGAAGTCGAAGGACTGCAGCAGCACGTACGTGAACTCCGTGTAGCTGAGTCCGGTTTCTTCGCTCTCGAGGCGGCGGCGCACGGACTCCTTGGCCATGAGCTGGTTGACCGAGAAGTGCTTGCCCACGTCGCGCATGAAGTCCACGAGCGACAGCCGGTCCAGCCAGTCCAGGTTGTTCCGCATACGAGCCGGATTGGACTTCGACTTGAAGTCGAGGAAGTGCTCGAGCTGAGACCGGATCGACTCGGCGTTCGCCGCCGTCTGCTCCCGCGTCATGAGCTGACGCTCCTGGGTCTTGCCCGAAGGGTCGCCGATGAGGCCGGTGCCTCCACCCACCAGGGCGATGGGCGTGTGCCCCGCGCGCTGGAGGTGGACGAGGCCCATGATGGGCAGAAGGCTCCCGACGTGCAGGCTTGCGGCCGTGGGGTCGAAGCCGATGTACGCGGTGCGTGGAGCTTCGGCGAAATGCGCGGCCGCGCCCTCCGTGGCGTCGGAGAGCATGCCGCGCCAGACGAACTCATCGAGTACGGAAGTCATGGGCTGGAAGGGTAGCGGGGGCGGACCGTGGGTCAAGGGCGATGGGGAACCTCTGGATGCCTGGACCACTCTAACTAGTGGGACGCGATCCAGTCGTGCCGGCGCGCCCGCGCAGTTCTCTCACTCAGAGGAGCCACACCCTCCCGGGAGGTCGACATGTCGGAATTCACACACCGCCTCCCCCATCAGCCGTGGGCCAAGCCCAGCAGGAACGAACGGGAGTACTTCCATCGGCAGGAGTTCCACGCGCGTATGGCGGTGGCCAGGAAGCGCGAGCAGGATCGTGGCGCGCTCGAGCGGGCGGAGCTGCTCGAGCGACACCGGAACCACTGCCCCAAGTGCGGGAGCGAGCTCGAGCGAATCCGCGTGCTCGACGTCCAGGCCGACCAATGCCCGAACTGCCTCGGGGTATGGTTGAACCACGAGACGTTCGAGCGGATGACGCGCCCGGAACGCGAGAGCAACTACGTGAGCGACACGCTCCGGGAGGTGCTCCTCGTGTACTCCACCGGGAACATCCCGGGGAAGAAGGGCGAAGGCGACGACTAGCGGACGGTCCTCCGGGGCCCCGCGTGCCTGTGGACGGCCCTCAGGAGCCGCCCAGCTCCTTCAACCTTTCCTGGACGAAGCGGGACTGCCGCCACCGCTCCGGGACGCTCTGCAGCACCGCCCGGGCCGAGTCCGTCATCCCCAGAAGCTGGTAGGCGGATGACGCGGTGAGGGCCACGCGCACCTGCGTACGTGGGTCCTGGGCGGGAATCGAGTCCAAGACGTCGAGCGCAGCCCTTCCGTCCTGCCTGTCCTGGATCAGCGACTCCGCCCACAGGAGGCGCACGGCCGGGTCGTCGGGCTCCTGGATGCGCATCTCCTCGACCAGGCGCGCCGCGTCGGCGTGGTTGCCATTTGTCCGCTCGAGGCGCGACTGGTTGTAGAGACCCGCGATCAGCAGGTGCTTGACGTCCGCGGGATTGCCGGTTCGCATGCCGACCCCACCCGCGTAGCTGTAGACGACATCCCCCCCGTGTTCGGCCGTCTCGAAGAGGACGAGTGCCCCGAAGGTCCAGGTGATACCCACGACGACGCGAACGGCGGTGGCGGCGAACCGCATCGTGGACACACGGGCCGCCCCCATGTCCCCGACCTCCACGTCCATGACGGAACGCTCGGGTCCACCCGCCTTCCAGGCCAACCCCAGAGCGATCAACTCGAGCAGGAGCACGCCGGTGAACAGGTCCCGTGTGTCCTCACCCAGCTCTTCGTGCTTGCGCACCGCCGCACCCACCCCCGGGATCCTCTCCGCCAGCTCGTGGGCCTGCGAGCCCGATTTCACGGCCACCCACGACGCGGCCGTCGCCACCACGAGGAGAATCGTCCCTGTCAGACGGAGAACCCGGAATTTCCGTACGAACGCGAGCCAGTAGAGGGGTAGACCCAACACCCCTCCCACCACGACGAAGTGGACGATCTGGGGGTGAAAGCGACCGATGTCGGGCATGGCAGGCTCCAGGATGGGTGAGCAGGTTGCGCCATACTAACCCACTCGGTCGATCGGGACCACGAGGGCC
This sequence comes from uncultured Gemmatimonadaceae bacterium, assembly GCA_964630935.1. GTDB lineage: Bacteria > Gemmatimonadota > Gemmatimonadetes > Longimicrobiales > Gaopeijiaceae > SZUA-318. Next base: position 543 of record CAZVYM010000014.1, on the reverse strand, counting down.
GCGTCGATTCGGCCCGGGCGGAGGGCTCACATGCCACTTGTCAAACGACCGAAGTGTCAGTTGACACACGGTCAGGCGACCCGCATGTTACCACCAATCTATCCAACGCTACGAGTGGGTTTTCGATCAGCCCGCTGTCGTCATACATCCCGGGTGCGGGACCACCCTCCTGCCCGTCCCGCCGGTGATGGATTCCGGGGTCTTCCCTGGCCGGCCCGGGAAGCTTCGATGCATGCGTGATCCGGGACCTCTCCTGCCCGTCCCGACAAATGATGGGTGCGTGATCCGGGACCTTTCCTGCCTGTCCCGAGAAGCTTCGATGGTGCGCGATCCGGGACCTTACCTGCCTGTCCCGAGAGACTGTGATGCGTGATTGATCCGGGACCCCTCCTGCCCATCCCGGAGCGAGTTCGATCGTGGAGACCCTTCGGTCGGCTCGTTGTCGGGGTCGGAGGTGCCTGTCTCGGCACCCCGACCGTGACGTTCGCATTCGGCGCAGCCGGCGAGCCGGCCGTGCGCCTGTTGTGGTTGCGGCCCAAGAGT
>CAZVYM010000013.1:0-53398 GCA_964630935.1 uncultured Gemmatimonadaceae bacterium | reverse complement strand
CCATCGTCATGGCCTTCGACGAGCAGGGCCAGGCCGACACGGTCGAGCGGCGCGTGAAGGTATGCGAGCGCGCCTACCGCATCCTGGTCGAGGAGGAGGGCTTCCCGCCCGAGGACATCATCTTCGACGCGAACGTGTTCGCGGTCGCCACGGGCATCGCCGAGCACGACCACTACGCGATCTGGTTCATCGATGCGGTACGCCGGATCAAGGAGGCATGCCCGTACGCGCTGACGAGCGGCGGCATCAGCAACGTCAGCTTCTCCTTCCGTGGCAGCCCCGAGGTGCGCGAGGCCATGCACTCCGCGTTCCTCTACCACGCGATCGAAGCCGGTCTCGACATGGGAATCGTCAACGCCGGGGCGCTTCCGGTCTACGACGAGATCCCCTCGGAGCTCCTGGGGCCGGTCGAAGACGTGCTCTTCGCCCGCAATCCCGACGCGACCGAGACGCTCACCAGGATCGCCGAGGAGCGCTCGGGCACCACCGAGCGCCGCCGCGAGGAGGATCTCTCCTGGCGGGAGCTCCCGCTGCGCGACCGACTGGTGCACGCGCTCGTGAAGGGCATCGACGCCTTCGTCGAAGAGGACGTCGAGCAGGCACGCCAGGAGCTTCCCGAAGCGCTCGAGGTCATCGAGGGGCCGCTCATGGACGGCATGAACGTCGTCGGCGACCTGTTCGGCTCCGGGCGCATGTTCCTGCCACAGGTGGTCAAGAGCGCCCGGGTCATGAAGAAAGCCGTGGCCTACCTGCTCCCCTATCTCGAGGCCGAGAAGACCGGTACGGGAGGCAAGGGCCTCGTGCTCATGGCCACCGTGAAGGGCGATGTGCACGACATCGGCAAGAACATCGTGGGCGTGGTGCTCCAGTGTAACGGGTACGAGGTCGTGGACCTCGGCGTGATGGTCCCGGCCGAGAAGATCCTCGACGCCGCCCGCGAGAAGGGTGCGGACGTCATCGGCCTGTCGGGGCTCATCACGCCGTCGCTGGACCAGATGGTGCACGTGGCCAAGGAGATGGAGCGAACCGGGTTCGAGCTCCCGCTGCTGATCGGGGGCGCGACCACCTCGAAGATCCACACGGCCGTCAAGATCGAGCCCGCCTACCACGGACCGGTCGTGCACGTGCTCGACGCCTCGCGCGCGGTGGGGGTGGTCGGCCGGCTGCTCGACAAGAACCGCCGGCCCGACTTCCTGCGCGAGGTCCGCGACGACTACGAGAAGGCGCGGCAGCGCCGGGCCGGCAAACGCGAAAAGAGCGAGCTGCTCGACATCGGGGAGGCGCGGGCTCGCCGGTTCCGCACCGACTGGACGTCGTACGACGCGCCGGTGCCCGCCAAGCCCGGCGTCCACCGCTTCGACGTGACCGTCGAGGAGATCCTGCCCAGGGTCGACTGGAGCCCGTTCTTCCAGGCCTGGGAGATCCGGGGCAAGTACCCCGACATCCTGGACGACCCCGACGCGGGAGAGCAGGCCAGGCAGCTGCTCGAAGACGCACGGGCGCTCCTGGAGCGGATCCGGGACGAGAAGATCCTCGAGCCGCGCGCGCTCGTCGGCTTCTTCCCCGCGGCCGGCTCCGGCGACGATGTGAAGGTCTACGCCGACCGAGACCGCTCGGAAGTGCGCACCGTGATCCACGGGCTGCGCCAGCAGTTCGACAAGAAAGGGCGCGAGAACCTCTGCCTCTCGGACTTCGTCGCCCCCGAGGACTCGCGCGTGAACGACTGGATCGGCGCCTTCGCGGTCTCGGCCGGGCACGGTCTCGACCCGCTGGTGGCCGAGTTCGAGGCGGCCCACGACGACTACTCGGCCATCCTCGCCAAATCGCTCGCCGACCGGTTGGCCGAAGGGCTCGCCGAGCTCATGCACGAGCGCGTGCGCACGGAGCTCTGGGGCTACGCCTCGGAGGAAGCGCTGGACAACGAAGACCTGATCGCCGAGCGCTATCGCGGCATCCGGCCGGCGCCGGGCTATCCGGCCTGTCCCGACCACACGGAGAAGGGGACGCTCTTCCGTCTGCTGGACGCCGAGGCGTGTGCCGACATCCACCTCACCGAGACGTTCGCGATGGTGCCGGGCGCCTCGGTGAGCGGCTGGTACTTCGCGCATCCCGGCTCGAAGTACTTCGGCGTCGGCCGTCTCGGTCGTGACCAGGTAGAGGACTACGCACGCCGCAAGGGCATGAGCGTCGAGGAGGCCGAGCGGTGGCTCTCCCCGAGCCTGGGTTACGAACCGGACGCCGACCGATGATGTCGCTCCGGGAGATGATCGACGACGGGCGCATCCACGTGTTCGACGGCGCGATGGGCACCCTGCTCTATGGCCGAGGGGTGTTCGTGAACGTGTGCTACGACGAGCTCAACCTCGAGCGCCCGGAGCTCGTGCGGGAGATCCACGAGGCGTACGTGGCGGCCGGCGCGGAGATCGTCGAGACCAACACGTTCGGCGCCAACCCCGTGAAGCTCTCGCCCTACGGACTCGACGAGCGAACCGAGGAGATCAACCGCGAAGCGGTGCGCCTGGCGCGCGAGGGCACGCGCGATCAGGCGGCCGTCGCGGGCGCCATCGGACCCCTGGGGATCCGGATCGAGCCGTGGGGCCCTACGGCGTTCGACGAGGCGGTGGATCTGTTCAAGCGGCAGGCGGCCGGGCTCGCCGAGGGCGGGGTGGACGGTTTCGTGCTCGAGACCTTCTCGGATCTCTCCGAGCTGGAGTGCGCGCTGAAGGCGGTGCGCGCCGTCTCCGACCGGCCCGTCGTCGCGCAGATGACGGTCGGCCAGGACGGAGCGACGGTGTACGGCGCGGACGCCACGAAGATCGCCCGGAAGCTCACCGAGATCGGTGCCGACGTCGTGGGTCTGAACTGCTCCGTCGGACCTGCGGTCATGCTCGACGCCATCGAGGAGATCGCCGCGAGCACGGCCCTGCCCCTCTCCGCTCAGCCCAACGCCGGGCTGCCGCGCACCGTTCGCGACCGCAAGATCTACCTGGCCAGTCCCGAGTACATGGCACAGTATGCCCGGCGGATGATCGATGCCGGCGTGCGCTTCGTGGGAGGCTGCTGCGGCACGACGCCCGAGCACATCAAGAAGATCCGGGACGCGGTCGCCTCGGTCCAGCCGCGGCACGCTGTCGTCTCCGTGGGCGCGACCGCCAACAACCACGGTGCCGCCGTCGATCCGGTGCCGCTCGAGCGCCGCTCCACGCTCGGCACCAAGCTGGCTCGGGGTGAGCCCGTCCTCTCCGTCGAGCTCCTACCGCCGCACGGCTGGGACGGGCAGCTCATCGTCGCTCCGGCTCGAACGCTCGAGGAAGTGGGTGTGGACACCGTGCAGATCGTCGACAGCCCACGGGCCCGCAGCCGGATGGCGTCGCTTTCGGCCGCCGTCATCGTGGAGCGCGAGGCGGGGGTCGAGACCATCGCCCACTACACCTGCCGCGACAAGAACATGATCGGCATGATCTCCGACCTGCTGGGCGCGGCGGGAGCGGGCTTGAAGAACGTGCTGCTCGTGAGCGGGGACCTGCCGACCCAGGGACCGTACCCGGACACCACGGCCGTCTTCGACATCGACTCCATCGGCCTCACGAACGTGGTGTACGGGCTCAACCGCGGGGTCGACCCCGGAGGAGGCGCGATCGGCGCGCCGACGGAGTTCGTGATCGGTGTGGCCGCCAACCAGGGCGCGTTCGACCGGGCCCGCGAGGTCCGACGGTACCGCTACAAGGTCGAGGCCGGAGCCGACTTCGCCGTCACGCAGCCCGTCTTCGACAGCGAGGAGCTCCAGCGCTTCCTCGACGAGGTCGATGGCGCACCCATCCCCGTCCTCGCCGGGATCCGGCCCCTTCTGTCGCTCCGCGACGCGGAGTACCTGGCGAACGAGGTGCCCGGCGTGCGCGTGCCGGAGGCGATCGTCGAGCGGATGGCACGTGCCCAGAAGTCCGGCCCCGCCGCCGCGCTCGAAGAGGGTCTCGGCATCGCGCTCTCGATGATCGAGAACGCGCGTCCACACGTTCAGGGCTTCTCGTTGAGCACGACCGGAGCGCGTGTCGACGTGGCCGTCCGATTGATCGAGCAGGCCGGTCTGGGCGGGTGACGCCCGACCTGCGTATACTACGCCATGTACTGGATCATCAAGCTCGTCCAGAGCCTGGTGAAGGCTCTCAACTCGGAAGGCACGCCGGGGCAGGTCGGCGCCGGAATCGCCATCGGCGCGTGCCTGGGGCTCACGCCCCTCCTCAATCTGCACAACCTCGTGATCGTCGCGGTGATCCTCTTCTTCCGCGTCTCGGTCCCCGGGGCGATGCTCGGTTGGTTCGTCTTCACCCCGGTCGGCTTTCTTCTCGACCCGCTCTTCGACGCGATCGGTAGAGGGCTGTTGCTCGACGACCACGCGCTGCGCGGCTTCTGGGCCGCGGCGTACAACACGCCGTTCCTCGCCCTGGCCAATCCGACGAACACGATCGTCGTCGGGAGCTTCCTGACCTGGCTGATCGCGGCGGTGCCGATCTACTTCCTCGCACGCTGGGCGGTGGGCCGCTACCGGGAGACGATCTACGCGCGCTACAAGGACGCGCGGGTGTTTCGCGCGCTGCGTGCGTCCAAGCTGTACAACGCCTACCGGCTGTTCAGGCCGGGCGCATGACCACGCGCACGAAGTCGGGGATCCTCCGCCCCCCGGGACTGTTGGTCTTCGCGCTCGTCCTCGTCCTCATCGGCGTCGTCTGGTGGCTGCTCGCCGATACGCTGGTGCGGCACGCGATCGAGCGGACGGGCTCCTCGATCGTCGGCGCGAAGGTGGAGCTGGACGCCGTGGACCTCCGGCCCTCGCAGGGCGCGGTGCACCTTACACACCTCCAGGTGGCGAACCCGGAGGCACCGATGCGGAACCTCCTCGAGGCGGACCAGATCTCGGTCGACCTCCTCCTGGAGCCGCTCCTGACGAAGAAGGTCGTCGTCCAGAACCTCTCGGTGACGGGCGTGCGCTTCGATACGCCGCGGAAGACGTCGGGGGCGCTCGAGAACCCGGACCCCGAGGCCGGGGCCGCCTGGAGGCAGGTGAGCCAATGGGCGAGTCGGGTGAAGCTCCCTTCGCTGAACCTCGAGGGGCTGGGCGGCGTCGTCCGCACGGAGGCGATCTCGCCCGACAGCCTCCGTACCGTGCAGCGCGCGCGCGCGCTCGTGTCGGGCGTGGATTCCATGAGGACGGCGTGGGAGAGCCGGGTGCGCGAGCTGAACCCCCGGCCGCGCATCGACTCGCTTCAGGCCGTCGTCCAGCGCCTGGAGAGCTTCCAGATGACGCCGCGGACGGCGCTCCAGCTTCCCGCGCTCCTGCGCGAAGGTCGGGGCGCGCTCGACGGTCTCACGAGTCTTCAGAGCGACATCACGGCCCTCGACCAGACCGTGCGATCGGGCGTCGATTCGCTACGGTCGGGCGTGGCAGGCTTGCCGGCGCTCCGCCAGCAGGACCTCGCGTACGCCCGGGGGCTCCTGAACATCCCGACCCTCGACGCGCCCGAGATCTCGCCCGCGCTCTTCGGCAGCACCGCGCTCGCATGGCTGAAGCCGGTGCTCTACTGGACCCGCACGGCCGAGCGGTACCTCCCGCCGGGCCTCGATCCACGCAACCGTCCGGGACCCTCGCGCACTCGGGCCGAGGGGACCACGGTCGAGTTCCCCGGTCGGGCCACATACCCGAAGTTCCTCCTCGAGCGGGGTGAGCTCGGCCTCGAGATCGGCGGCAGCGGGGCGGCCGCCGGACGCTATTCGGCGCTCGTTCAGGATCTGACGACGGCGCCCGCCCTGGTCGGAAAGCCGCTCCGGATCGAGGTGGGTCGAGAGGCCGGCGTACAGGGGCCGCGCGGGCTGAGCCTGACGGCGGTCCTCGACCACACCGGGGAGGTTCTTCGCGACTCCGTCGCGGTCGGGTTGAGCGGTGTGGACCTCCCGTCGGTCACGATCGGCGGGCTCGATGGCACCCTGGACCTCGGACCCGGCGACGCCAGCCTCGACGTGCGGCGGGTCGGCGACCGTCTCGACGCGCGGATGCACTGGGCGTCGAGCAGCCTCTCCTGGAAGCGCTCAGCCGCGGGAGCCGACTCCACGGCCGGTGCCGGTGCCCCCTCCTTCGGCTCGCCCCAGTGGGCGCGTGATCTCGTGTGGAGAACCCTCTCGGGCATCGGGCAGGTCCAGCTGGACATGGGCCTGAGCGGCAGCATGGAGAGCCCTTCCGTGACGATCTCCTCGAACCTCGGCCAGGCGGTCGCCGCGAGCCTGAAGAAGGAGCTCGGGGGACAGATCGCGGAAGCGGAAGCCCGGGTGCGTCAGGAGGTCGACCGTCAGACGCAGCCCCTGATCCAACAGGCCACGAGCCGGGTGGACGAGGTCCGCACGGGCGTCGCCCAGCGGGTCGACGAGCAACGCAAGGAGGTGGACGATCTCAGGGCGCGCCTGGAGGCACGTCTGCGTGCGCTGTCCGGGCGGGTCGGCGCGCAGGGCTAGCCAGGGCAAGCTCGAGAGAGGCGGACCGCTCGGTCCGGACGGCGGGCTCTCGCCGCGCGGGGGCGCAACCGCCGGGGCCGATACGATCCTTGACCTCGGCGATGCGAGCTAGTAAGAAGCGGACTCGACCCTCCCGCCAGGAGCTCCGCCATGAACAAGCCCTCCCCCGAGGTGCTGGAAAGTTTCCAATCCCGCCTGCTGGGCACCCTTCTTCGACCCTCGGATCCGGCGTACGAGCTGGCGAGGAGGGTCCACAACGGAATGATCGACAAGCGTCCCGCGCTCATCGCGCGGTGCCAGGGCACCTCGGACGTCGTGCAGGCGATCCGGTTCGCCCGGGAGCACGACATCCCCGTCTCCGTGCGCGGGGGCGGTCACAACGTGTCGGGCCGGGCCGTCGTCGACGGGGGCCTCGTGATCGACGTCGCCGGAATGAAGGGGGCCCACGTGGACCCTGAAGTGCGCACGGTGCGGGCGCAGGCCGGCCTCACCTGGGGGGAGTTCAACCGCGAGACGGGCGTCTTCGGCCTCGCCACGACCGGTGGCGTGGTCTCCACCACGGGCGTCGCCGGGCTGACGCTGGGCGGCGGCCTCGGTTGGCTGTTCGGGCGCTACGGCCTGGCCATCGACAACCTGCTGTCCGCGGAGATCGTCGACGCGGAAGGCCGGGTCCGCACCGCGAGCGACGAAGCCGATCCGGATCTCTTCTGGGCCATCCGCGGAGGCGGCGGCAACTTCGGTATCGCGACCTCGTTCGAGTTCCGGCTCCACCCGGTGAAGACGGTGCTGGGCGGCATCGTCGCCCACCCCTTCGACGCGGCCGGCGAGATGCTCCGCTTCTACCGCGAGTTCACGGCCGAGCTTCCCGACGAGGCCACCGCGTTCGCGGGCGTCCTGCACGCTCCCGACGGCTCCGGGACGAAGATCGCCGCGCTCGTGCTCTGCCACTGCGGGCCCGAGTCGGAGGCCGAGGCGGCCCTGAAGCCCGCCCGGGAGTTCGGCAGCCCCATCATGGACACGGTGGATCGGATGCCGTACGAGACCATCAACGGGATGTTGGACGGAGGGTTCCCGCGGGGTGCCCTCAACCACTGGAAATCGAGCTTCCTGTCCGAGCTCTCGGACGACGCGATCGAGATGGTCGTCGAGCGGTTCGCGGAGACGCCGGCTCCGATGAGCTCGATCCTCATCGAGCACTTCCATGGCGCGGCGACACGCGTCGACCCCACGGCGACGGCATTCCCGCACCGGACGCCCGGCTACAACTGCGCGGTCATCACGCAGTGGCTCGACTCGTCCATCAACCAGGCGTGCATCCAGTGGTCGCGGGCCACGTACGCCGCGATGCAACCCTTCTTCGGCCAGGGACGCTATTCGAACTACATGGGCGACGAGGAAGGCGACGAGGTCACGGCGGCAGCCTACGGTCCGAACGTCCCCAGGCTCGTCGAGCTGAAGCGGAAGTACGATCCCACGAACGTCTTCAGGCTGAACCAGAACATCGCGCCCTGAGGGGTACCGCGGTTCCTACACCCGCTCCAGGATCCTCTTGAGCCGGAGGCCCGCTCCGCGGCTTCCCAGGTTGCTCACGTAGATCTTCTCGGCTCCCACGCGACGAAGCTCGCGGATCGTGCGCGCACAGATCTCCTCGGCGCTCTCGCCCGAGGCGAACTCGCGGGTCAGCTCCTCGGCGGGTACGGGGAAGAACCCGTTCAGGAGCTCGAGGGTTTTCGGGTTCGCGCTCCGGTAGAAGAAGACCCCGAAGATCGTAGGCACGCGGCGGTCGGCCCGCTCGAGCTCCTCGAGGAGCGCCTCGACGTCGGGCAGCGAATGATGCGAGACCACCTGGGTGAGCGCGAACTCGGTCACGGCGTCGGGAGCGGTCACGTAGCCGGCCTGCGTGGGGGCATCCTTGTGGGGGTTGGCCCATCCACCGAGCGAGAGCCCGGGGACCTGCTCGCGGATGAGCTCCCGGAGGTCCCGCCCGTGCGGCACGCACCGCGGCGCCCCCACCGTGCGATCGCCGCCGAGCACGGTGAGCGCGTCGAAGCCCTGCGACCTCGCCCGGGACGCGAACAGCATGCAGTACTCGAGCCTGTGCTTGCTGGTGAGAATCGGGACGATGCGGCGCAGGTCCACCTGGTCGCCCACGTTGGCCCCCACGTGCGCGAGGTTCTCCTCCTCGGCGTCCCCGACGGCATTGTCGGTCAGGAAGACGAAGAGCTCGTCGCGCGTGAGCCTGCCGATGGTATGGTGCAGGTCGATCCACGCCGACATGCCTTCGTCGGCCCCGAGGCCGGTGCGCGGCGGGCGCAGCTCGACGCTCACCAGTGGACCGGGCTTCGCCAGCGCCTCGAGTAGGAGCGCTGCCCTCATCGGCCACCCGCGAGCATCTCTTCGAGCTCGTCGGCAGCGGTGGGAAGCGAGGCCGTCAGGTTCTCGCATCCGCTCTCGGTCACCAGCACGTCGTCCTCGATGCGCACGCCCATGCCCGCGAACGGCGCGGCGGCTCCGTCCGCCACCACAGGCACATAGAGGCCGGGCTCGATCGTGAAGACCATGCCCGGCTCCAGCTGCCTGGAGACTCCGTCGCGCGCGTAGTCCGCGGGATCGTGGACGTCGAGGCCGAGCCAATGGGACGTGCGGTGCGGGAAGTACTTCCGGTAGCCACCGTGCTCGACGATGTCTTCCACGCGCCCTTCCAACAGCCCCAGCTCGACCAGGCCCTCGGTGAGCACACCGACGGCCGCGATATGCACCTCGGCGATCGTGGCACCCGGCTTCACCGAGGCACACGCCACCTCGCGCGCCGCCTCGACCAGATCGTAGAGAGCCCGTTGTGTCGCGGTGAAGCGGCCGTCGACGGGTACCGTCCTCGTGACGTCTCCGTTGTACATCTCCAGCTCCGCGCCGGCGTCCACCAACACGAGATCGCCCCGGGAGATGGTGCGGTCGTTCCTCACGTGATGCAGCACGCAGGCGTTCGGGCCCGAGCCCACGATGGTTCGAAATCCGGCACCTGCCGCTCCAGCCGCCCGAAACGCCCCATCGACCGCGGCCTCGACCACCCACTCCCCCGCCCCGGGCCGAACCGCGCCCAGACCCGCCAGGTGGCCCTCGATCGTCACGCGCGCGGCCGCCCGGAGCCGCTCGATCTCGTAGGCGTCCTTCACCAGGCGCATGTCGTCGAGGATCTCGCCCGGATCCAGGGTACCGCGGGGGCCCGTGCCGTCGCGGGGGCCGCGCTTGCGCGCCGTGTCCAGGGCGGCGACCACCCGCCGCTCCAGGGTATCCGCACGGCCGAGCCGGAAGTGGATTCGATCGCCTTCCTGCAGGAGCTCCGGAAGCCTCGTTTCCAGCTCCGCCAGCGGGTACGTCTCGTCCGCTCCGAAGCGATCCGCGGCTCCTTCCGGCCCCAGGCGCTCGCCGCTCCACAGCTCCGCGTCCGGATCACGCTCGCGCACGAAGAGCACGTATCGTCCCTCGGACCCCGAGAAGACCGCGACCGTGCCCGGCTCGGTCGCGCCCGTCAGATAGTAGAGCTCGCTGTCGGGCCGGTAGGGGACCTCGATGTCTCTCGACCGGTAGAGGATCGGAGCCGCCGGAAGCACGAGCACGCCCCGGCCGAGCCGATGGAATGCATCGGCTCGCCGAGAAGCGAACAGGTCGGCGGGAAACCGCTCCGCGTCGTCTTGGTCTGCCATGGCGGGGACGGGAAAGCGCTATCGTGTGACGCCCGGCTCCCGGGCGATCCGTAGCCATTACACTAGCGTTCCCGAAGGCGACGCGGCACCCTGAGGTGATCCGAGACACCCTGAATCGATCCGCGAGACGCTGAAGCGATCGAGACACCCCGAAGTGATTCGGGGCACGCCCCCGACTCGAAGCCAGAGGAGCTCAGCATAGCTGCCCACATCCACCGATCCGTCCGGCATGGACGGTCCCCCACGGTCTTCCTCCTCCTGGCGATCTCGGGGCCGACGTTCCTCCGGGGACTTCCGGTGGCGGCGCAAGCGGACCCCGACTCGGCCGTCATGCTCGCGCCGATCGTGGTGCGGGTCCTGCGCACGCCATCCGGGCTGGGCGCGGCGGTGCCCGTGTCGGTCGTGGCGGGACCGGAGCTGCGACGTGCGAACCCCGGTGTGTTCCTCGAGCAGACGCTCCGGGCCATTCCGGGTCTCCAGATCCAGAATCGGTTCAACTTCGCGGTCGGAGAGCGCCTGGCGGTTCGGGGGTTCGGCGCGCGATCGCAGTTCGGCGTGCGGGGGGTGCGCGTGGTGGTCGACGGCATTCCGGCGACGCTTCCGGACGGCCAATCCACGCTCGATCATCTCGATATCCCCGACCTCGAGCGCGTGGAGATCCTGCGGGGGCCGAGCGCCTCGCTCTACGGCAACGCGGCCGGAGGCGTTCTCGCCTTCCAGACACGGGACCCCGTGTCCGGCGGCCCCGCGACCGAGCTTCGCAGCACGTTCGGGAGCTTCGGGATGCGCACCCTCGACGCGTCGGTCTCCGGTACGGTCGCGAACACGGGCTATCGCGTGAGTGGCACGCATCTCGCCTATGACGGGTTTCGGCGCGACCCGGTCGCCGCCGACGGCGGCACGTACGGGGCCGCGCACCGCTCCATCCTCAACGGAGTGGTCGAGACCCCCGTCGCCGGAGGCACGCTCCACACCGTCGTGAACGGCGTCGACCTGAACGCGGACAATCCCGGCTCGCTCTCGGCCGACCTCCTGGCCGAGGGTGACCGTCAGGCCTATCGAGGCAACGTGCTTCAGCACACGGGCAAGACCGTGCGCCAGGGTCAAGCCGGGCTGACCTGGTCGGGACCGGTCGGGCCGCTCGACGGAGCGTTGGCCGCCTGGGGCATCCGACGCGAGCTCACGAACCCGATCCCTTCGGATATCGTCGGCCTGGACCGCAGCGCCGCCGGCGCGCGTGCCCTCGTCAGGGGCGCCCATCCGACGCGAGCCGGCGCGCTGACGCTGGAAGGCGGCGTAGAGATCCAGGTTCAGAGCGACGCCCGCCGGAACTGGGAGAACGATGCCGGCGACAAGGGTGCGCTCACCCTCGACCAGCACGAATGGGTCGAGAGCGCCTCGCTCTTCGCTCAGGGGCGTATCGACCCGCTTCCGCGACTCTCCGCTTCGGCCGCACTCCGCTGGGATCGCTTCCGGTTCCGGGTCGACGACCACCACGTGGCACAGGACGCGGGCATCGACAACTCGGGCGAGCGTACGATGAGCTCGCTGAGCCCGTCTGTGAGCGTCATCGTACGCCCGGTGGGAGCCGTCGAGGTGTTCGGGTCCCTATCGACCTCGTTCGAGACGCCCACGACCACCGAATTGGCCAACCGCCCGAGCGGCGCCGGAGGGTTCAACCCCGACCTTCAGCCCGTGCGCGGCGTGACGCTCGAAGGCGGGGTGCGCGGTCGGGTGGCCGGTCCGTGGAGTTGGGAGGCCACCCTCTTCCGGACGGATCTCCGACACGAGCTGGTCCCCTACGAGATTCCGAGCGACCCCGGCCGGACCTTCTACCGCAACGCAGGTCACTCACTACGCCACGGGTGGGAGCTGTCGCTGTCCGGCGATCCCACCTCGGAGACGTCGGTGCGCGTGGCCTATACGCTCGTCGACGCGCACTTCGAAGCCTATGCGGTGAACGGGACCGACTACTCCGGTGAGCGCATTCCCGGCCTCGCGCCGTGGCGACTGGACGGCGTCGCTCTCTGGAGACGGGGCGGCCTGTTCGTGCAGGGTCGCGGGCTCTACCAGGACGCCGTACCCGTGAACGATGCCAACACCGCCCGCGCGGCCCCGTACTTCCTGCTCGACCTGCGGGCGGGCGAGAGCGGCGCACGGCTGGGCTCGCTCGCGTTCTCGCCGTTCGTGGGAATCTCCAACGTGCTCGACCGGCGCTACGTCTCGTCGGTCACGGTCAACGCGTTCGGAGCCCGTTACTACGAGCCCGGTCCGGGCAGGACCTTCGAGGTCGGCCTCGGCGTGCGGTGGGGAGGGTAGCGCGAGGGAGCCCCAAAGCCCCGTGGCGGCCCGAGCGGCGGCCGGCGGCGATCGGGGCGGTCGGCACGGCGGGACGATCGATGCAGGACGCAAGATCCCGACCGCGAGCAACCAAGGCGAGCGCCCAAAAGCCCCCAGCGAGCGCGATGGTCGGGCATCCGTCGCCCGAACCGCAATGGTCGGCGGGCGAGGCCGCGGGCTTCGTGCGAGCGACTATCGGAGAAACGAGGGACGCAGAAGACGAACGCGGAGAATGGTAGCGACGCGAGCGACAAAGAACGCCGCAGCACCCGACCCCGAGTGGATCCGCAAGGAGCGAGCACGAAGCCCGCGGCCTCGCCCGCCCCACCTTCCTAGCGCGTGCAAGCCGACGGCGTCCGCACCACCGCGAGAGCGTTCACCACGGGCCGCTCTCCTTCCGGATCCGACGGGTGGCTCGCGAGCCGCCCCTCCACGACCATCGCCGACGACGATCCCCCGTCCAGATTGAGCGCCTCGGTAGCGCCCAGGGCCCTCATGAGCTCGGCGAGCTCCGGAAGGGACATGCCCACCGAGTACGACGATTGCCGTCCGTCCACGACCGCCAACCAGAGTCGACCGCTGCGCGGGTCGTACCCCACGGCGGTGCGCGGATGACGCGTGGCGCCGAACGACGTGCGCTCCGCGGTCCCCAGATCCCTGACGGGCTCCCCGCCCTCCACGAGCTGGGGGAATCCGCCCACGGCCTCCGTGACGCCGTCGTCTTCGTCGAGGGCCAGCGTCCAGCCGAGTCGTAGGGAGTCACCGGTGATCTCTCCCCTACCCATCCAGGGGGCGGATCCCCGCCGCCACGCCAACGTGGGTCGCTCGCGTGCCGACATCACTTTCCCCCGTACGATCTCGGTGCCGAGAGCGTCACCCTCGGGCGTGAAGAAATCGGCGTTGACGGCGGCGAGCACGCGCTCCGACGCGGAGGACCGGGCCACCATGCTGGTCACGGTCTCCAGGCCGGGCCGTCCACTCCCACGCTCTTCCGGCCGCAGGACGTCGAGCCCGATGTCACACCGCCTGAGATTCGCCTCGACCAGGTGGACGGCCCACGGGCCCACGCTCGACCATACGTATCGATACCAGACGCCGGCACTGAGGCGCGCGGTGCGCGCGGTGTCCGGATGGAGCAGCTCGATCGCGTCCGGAGGAAGTCGATCGGCGAGCGCCGGAGGCTTGTCGGCGGGGGCGCAGGAAGCGAGTTCGACGAGTGTCCCGACCAGAAGCGCGCACGCGGCTCGGTGGACCGCTTCGCCCGGGATCCCTATACTCCGGCTCCGATGAATCGAACCCTCGCCTTTCCCGGTCCCGTCGCGCCGCGTGCGCGCCTCACGCGCTTCGTGGCGCGCCCAGCCGTCTTCGGTGGTCTCGTGGCCGTGCTGGCCCTCGTCACCCCGCACCCCACGGCTCTCGCCGCCCAGGAGATCGGGTACGGAGAAGGCGTCCGGTTCGGGATCACGGCGGGAGGGATCAGCACGATCGGCTTCGCCGTCGAGTTCTTCGAGAACCATCACAGCCTGGACATCACGGTGGGCACCTGGTCGTTCCGCGACCTGAGCGTCTCGGTCGTGGGCAAGGAGTACTTCGGGGCCGGTGCGCTTCATCCGTACGTGGGGGGAGGCCTCTGGATCGTGGCCGCCGCTCCACGCGACGAGCGCCCGGGCTTCGCGGCCGTGCTGCGCGCGCCCGTCGGAGTGGATTGGCGCGTCGCCGGCCGACACTCGCTCGGCCTCGCCATCAACGTGAACCGAGCCCTCGGGGTGCGGCGCACCGACCCCGAGGACAATCTCCCTCTCAACAAGAGGCTCGTGCCCCTTCCGGGCGTCTACTACCGCTGGACCCGGTAGCGCTCCGCCCTCCGGCTTCCGCCCCTCCGTCGTCACCACTCCTCGGGCTCGTCCCAGGACTCCGACCAGAAGCGGCGCTCCTCCTCCTCGATGTCGTCCAGATCCAGCGGCTCCGGCGTGTCGTCCCGAAGCATTCCGATCTCGAGGATGGCGCGCACGGCATCGTCGTCCACGCGAGGGTCCCGCACCTCGAGTCGCCTCTTCAGCCGGAGGCGCCACAGGACGGCCGCCGCGATCACCAGGGCGGTGAGCGCCGCCCAGAACACGAGCCAGAAGACGTGTAGGACCATCTCAGTCCAGGGGTGTCATGCCCACGTACTTGAGCCCGCTTCCCGTGTTGAACAGAACCACCTCGTCCTCGGGAACGATCAGGCCCCGATCCACGAGCGCCGGCACCGCGGCGACGGTGGCCCCGCCCTCCGGAGCCGCGAAAATGCCGGTGTCGGCACCAAGATGACGTACCCATTGCGCCATGGCGTGGTCCGGCACGGCCACCGCGCCGCCCCCCGATTCCCGGAGCGCCCTCAGGATCAGGAAGTCACCCACGGCCGCGGGGACACGGAGTCCGGCCGCATACGTGGCGGCGTCGTTCCAGGGCTCCGCCGACTCCTTTCCGGACTCCCAGGCGCGCACCATGGGCGCGCACCCGGCCGCCTGCACCGTGAACATCTTCGGCCGCTCGGGCCCGATCCAACCGAGGCGCTCCATCTCGTCGAACGCTTTCCACATGCCGATGAGGCCGGTCCCTCCTCCGGTCGGATAGACGATGGCGTCGGGCAGGCGTCCACCGAGCTGCTCCCACACCTCGTAGCCCATCGTCTTCTTGCCTTCCACCCGGTACGGCTCCTTGAGGGTGGAGAGGTCGAACCATCCCTTCTCCTCCACACCCTTGCGAACGACCTTGCCGCAATCCGTGATGAGGCCGTCCAGAAGCTGGAGATCGGCGCCGAGCGCCGCGATCTCCTCGAGGATGGGCGCCGGCGTGTCGTTCGGTACCACGACGTGCACCGGCAGGCCGGCGGCGGCGGCGTAGGCGGCGGCGGCGCTTCCGGCGTTGCCGGCGGACGGAAGAGCCAACTCCCGCGCGCCGAGCTCCAGCGCTCGCGACACCGCCAGGCCGAGCCCGCGCGCCTTGAAGCTCCCGGTGGGATTCTGCCCCTCGTCCTTGACCCACACTCGGCGCACCCCCACACGGTCGGCCGTGCGTGGGGCGTCGATCATGGGTGTCCAGCCCTCCCCCAGCTGGACCTGGCAGCTCCGGTCCCGCACCGGCAGGACCTCCTCGTAGCGCCAGAGGTCGGCCCGGCGACCCGCGAGCGATTCAGGCGTGAATCGCTCGCCGATCTTCTCGAGATCGTAGCGGGCGAAGAGCGGCTTGCCCGCGGGAGACAGTCCCATCAACGCTTCACTCTCGAAGTGCTCGCCGGTACCCGTGCACTCGAGATGGGTCGCACCAGGGAGCTTGGACTCGTCGGTCATATCGTCTCACTTTCGACGTCTTGTCGTCTCAGGATCCACACACCCCCGACCAGCGCCAGCACCGCCAGCGGGATCAGCCAAAGCGGAGGAGGCGCCTCCGGGTCCGCGAAGGAGGCGCGCAATGCGGGCACGGATGCCAGTACGAGGATCGTGCCATTGTTGAGGAAGTGCATGAGGACGCCGATCCAGATCGAGCCCGTCCTCCACACCGCCCACGCGATGACGATACCCAGCCAGGCGGTCGGGAGAAACCGGATCGCGGTTTCGAACGAAAGGTGGAAGGCGCCGAAGACGAGCCCGTTGAGCAGGATCGCCTTCCGCGGATCGAGCTTGCGGGTGCCTCCCAGGAGCACGCCGCGGAACACCATCTCCTCGCAGAGCGCCGGCGTGACCGCCAGCAGGAGCAGCAGCCAGGCGAAGCGCCGCAGGCTTCCCGCGGTGACGAGCTTCTCGAGGCCGCGCAGCAGATCCCACGGTACCGGCAGGACGAACGTCTGCAGCCAGCCGATGACCCACGCGATGGGCATACAGCCCGCGATGAGCAACAAGGCCCCCGCCAGGGCGACCCGGCGCGGCGTTCGCAGAGAGAGCGTTCGGCGGATGTCGAAACCTCCGCCGCGGACGAACAGCAGGGCGGGCAGGAAGAGCAGGAGCCATTCGGAGGCGAGAATCCCCCGCTCGCCGAGATGGATCTGAAGGCTCACGCCTCCGTAGAAGAAGAGCACGGCGACGGCCGCCACGAACCCGATCGAGGCGCCCGCGCTCGGGACGACCCCCACCAGCTCGCCCAGGCGCCGCGCCTTCAGCCGGGCCCAGAAGGAGCCGCCTCCGTCTCCCTCCGCCGCCGCCTCGCCGGCGCCGAACAACACCCGCTCGCTTCCGAACTCCGCCGCCGCGAACGCCAGTGCGCCGGCCGCATAGGCCGCGGTCGAGCCGACCACCAGGAAGGCCTTCCACGCCACCGCGTCACCCGCCATGAGGTCCCGGAACAAGAACGACACGCCGGCGATCGGCGTGAGCGCCATCAGGGGCCCGAAGTCGATGCCGGGGAAGAGCGGAAGCATCGCCGGCACGATCACGAGCATGTAGATCGGCGTCAGGGCGTTCTGGGCCTCCTTGAACGAAGCCGAGCGCACGGCGACGCCCAGGAAGAGGGCCCCGAACAGGACCGCCAACGGCACGAGCGTCAGGAAGATCACGGCCACGGCCCCGGGCGAGATCGACACCTTCAGGCTGGTGGCCGCGCTCAGCTGCAGGAGCCCGGTCTGAAAGGTCAGGATCATGCTCCCGAGGTTGAGCGCCGCCGCAACCACACCGATGAGCGCGACTGCCACGAACTTCCCGGCCACGACGGAGCGGGCGGGCACGGGCGCGGTCAGGAGCGTCTCCAACGTGCCGCGCTCCTTCTCGCCGGCGGCGAGATCGATCGCGGGATAGAAGGCGCCGAGCAGGGTGACCACCACCAGGAGCAACGGGAGGATGCGCCCCAGGGTGTATCCTCCCATCTCCTCCGGGCGGGCGATGGAGGAGTCGGCGACCTCGACCGGTCGCGCGAAGGCCGGCTCGAGGCCTCGCCCGCGCAGCCGCCTCGCCAGCAGTGAGTCCTTCCACGCCGCCAGAACACCGCCCATCTCCTGGCGGCCCTGCCGGGAGCGGTCCGAAGCTCCGTCGAAGAGGAGCGTCACGGATCGCGATCCCTCGCCCTCCGGCTCGGGACCGAGGACCACGACGGCCGCCACCGAATCGGACCGGATCGCCGCCTCCGGATCTCCCGAGACCGAAACCAGTCGCAGACTCCGGTCATCGCGGACCAGCTCGAGCAGCTCGGCCGGTGCTCCGCCCACGATCGCGACCGGGGACGCCCGCGCCTCCAGCTCCCGTTGCCCGAACAACAGGAGCTGCTCGCTCGCCACGAGGAGCAACGGATAGAGCAGCACCGGCACGACGATCATCATCAGGAGCGTGCGGCGGTCTCGGAACGTCTCGCGCATCTCCTTGGTCAGGACGATCCACCATGCGCTCACGGCAGGAGCTCCCGTTCGGGGGCGTCGGCGACGGGGCCCGTCCCCGCGGCTTCATCCGCAGGGGGCCCGGCCGCCGGACCCGCCCGGCCACCGTCGTCCGAGACCAACGCGAGGAAGGCCCGGGCGAGGTTGGCCGCACCCGTCCGCTCCAGGAGCGCCGAAGGCGTCCCCTCCGCCACGAGCTCGCCGCGGCGCAGGACGCCGACGCGGTCCGCCAGCAGCTCCACCTCCTGCATCTGATGGGTCGAGAACAGGACCGCCTTCCCGCGATCGCGCTCACCTCGCATGAAGTCGTGGATCGTGCTGCCGCTGAGCACGTCCAGGCCCAAGGTCGGCTCGTCCAGGACGAGGGCGGGAGGATCGTGGACGAGCGCCCGCGCCAGAGAGACCCTCTGCCGCTGACCGGTCGACAGGCGCCCGCACAGGCGGTCCTCGAATCCAGCCAGCCCGAAGAGCTCGACGAGCTCGTTCACCCGCCTGTCCAGCCTCGGGCCGTTCAATCCGTGGAGCCGTCCGAAGTACGCGACCAGCTCGCGCGCGGTCAGGCGCTCGTAGAGCCCCATCGAAGCCGCAAGGAAGGCCATGCGTCGCCGGACCTCGAGTGGAGAGCGCACCGAGTCGGCTCCGTCGATGGAAGCGCTTCCCTCGTCGGGACGGAGCAAGGTGGCCAGACAACGCAGCGCCGTCGTCTTGCCCGCCCCGTTCGGCCCCAGCAGGGCGTAGATCTCCCCGGACCGCACCTCGAGCGTGAGGTGACGGACGGCGACGAGGGCGCCGTACCGCTTGGTCAGGCCCTGGAATCGGATCATGCCCGGAGGGCTCACGCTCGGGGGAGTGGAAGAACCCCGGGTGCAAGCCCCGGGTAGGTACCGGAGGCTAACGCGTGCCGCGGCGGGTGGGCAACCGCCCGCACCACGCCCCGGCCCCGGCACGATTCGGTCGGAACGAATCGGAGGAACGGGCAACGGTAGGCCGAGGTAACGCATCCAATATCAGTTGGAGAAACCGAGTTCCGGAACGGTATGTCTGAAAGCCAGCTCATCCAGCAGGCGGCGGACGGTGACGCGCGCGCGGTGCGCGCGTTGTACGATCGGTACGCCCCCCGGGTCTATGCCGTGGTGCGCCGTATCGCCGGAGACGACGAGCTGGCCCAGGACTACGCCCAGGAAGCCTGGATCCGAGCGATCCGTGCCCTGCCGTCGTTCCGGGGCGACGCTCGCTTCTCCACGTGGCTGCATCGGATCGCCGTGAACGCGGCGCTCCAGGCACTCAGAAAGGCGGAGACCAGGCGAAAGCGGGAAGCCTCCCCGCCGGAGCAGATTCCGGTGGCACCGAAGCCAGGCGATGCCCTCCTCCAGCGAAGGCTGGAACGGGCGCTGGACCGGCTTCCCGAAGGAATGCGTCGCGTGCTCATCCTACACGACGTCGAGGGCTACACCCACGACGAGATCGGGGATGTGCTGGGCGTGGCACCCGGGACCTCCAAATCACAGCTGTTCAAGGCGCGAGCGAAGATGAGGGAGATGCTCACGGCCTCGAACGGCGCAGCGCAGGATCATGGAGCGGAAGCATGGGGCATCTGAACCTCGAGACACTGGCCCGGCTCGTCGATGACATTCCCGAGCTGAAAGAGGCCGAGCACATCGCGTCGTGTGAAGCATGCGCTTCCAGGCTGGAGGCCCTGCGCGACCAGACCGAGCAGCTGAGGTCGCTCCCCGAGCTCGTTCCGCCCCAGGGAGATTGGCAGGTGCTCGAGGCGAGGCTGCGCTCGGAAGGACTCATTCGCGACCCGGGGCTCTTCGCGCGCCTCGGCCTCGCGGAGACGCCCTCGTGGATGCGGGCCGCGGCGGCCATCGTCATCTTCCTGGGCGGCACCGGCTTCGGCGCGGTGCTCACCTCCCATGGAGCCTCCCAGCGCATGGCGGCGCTCGAGGGCGAGCCCATCGTGCAGGAGAGCGCGACCAGCACGCAGGACGCGGCCGAGCGTCTGCGCAGGGCGGAGCAGACCTACGTGAACGCGCTGGCGCACTACCGCGAAGTCGCCGCCGATCAGGGAGGAGACGCGTCCAGGGCCGACCCGAGAAGCCGCTTCGCGGCCCTCGAGTACCTGGTGGCCGCCAGCCAGGCGGCGGTCCGGCAGGCGCCGACCGACCCGTTCCTCAACGGGCTGCTCGCCTCCACGCTCGCGGAGCGGGAGGCCACCCTGCGCCGTATCTCCACGCAGCAGCAGAACTGGTTCTGAGCATGCGAATCGCCCGACCGGCATCCGTCCTGCTCGCGTTCGCGACCGTCGCCTCGGCCGTGCCCGCGAGCGCGCAGGTGTCCGCCACGGCGGAGCGCCCGGGATGGATCGGCGTGTCGTTCGACGTGCTGACGACCGGCGACGAGCACGGCACGCGTACGGAGGCGACCATCACCGACGTGCGTAACGGGAGTCCGGCCGCGCGGGCCGGTCTGCGTGCGGGTGACCGGTTGCTGTCGGTCAACGGCATGCCCGCCACCGCGGCCCTCGCGAATCTCGCCCAGACGCTGCGCCCCGGTGACCGTGTCCGCGTCGCGGTGGAACGCGATGGGCGTAGGATGGAGATGTTCATCCGAGCGGTACCCAGACCGGCGAACGTCGCGGCGGCCCCTCCGGCACTGACCTGGGCCATGACCAGCGACTCCGTGGTCGACCGGATGTTCCAGGCCATGGACTCGCTGCGACTCCGACTGGCCGTCGGCCTGCGCGGGAGCGTCCAGGTGGTCGGCGCGCCCGCAGTCCCGGACTCCGTCCTGGCCGCGCTCCGTGCATCTGGAACGACCGGTGCCTGGGTCAGCGCGGGGAGGGGTGGCGTGGAAGGGGGCGATTCCGAAGCGACCGTGCCCGTCCAGGGGAGGATCTTCATCCGTCCGGTGCCCGACGCCGGAGCGGTGCTCTTCCCGCAGATCCACCCGCCGTTCGACTTCTACGTCTTGAGCGGAACGGCGCCGGACTCACTGCTCCGGGAGATGATCGACGTCGACCGTAAGCTCCGCGCGACCAAAGCCCTCGAGCAGGCCCGTTTGCGGACCCTCGCGAACGAGGACGACGAGGCGTTGGTCCTCCGGGACGAGGAGCTCCTGCGCCTCCGCCAGACCATGATGCAATACGAGGAGCGGAGCAACGACCTCCGCCAGGCCGTGCGTCGCGCCGCGGCCGAGAGCACGCTCGGTATGCTGGCGGCCATGGACTCCGTGGGGGCGGCCCAGGCCCCCCCCGAGGTCGTTCGCTTCCGTCCGCTCACGCCCTATCGTCTCGGGCAGAACTGGGTGGCCGGCGCGCAGATGGTCGACCTCAAGCCCGAGCTCGCGACGTATTTCCAGGTACGCGCCGGTGTGCTGGTCGTGGCCGTGCCCGAGGGAACGCCGGCCGCGCTCGCGGGCATCCAGCCCGGGGACGTCATCGTACGAGCGGGGACCGTGGACGTGCATTCGATCGAGGATCTGCGGACCGGTTTGTCCGAGCCCGGAGATACGCTGCACCTTCAGCTGGTGCGCAGGGGTCGGACGGTCCGGGCGGTCCTGGGGCGCTAGCGAAAAGCCGGCCGGCCGTTCCAGATCCGGGCCGAGGCTCGAAAGCCGTCCGACCACCCGGAGCAGGCCGACCTCGGAGCGGGCCGCGGCTCCGTAGCCGGCGGCACCCGTGGTCGGGTCCGTGAAGGCCGTCCACCCCCTGGCCCGGGCGACCCTCCTCCCCCACTTTGGCCGCATGAAGACGACTCGAATGCTTTCCGGCCTCTTGTGGGGCGCGGCCCTCGTCGCGCTCTCCTCCTCCTGCACCGATGCACAGGGTCCCGACTTCGTGCGCGCCAACTACGTGAAGCACGAGTACCGGATCCCGATGCGGGACGGCGTGAAGCTCTTCACGATCGTCTACGAGCCGAAAGACGCCTCGCCGGCGAACACCTACCCGATGGTCATGCAGCGGACCTGCTACTCCGTGGCTCCCTACGGGCCCGACCAATACCCCACGCGGATCGGGCCGGACCCGTTCATGATGCGCGACAAGTACATCTTCGTGTACCAGGACGTGCGCGGGCGCTACATGTCGGAGGGTACCTGGGAGAACGTACGACCCTTCATCCCGGACTCGATCAAGGCACAGGATTCGACGAAGGTCGACGAGGCGTCGGACACGTACGACACCATCGAGTGGCTCCTGAAGAACGTCCCCGACAACAATGGCCTCGTCGGCCAGTGGGGGATCTCCTATCCGGGCTTCTTCACGACCATGGGGGCGCTCTCGGGCCATCCGGCGCTCGTGGCCGCTTCGCCGCAGGCCCCGGTCACGAACTTCTATTTCGAGGATTTCCATCACAACGGGGCGCTGACCCAGGCCTACTTCTATACCTATCCGCTGTTCGGCATCCAGCACCCCCAGCCGACCGCAGACCCCTGGTGGCGCTCCGGCATGGTCAGCGAGGGTCTGCCGGACGACTACGACTTCCAGCTCTCACTCGGTCCGCTCTCGACCACGACCGAGCGCTTCTACAAAGACAACTTCTTCTGGCAGGAGATCGTCCACCATCCGGATTACGACGCATTCTGGCAGGACCGTGCCGTCGGGCCGGACCTGGTGGGCCGGCATATGCCCGCCATGCTGACCGTGGGAGGCTGGTTCGACGCCGAGGATCTCTACGGCCCGCTCAAGGTCTACAAGACCGTCCAGGCCGGGGGACCGGAGCATTTCAACGGCCTGGTCGAGGGCCCGTTCCGACACGGCGGCTGGTCGCGCCAGGGCATCACCCACACCGTGCACGGAGACATCTACTTCGGCGATTCGCTGGAGATCGGGTTCCAGAGGGATGTGGAAGCTCCGTTCTTCCACCACTTCCTGAAGGATGGCGGCAAGGGTCCTGTGGGACTTCCCAACGCCCTGATCTTCGACACGGGCCGGAAGCGCTGGGACTCACTCGACGTCTGGCCACCGAGGGACGCCGTCACCCGCACGCTCTACTTCCAGCCGCGCGAAGGACTCTCCTTCGATCCCCCGACGGGCGGTCTGGCCCCGTATTCGCAGTACGTGAGCGATCCGGCCGAGCCCGTGCCGAGCCGATGCCGAGCGCCCACGATCCAGGGGCTCACGATGTACCAGTACATGAGCGACGACCAGCGCTGCTTCGACGACCGGCGCGACGTCGTCACGTTCGAGACGGCGCCGCTGACCGAAGACGTCACCCTCGGCGGAGAGATCACGGCCGCTCTCTGGGTGAGCACGTCCACGAGCGCCTCCGATTACGTGGTGAAGCTCATCGACGTCTATCCGATGGACGAGCCGGACAGCCCGTACCGTCCCGACACGACCGTGCACTACGCGGGCTATCAGCAGCTCGTGCGCGGAGAGATCATGCGCGGCCGTTACCGCGACGGCTTCGACCACCCCGAGCCGTTCGTGCCGGGGCGCGTGACGAAGGTCGCCTTCAGGCTTCAGGACGTGCTGCACACCTTCGAGAAGGGCCACCGGATCATGGTGCAGGTACAGAGCTCGTGGTTCCCGGCATTCGACCGCAACCCGCAGACGTACGTGCCGAACATCTACGAGGCGAAGGCCGGCGACTTCGTGACCTCGACGGAGCGTGTCTATCACGAGCCCGGCCGAGCGAGCGGACTGCGCGTGCAGGTGGTTCCGGCCGACACCCGCTGAGGGTCGCGAGAGGCCCCAACGGCCGAAAGCCTCCCCGGCCCTCGCGTCGGAGCGCCGGGGAGGCTTCCAGGTCCACGGGCCCGGCATCGGGCCCGTGGATCTATTCGTAGCGTAGCGCTACAATCGGGTCCAGCTTGGCCGCCCGTTGGGCGGGGAGGATCCCGAAGAAGAGGCCGACGCCCGCCGAGAACATCAGCGCGGTGAACACCGCGGCGGGTGCGACGACCGTGTTCCACTGGGCCACGGTGGTCATGATGTGTGCCGATAAGTAGCCGACGGCCACCCCCAGGACGCCGCCCAGCACGCACAGCGTGAGGGATTCCACGAGGAACTGGAACAGGATGTTGCGGCGGGTGGCGCCGAGCGCCTTGCGCACGCCGATCTCGCGCGTCCGCTCGGTGACGCTCACCAGCATGATGTTCATGATGCCGATGCCGCCCACGAGGAGGCTGACGCCCGCGATGCTCGCCAGCAGCCATGTGAACGTCTTGTTCGTCTCGTTGAACGTGGCCAGCAGATCAGCGGAGTTGCGGATGCTGTAGTCGGCTTCCGCACCGGGCTCGATCTTGTGCTGACGGCGCATGATCTGGTCGATCTTGGTGTACGCCTGGTCGAGCTCCTTCGGCGAGGCGGTGGCCGCGTCGATGCTGCTCAGCCGCTCCCGCCCTCCGAACACCCGATACATGGCGGTCGAGACGGGAATGAAGATCTGCTCGTCGGGCCTGAGCCAGGCGGCCTCTCCCTTCTCCTGCAGGACACCCACGACCTCGAACGGAACCCCGCGGATGTGAATCGTCTTCCCCACCATCAGCTGAGGCGGAATGGAGTCGAAGTTGTCGGACACGTTGTGTCCGAGCACCGCCACCCGGCGCCGGCCCGCGACCTCGCCCTCGTTGAAGTACCGCCCGGCGAGCAGGTGATGGTCGTAGATGTCGAAGTACTCGGGCCACGTGCCGACGATCTCGGTGTTGCTGTTCCAGCGCAGGTACGTGACCTGGAGCCTCGAGGAAGTCTCCGGCGCGATGCGCAGCAGACCCTTGGCCCCACTCCTCAGCGCCTCCGCGTCGTCGACGCTCAGCCGCTGCGTCGAGCCCGAGGCGATCCCGTGCATGAACTGTTGTCCGGGCCGGATCGTGAGGACGTTCGTCCCCATGAGCTGGATCTGCTCCTGGACGCGCGCCTGGGCTCCTTCCCCGAGCGCCACCACCGAGATCACGGCCGCCACCCCGATGATGATCCCGAGCGTGGTGAGGATCGCCCGCATCACGTTCGCGCGGATGGCCGCCATGGCCACCATGAAGATCTCGTAGACGAGCATCGATGTCTCCTACCGCCGCCCGCCGCGACCACCACCGCCGAAGGGAAGGCCGCCGCTGCGGTTCCGCATCCGGTCCATGAACTGCTGCTGCTGCGCCTGGAGCTGCAGCGCCCCGATGACCGCGACCGAATCACCCTCGGCCAGGCCGTCCAGGATTTCGGTCGAATCCCAGTCGTTCAGTCCGACCTGGACCACCCGGACCTGCGGCTTGCCGTTGTTCACCACGAAGACTACCGCGGAGTGGCCGTTCGGGGATGTGGGGTCCGTCGCGGTCGCACCGGTGCCACCGGCGGTGCCACCGGCTTGCTCCCTCATCGCCCGGAGCGCCGCCCGCATCGAGTCCTGCGTGATCTCGCCGCGCCCGGCCTTGGCCCGTAGCGAGTCGAGCTCGGCGCGCATGCCCTCCGGCATCGTGCGCTGGCCGTACGCAGTCTGCGTTCCGCTTCCGTTCTGCGCCGAGGCGCCCGCCCGACCGGCGTTCCGGCTCGCCAAGCCCTCTCTCCCGGCTTGCTGCGCGCCGCCGTTCGCGCCGTTCGCTCCCCGAGCGCTCGCCGTGCCGCTCCGCGCGCCCCTCCCCGCGAGCGAGCGGAAGTCGAGTGAGTCGACGTTCATGCCCAACACCATCGCGGCGGGCCCCACGTCCTGGCGCTCCACGATCGCGTTGTTGGGGATGAGAAGGACGTTGTCGGCCTGGTTCACGAGGATCTCGACGTCGCCGTTCATGCCGGGCTTCAGCAGCCCGGACTTGTTGTCGATGCTCACGATGACGTTGAACATCGTCACGTTCTGCGTGGTGACCGCCTGGGGCTCGATCTTCTCCACCCGACCCTGGAACGTACGGCTCGGGTAGGCCTCCACCTTGATCGTGGCGGGAAGGCCCGCGTGCAACTGGCCGACATCGGTCTCGTCGACCTGGGTGCGCACCTGCATCGAGTCCAGGTTCGCCATGGTGAAGAGCGTCGTTCCGCCGGAGAAGCCGCTGGAGCCCGACTGGATGACCGCCCCTTCCGAGATCCCGTTTCCCTTGGAGATGATCGTCCCGTCGATCGGGGCCATGATCGTCACGTCAGCGAGCTGGAGCTTCGCGAGCTCCCAGTTGGTCTGGGCCCTCACCAGCGACGAACGGGCCGTCACGTAACTCAGGTTGTTGCTCTCGTATTCCTGCTGCGTGATGACACCGGAGTCGAGCAGCGCCTTCGATCGATCGAGCTGGGCCTTGGCGTTGGCGGCCTGGGCTTTCGCGACCTCGAGGTTCGCCTGGGCCTGCTGGAAGTTGTTGTTGACGTCGCGCGGATCGATCTTGGCCAATATCGTCCCGGCGTGCACGCTGTCGCCCACGTCGACGACGAGCTGCAGGATCTGACCGGACGCCTTGGACTTCACGTCCACGGACCGCACCGGCTCCACCGACCCGGTCGCCTCCACTGCGATGCGGAGGTTGCCGCGGTTGACGACAGCGGTCTGGATGTTCGGCGCATCCTCCGCCTGGCCCGCCTTGCACGCCGTCGCGCCGAGCGCCGCCAGCGCCGCGACCGCGAGAAACTTGATCTTGGTGTTCATGCGGTAGTCTCCGCAACGTGATTCATGAAGTCCTGCTCTACTTGTCCGTCCCTCAGATGCACCTGCCGCTTGGCGTATGCGGCGATGTCGTGCTCGTGGGTTACCAGGACAATGGTCTGCCCCTGTTTGTTGAGATCGGCGAGCTGGACCATGATCTCCTTGCTCGTCATCGAGTCCAGATTGCCCGTCGGCTCGTCGGCCAGCAGGAGCGCCGGCTCGTTGACCAGCGCGCGCGCCACCGCAACCCGCTGACGTTGTCCACCCGACATCTCGGGCGGCTTGTGGTCCATGCGGTCCCGGAGTCCCACCAGGGCGAGCTTCTCCTCGGCGCGCCGGCGACGCTCCTTGGAACCCATGCCCGCGTAGATGAGCGGCAGCTCCACGTTGTGCAGGGCCGTGGCTCGCGGCAGGAGATTGAACGTCTGGAAGACGAAACCGATCGCGCGGTTCCGCACCCGGGCGAGCTCGTCTTCGGTAAGGCGGCTGACGAGCTGGCCATTGAGCCAGTAACTGCCCTCGGTCGGGGTGTCCAGACAACCGATCATGTTCATGAACGTGGACTTGCCGCTGCCCGAAGGCCCCATGATGGCCACGAACTCACCCCGCCTGATCTCCAGGTCGACGCCGCGTACCGCATGGACGGTCTCCGCGCCCAGGACGTAGTCCTTCACGAGCCCCTCGGTGCGAATGATCACGTCGTTCATCCCGCCTTCTCCCTTCCCGTATCGGCCTCGAGCTGCGCCCGCGCCTCGATGGTTTCGTCGTATAGCGCACCCTGGGTGCGCCCGCGAGGACCCCGTGTCCTCATGCAGGCCGGCATGACCCGCTTCCGTCTCTGCATGGATGGGCTACTCCCGGTTCTGCCTCTGTGCCCGCTCGGCCCGCCGGCGATCGTTCTCGGCGAGAAGCGAGTCGTATTGCGCCGCCTGCTCGGGCGTCAGCACACCCTTGATGGCGTCGCGCGTCTGCTTGATGAGCGCCTGGTACCGGGGGTCGTACTCGGCACGGAACTCCTCGTGCAGCGCGCGCATGGCCGCACGGTCCTTCCGTACGATGGAATCGATGAGGACCTTCTGCTGGTCGGTCGGATGAACCTGCATGTACGTGGGTGTGCGGTGCGAATCGTCGCCGCGGCCGCGGTCGGCGGTCGGACCGGGTCCACCCTGATCCAACGCCAATCCCAGGAGGACGCCGGCACCGAACACCACCGCCAGGACCACCCCGGCGAACAGCCGAGTACGCAAGACTCGCTCCATCAGAAGGACTCCGAGGCGAAGGCGACCTGGGTCCGCTCCAACTCGGCCGGGATCGTCGAACCTTGAACGCCTGCGACCAGAAGCTCCTCCACGCCCACGGTTGCAGGCTGTGGCACGGCATGGTCGCGCAACAACACGATGCCTGCCAGCGCCGCGGCCAGCATCGCCGCCGGGACCACGGCTCGTGACCACGACATGACCACATCCGGCAACGACGGCTCACCCATGAGCCTGCGTCGCGCCAGCTCCGGGCCGGCGAGGCGCATCACCCTGGAGCGGAAGCGCATCCAATAGCCCGGGTCCGAACGCTCCGGATCCAGAAGCTCCAGGGCCGAGGCGAGCTCCATGTCCCGTCCGAGCTCGTCGCTGAGCTGCTTTCTAGAACCCTTGTTCCATTCGGGGCTCATTCCGCCCTCCTAATGATCCGAACGCGCCGGCAGGGAATCACCGAGCAACTCCCTGAGCGCTTTCCGGGCAAAGTGCAGGTGCGAGCGGACCGTCCCCGGAGGGAGGCCCAGAAGCCCTGCGATCTCCCGATGCTTCCATCCTTCCATGTCGTGCAGGATCACGATCTGACGCTGCACGTCCGAAAGGCTCTTCAA
Source organism: uncultured Gemmatimonadaceae bacterium (assembly GCA_964630935.1). Taxonomy (GTDB): domain Bacteria; phylum Gemmatimonadota; class Gemmatimonadetes; order Longimicrobiales; family Gaopeijiaceae; genus SZUA-318. Next base: position 25,096 of record CAZVYM010000013.1, on the reverse strand, counting down.
CGCTTCCTCCAGCAGTTCACGTAGCTCCGACGTCTCGGCGGAGCGCTCGGGCGTGGGCACGCTCGAACGTGCCCCGACCGGGACCTGATCCATCTCCCTCAAGGCCTCGCGACGGACGAGGTTTCGTGAGCGGTTCCTCACGATCGTCATCATCCAGCCACCGAACCGCTCTGGCTCCCTGCATTCGTCGAGCCTCTCCAACGCCACGAGGAAGGACTCTTGAGCCGCATCCTCCGCATCTTGAGGCCGTCCGGTCACGGACAGCGCGACCATGTACGCGGCCCGCTCGTACCGCTCCACCAGAGAGCCGAACGCCGACGCATCCCCACGTCTGGCCCTTCGGACCAACTCCCCATCACTTGACGTTTCAGGTCTCTTCAAGGACACCGATCGGTCGCACCGTGTTGAAGGCGTTCCCGCGGATCGCGGAACCCCGCTCGCGGAGAGGCAGGTTGGCCACGATCGGCACGTCCACGAAGCTAATGGGGTCACCCCTTCGGGTTCTACTCCTTTACCGACGGGGCGGCGAGGGGATTCGTTAGCACCTGTGTCGGAGGCGGAGCCGGTCTGGGGGATGGAAGGCCCCGGCCGGGTCCTCGGTCCGGAACGCACGAACCCCCCCGGCAGCCGACGCTGCCGGGGGGGTTCGCTCCGCGTCCTGCGGGTGCTTCCTACGCGGCACCCTTCCAGCGACCGAACGGAAGGGTCGGGGTCGGACGTACCTTCCCGCCCCAGATGAACGCCGATATCCGAGGCCGATGAGCCTCGGCCTCCGAAGCCCCCACGGGAGAGATCATGATTCCCTGGAACGCGCTCGGCCGTTCCGGCTCTTCCGAGCTTCCACGGTCCCGTGTCTGGCGCATATCGTACCTCGTGTTCTCGTCGGTTCTTGTGCGCACTCCGTGCGCGCTTCGCGCACGCGAATCAGGGAGGAGGAAGAGCACGCATCATGCCGAAGTGACACGACTAGCCCAAGACGTTCGGGTACAACGAGATAGATGACCTGTACGGAAGTACGAGCCGCCAGAGGATCGTGTCGTACTGACACGACTTCGTGTACATCGGACACACCTGCCGTCCTCCTCGGGGGACGGCCCTCAGCTCCCCCGTCGTCCTCTTCGAGACGAAGTGCCGGGGAAGATCTCCTGCGGCTTCCCGGGCTCCGACGCGGGCTCCGAGGTGGCGAATGCCTGTTCGAGCTGGCCCTCCGTGAGACGCTCCAACCTCTTCCCCACCACGAGCGCCTCGCGGGGAGGGGTCCCGTCTTCCCCGTCACGCGAGAAGCGGAGGAGTAGGAGCGGGGCCGTGCTGCGAACGGCGAGGCTGGCCCCCCCGGCGGCGCGACCCGCCACCTCGACGGTCCAGGTCGCGCCGTCGATTTCCACGGTCCGCTCGTCGACGTCGGGCTCAACCCCGGGCGTCGGCACCGTCTTCGCATCGAGCCCCTCGCCCTCCGCGGACCCGGGCTCGCCCGACGAACGTGACGCGGCGGGGGCCCTCGCACGCGCCGGCGTGGGGCGAGCAGGCGCGAGCCTCACGGGCTCGGGCTTCTCCGACGTGGGCCTCGCAGGCTCGGGCCGGGCAGGTTGCGGCTTTTCGGGCTCTTTCGGATGGTCCCCCATGGCCTCTCCGATCGGAGAACAGGACATCCGGAAGATGAGATGGATGCGCGCGTCCGCTCAAGGGGAACCCGGAAACCGGTCTCCGGTCGGTGTCCGGCGGGCCGGTGGCGGAGAACGCCGCCCGGCGACCGTCAGACCGGGTATTCGGCTCCCAACTCCGAGCTCTCGAAGACGGCCACGGCCTCGAGCCGGGCCGGTGCCACGACGGAGGGAGCCAGGTGCCGGTAGATCCAGCGCGCCAGCGATTCCGTCGAGGGGCTCATCGCACCTGCTTCCACCTCCGGGATGAGCTGGTTCAGGTCGCCGTCCGACCACCCCCCCAACACCTCTTCGAGCGCACGGTCCAGACTCCCGAGATCCGTCACGAAGCCCGTGCGTTCGTCGATCGGTCCGCGGACCCGGACTTCGATGGTCCAGTCGTGCTCGTGCGCTCTGGACTGGTCGCCGAACATGCGCCGGTTGTCTTCCTCGGAGAGGTCGGCCCGGGCGTAATGGTGAGACGCCAGGAAGCGAATCCTCCGGATCAAGCGGGCCTCCTTCATCGGTTCCCCCTTCACCTCATGACCGGGAGCCGCCAGACTTGTCCAGCATCGCGTGTCTATCGCCCGTTCGGGACTCACATCCGGCACTTCGGAGCCGCCTCGTCATGCCGTCGTCGCTCGACTCGATCTTTCGCCCCCGGTCCATCGCCGTCGTCGGTGCGAGCCGTCGCGCTCACACCATCGGTCACCAGATCATCGACAACCTGCTCAGTCACGGGTACACCGGCGTCCTCTACCCGGTCAACCCTTCGGCTCCGGCCGTTCACGCGGTGCCGGCATACCCCTCGGTCCGGGCGATCCCCGGCGAGGTGGACCTCGCGGTCATCGTGGTGCCGAAGGGCGAGGTCGAGCAAGTGGTCGAGGAGTGTGGCGAGAAGGGTGTGAAGGCACTGGTCGTCATCTCGGCCGGCTTCAAGGAGGTCGGGGGCGAAGGCGTGGAGCGCGAGGCCCGGATCACGAGGATGGCGCGCAAGTACGGAATGCGCCTGGTGGGCCCCAATTGCATGGGGGTCCTCACCACCGACCCGTCTTTCTCGATGAACGCGACCTTCGCCCCCACGATGCCACCGGCGGGCCCCATGAGCTTCATGAGCCAGTCGGGAGCGATGGGCGTGACGATCCTGGACTACGCCGCCGAGTACGGCATCGGGATCCATCACTTCGTGTCGGTGGGCAACAAGGCGGACGTGAGCGGCAACGACCTGGTGGAATACTGGCAGAACGAGGACGCCACCAAGGTCATCCTCATGTACCTGGAGAATTTCGGGAATCCACGACGTTTCACGGCGCTCGCACGCCAGGTGACGCGCAAGAAGCCCATCGTCGTGGTCAAGTCGGGCCGGACCAAGGCGGGCGCCCGCGCCGCCGCGTCGCATACGGGCGCGTTGGCGGGTGTGGACGTGGCCATCGACGCGTTGCTGGCTCAATGCGGGGTATTGCGCGCGCAGTCGGTACAGGAGCTCTTCGACGTCGCGATGGCCTTCGAGAACCAGCCGATTCCGGCCGGCAACCGGGTGGCCATCATTACGAACGCCGGTGGACCCGGCATCATGATCGCGGACGCGTGCGAGTCGGAGGGCCTCGACGTCGTGGAGCTTTCCGAGAGCACCCAGAAGGAGCTGCGCGCGGTCTTCCCGGCCGAAGCATCGGTTCGCAACCCGGTCGACATGATCGCGTCGGCGACCTCGGAGTCCTATCGGCTGGCTCTGCAGCACGTCCTGAGCGACCCGAACGTGGACGCCGCGATCGCGGCCTTCGTTCCGCCGCTCGGCGTTCGGCAGGTCGACGTGGCGTCGGCCATCGTCCAGGCTTGCTCGAACGAGCGCGACAAGCCGGTGCTCGCGGTGCTCATGGGGCGCCAGGGCTTCCCGGAGGGCAGGGCCGAGCTGCACGAGGCCGGCATCCCCGCCTACACATTCCCCGAGTCCGCGGCCCGGGCGCTCGACGCGATGGTGCGCTATCGGCGCTGGCTCGCCCGGCCCGTCCAGGAACCCACCTGGTTCGATGTCGACGAGGAGGCGGTGCGCCGCATCATCCGGGATGCGCGAGCAGAAGGACGGACCACGTTGAAGGAGCACGAGGCGCTCGCCGTGCTCGAGGCCTACGGAGTGCCCGTGGTGGCCTATCGGTTCGTGACGACGCATCAGGAGGCCCGGGAGGCCGCGGAAGCGTGCGGCTACCCCGTGGTGCTCAAGGCGGTCGCCCCCGGCGTCGTGCACAAGACCGACGTGGGCGCGGTACGCGTCGACGTCCGGTCGCAGGACGAGCTCGACGCCGCTTTCGGCGAGCTCGTGCGTTCCCTGGGAGAGGAAGGGGTCGATCTCGAGGGCATCCTCGTGGAGAAGTTCGTCTCGGGTGGGCGCGAGACGATCATCGGCATGTCGACCGATCCGTCCATCGGCCCGATCCTGATGTTCGGGCTCGGAGGCATCTACGTGGAGGCGCTGGGCGACGTCTCGTTCCGTCTGGCTCCCGTCTCGGAGATCGATGCTCTCGAGATGCTCGATTCGATCCGCGGGAGCGCGCTGCTCGAGCCCGTTCGAGCCGAGGCCGGTGTCGACAAGAAGAGCCTGGTCGAGGGAATCCAGCGGATCTCCCAACTCGTCATCGACCACCCGGAGATCGCCGAGCTGGACGTCAACCCGTTTCTCGCGTTTCCGAATGGAGGATTGGCCGTGGACTGCCGCGTGTCGCTCCGCGCCGACGAGGCAGGATCGAAGACCGGGGTCGCCGGGTAGATGGACTACCCATGGGCAAGTACGACAATATCACCGAGCGCGAGCTCAAGAGCCATCTGACCCGGTTCGCGCGCATGGTGCTGCGCATGGAGAGTCGCGGCACGCTCCTGGACTCCCTCCCGGATCTCATGCAGTTCCTCGGGGAGCTCCGCAGAATGGTGTTCGCCTACGAGGTCCGGGGTACTCGGCGTGACGGAGACGAGCCGTCGCCCTCCTCTCGCGACGAGGACCGGCACGAGGAGGCCGACCCCACGGTTCGCGAGTCGCTCCGGGTGGTCGAGGAGGCGCTCGAGCGAGCACGGGAGTTGCAGGAACGGCTCGAGGGTGGCCTTTTGTCAGACGATCCGGACGATGAGTGACGGTCGGCGAAAGGAGCCCATGGCCGATTTCGAGGAGTCCACGCTCAAGGCCAAGCGGGAGTATTCCCAGCTCCTCCGCCTCCACGAGCGTCTACTTACCCAGCTGGATCGGGTGCGGGCGGACCTCACGTCGCCCGGCACGCACACGCTGTTGAAGACGATTCGGGCCAGGACGGGCTCCGTTCCGGACCTCTCCGAGGTGATCTCCGCGGTCGAAGAAGCGATCCGGAGCCTGAAGATGGGAGAATCGGAGATCCGGTCGGATCTCCTGGAGCATCCGGACTTCATGCCGGTGGAAGGCGTGGCCAACCTCCCGACCCACCTCCAGCGATTCCTCGCGGAGCGTGCGCAATCACCGGGCTTCAGCTACGAAGTGGTTCAGGACGAGGTACGGGGGTGGATGGTCCGTTGGAAGGAGTACACGCTGCGGGGCACGATCCGCGGCTACGGTCAGTTCTACGAACGGCCCTACGCCTGGCTCGAGGACTAGCAGGTCGCACAGAGAAGAGAAAGGCCCCGCAGGCGCGTGGTCCCCGGCGTGTGCCGAGCGCCCCTAGGGTAGGCTGCCCGACACCGCCTCGAGCGCGCTCCGACCGTAGAACATCTCGACGTACTTCGCCTGAGCCGGCGTCACCCTTCGCACCGCCCAGACCAGATGCACGTAGTTGGGCTCCCTCGGCACGGTCAGAAGCGTCAGCCCCGCCTCGTCGGGCAACCGGCTACCCTTGCGGTTGTTACAGGGAGAGCAGCTCGTCACCACGTTGTCCCACGTGTTTCCCCCACCACGGGAGAGCGGCACGATGTGGTCGCGCGTGAGGAACTGGCGCCCCCGCAGCTCACTGCGGTGCCTACCGCAGTACTGGCAGGAGTAACCGTCGCGGGCGAACAGGAACGTGTTGGTGACCTGTCGGCGAAACCGGCGGGGAACGTGGACGAACCGGACGAGCCGGATCACCGAGGGACAGGGGACCGCTTCCCTCTCGGAGCGGAAGTGATGGTCTCCATCGACCTCCAGGATCTCGGCCTTGCCGTCGAGCACGAGCCGCACGGCCCGTCGGGCGGGCACGATGTTGAGCGGCTCGAACGAGGCGTTCAACGCCAGGCAGCTCACGCGTTTCTCCTCATCTTCCCTGCCTGATTCTGCAACCTCACCGCCTGGACCGAAGATATTCCGGCACGAGGTGCGGCGGAAGGGATGACTCCGCTGGACAGGTGGGTCGTGGGCGCGGGGGATGGGAAGGGGTGCGCCCTCACGGGCCCGCTCGCGAAATCGAGGGTTCACTTGTGCGCGCTCGCTTAGCGACGCGACGCATCTTGGTCGCCAGCGTCCGCTCACCCACTCCGCTGCGTCGCGCCGATGACCCGTAAGAGCGCACCCCTTCCCGTCCCCCGCGACGAGCACCGTGTCCGACTCCGTGGAGCGGAGGGGCTCGCTTCGCTTCATCCTCGGCTCCCACCCACCCGCTCGGACGGGGCGGGAAGAGGCGCACGCTCCCCGGGGGCCGTCGGCGCGGCGCGGCGGAGAGACCCAGCGGACGCGAGAAACACAGACGCGCCGCGCAGCAGAGCGAGCCCCGAAGGATCGAACGACGATACGGCGAGCGTGCCCCGGGGAGCGCGCGCCTCTTCCCGCCCCCCTCCGAAGCTACAACAACCCTACGGGATCCCGGTCGATGGCGATGCGCACGTCTCCGCCGACCGGTCTGTGCTCCTCGGCCAATGCGTGGGCGGCGGTTCCCAGGGCGGTGGGAGACGTTCCCCTCATCAGAAAGTGCCAGCGCCAGCGCCCGTGGAGACGCTCGATGGGAGCGGGAGCCGGGCCGACCAACTCGACGGACGCGGTGCCCGTACGCCGAGCTTCGGCGGCCAGCTTCCGGCGCAGCCAGCTCGCCGCAGCCTCGGCACCGGCCGCGGCGGCCTCGCGGTCGGGGCTGCTCACCACCACGTTGATCAGCCGCACATGAGGTGGGTATCGGGGGCCCGCACGCTCGGACAGCTCTCTCTCGGCGAAGCCATCGTAGTCATGGGCCACCGCGGCCTGGATGGCGTAGTGCTCCGGCAGCGACGTCTGGATGATCACCTCGCCTCCCAATACCCCTCGGCCGGCCCGCCCGGCGACCTGACTCAGCAGCTGGAACGTCCGCTCGCTGGCCCGGAAATCCGGCAGGTGGATGCCCACGTCGGCATTCACTACCCCGACCAGCGTGACACGTGGAAAGTCGAGCCCCTTCGCGATCATCTGGGTGCCCAGCAGGATGTCCACCTCACCACGCTCCACCCGGGACAGGATACGCTGGTGCGACCACTTGCCCGACGTCGTGTCCACGTCCATGCGGGCGATGCGGGCGGAGGGAAACGACTCCGCGGCAATGCGCTCCACCTGCTCGGTCCCGAGCCCCCGGAACGAGAGGTCCTGCGAGCCGCACCGCGGGCACCGCGTCGGCGCTTCGTGCTCGTAGCGGCAGTGGTGGCACATGACGCGCTGCGTGACACGATGGTACGTGAGGGAGACGGAGCAGTTCTGGCACTGCTCCACTTCCCCGCATTCGCGACACTGCACGAACGACGCGTACCCGCGCCGGTTGAGAAGGAGGATCACCTGCTCACGGCGCGCGAGGCGGGCCTCCACCGCGTCCACGAGCTCGGGGGACAGAGCGTGCCCCCCCGGCCGCTTGCCGCTCGACGCGCGGGGATGCGTGTCCTCTCCGCGTCCGGTGCGCAGGTCCACGACCCGGACGGCAGGAAGGCGCGCACCGCCCACACGCTCGGGAAGCAAGAGGTGATGGAACTTCCCGCTCCGGGCGTTGCGCCAGCTCTCCAGGGACGGCGTTGCGCTACCCAGGACACAGACCGCCCCTGCCGCCCGGGCTCGCATCACCGCCAGGTCACGAGCCTGATAGCGAGGGGCTTCCGACTGCTTGTAGCTGCCGTCGTGCTCTTCGTCCACGACGACGACACCCAGGTTCTCGAGGGGCGCGAAGATCGCGGAGCGCGCCCCTACGGCGATCCGGCGCGCCCCCGAACGGAGCTGGCGCCAGGCATCGTAGCGCTCCCCATCCGAGAGCGCCGAATGGAGGACCGCGACCTTGTCCCCGAAGTGCGCCCTGAAGCGGGACACGGTCTGGGGCGTCAAGGAGATCTCCGGAACCAGCACCACGGCATTGCGCCCCCGCTCCAGGGCCCGACGGAGGAGCTCGACGTAGACGAGGGTCTTGCCCGAGCCGGTGACCCCCTGCAGCAGGAAGGGAGCCGGCGTGCGCTCGTCGAGCGCCGCGACGAGTACCCGGAGCGCCGCCTCCTGCGCGGCGGTGGGCGTGTGCCGCGGTGGCTCGGCGGAAGGCCGTCGAGCGAACGGGTCGCGCAGTACCTCCTCGTCGTCCAGCTGTACGAGCGCTTTCTCCTCGAGGCCCGTCACCACCCCTCGGCTGAACCCTCCGGCCCCCGTGAGATGGGCCAGCTCCACCACCCCACCCGAAGCTTCCAGGAGCTCGTACGCCTCCTTCTGGCGCGTGGCGCGACCAAAGACCTCCTCCCGCTCCGCGAGCGTCTCCAGATATCGGCGGATGCGCACGACCCGCCGGGTCTTCACGGGAGGATCGGCCGGCGGAACCGTCTCGTGTGACAGGACCCCCCGCGCCTTGAGGCTCCGGATCTCCTGCCAGAGCGAGCCCATTCCGAGATCCTTCCGCAACGTCTTCACCCGTTGCGTGCCGCCACGCCGTCGGATCGCCTCCGCCAGTCGTCGCTCCCGCGGCCGGAGATCGTCCGGCAGGTCGCCGGCGGCCGTGACGTAGTCACGGGAGACGTCGGAGAGCACGGCCGGCAGCGCCGCCCGCAGTGCGATTCCGAGGGGCGCCGCATAGTAGTCCGCCATCCAAAGGCACAACTCGAGAATGTCGGGCTGAGCCGTGGGCTCCGCGTCCAGCACGTCGAGAATCGACCTCAGGCCACGAGGGGGCTCACCCTCGGCCGGTCCCACGACCCATCCGATGCGCTCGGTGCGTCGGAACGGAACCAGGACGCGCGTGCCCGCCGGCGGAGGCGGACCGTCAATCCGATAGGTGAAGCTGCCGAAGACCGGAAGGGGGAGGGCGACCTCGACACGGGTGTGCGGAGCGTCGCTCAAGCGTCGTCGGACTCGCCGCTGAACAGAGGTAGGCCCACGGTCTCGGTCTCGTCCCGTCGCTCCGTGCCGTCGCGCCGCTCGGTCTCCCGGTCGTCGGCGGGGCTCCGTACGGGTGACGTCTCCTCCGACTTACGATCGGGGCCGGCCCCCGACTCGCCGGCGCCCGTGCCGTTCTGCTTTCGTCCCTTGAGCAGATCGAGGCCGAGAATCCGCTCCTGCGTCAGCAGACGATGCACCTCGCGCTCACGCTCGAGGACCGTGCGGACACCCCTCATGCCCCACTTCTGCCAGGCGCGCCTCAGGATCCCGATCTTCTGCGGAAGCGTGAACATCTCCGCGAAATCCGGAAAGGGCTTCACGATGCGAGGCCGGAAGGAGGTCTCTACGTCCGACCAGTCCTCGGTGTGGAGCTCCGCCACGCCGGCGTCCTTCATCTGACGCTTCCACTCGACCATCATGAGCGGGCGAGCGCCCAGATGCTCGGCGAGCACGCGCTGGCGCGCCGCCTCCACGGGGGCCTTCCACACCAGCTGTACGAGGATGACGAAGCCACCGGGCTTGGCCACCCGGACCAGCTCCTGGACGGCATCGGCCGGCTCGCAGTGGGCGGCCAACCCCAGCTCGCCCACGACGATGTCGAAGATTCCGTCCCGGTAGGGGAGCGCGTCGGAGGGCGCCGTCTGGAACTGGAGACGGTCGGCGAGGCCCTCCTTGCGGCTACGGGCCTCCCCCATCTCGATCATGCCGCCGTCCACGTCCACACCCGAGCCATGGGCTCCGTACTCGCGCACGAAGTACTCGAGGGGCACACCCTTGCCGCACGCGACGTCGAGGACCTCGTGCCCCTCGGACAGGTCGGTGAGCAAGGCGATCTGGCGGTAGAGATCCACGCCGCCCGGTGGAAAGAGCAGCTGAGGACTCAACCGGACCAGATCGAGCATGGAAGGGACGGCAGGAACGTGTCCCGCCGCCCCGGAGGTATCTTCCGGCATGGGGATAAGGTAGGGCGCGAACCGCCCGGGGCAACGCGAGCCCGGGTCGGTCAGTGCTGAATGACGGTCAGAACGCCGGCTCTTCGGCCTCGTCCATCTCCTTCATGGCGTCCTTCAGACGGGCTTCGTCCTCCGGGCCCACGAGCGGACCGGGCTCGGCCTCGGACACCTCCGGGCCACCGTTCCTCCGTCTGTGAGCGAGGACCGCGGCGACCACGCCCAATCCACCGATGAGCATGAGCGGCGGCAGGAGCCAGGCCCACAGGCCCATCCCCCTGGCGACGGGCTCCGCCCGCCACTCCTCTCCGAACTGGCGGATCACCCGCTCGACGATCGAGTCGGCCGACATTCCAGCCTCGGCCATGGCCTGGATCGAGTCTCTGAGCATGGCACCGCCGCTCGACGGGCACACCTCCAGCATCTCGCCCGGACAAAACGGTGACCGGAGGCGGGAGATGGCCTCTTTGGCTGCGGGCGCCACGTGGAGAGGCTCGCCGGAGCGCGGGGGTTCCTGGGCGGCGGCGGACCCGCTGAACGGAAAAAGGGCGGACAGGAGAACGAAGGCGACTGCTCGGCCTCGTGGTATCATGTGCGGGGCTCCCTGGTGTCCTGCTCCTGGGGCGTTCGATCGAGACGCGGTGCGGCACGGCTCGGCCGCGCAGGCATCGACGTCGGAAGCTTCTGATACCCGGGGCAGCGCCGGTGGTTCTACGACGAGATCCCTCTCTCAGGCCGGTGGTGCTTCCAGCCCGGCCAGCGCGCGGATGACCGCCACCGCTCCCGCGCCGAGCCGCTCGGGCACGTATCCGCCTTCCAGGACCGCCACGACGCGTCCCTGGCACCCCCCGGCAGCGACCTCCACCACGCGGCGCGTCATGGAGTGGAGATCCACCGGCTCCAGCAGCTGACCGCCCAGCGGGTCGCCGCTCAGCACGTCGAACCCAGCCGAGACGAGCACGAAGTCGGGGGCGAAGCGCCCGAGCGCCTCCTCCAGCGCCTCGTCGAACGCACGGAGATACCGCTCACGGGACGTCCCCACGGTGAGCGGCACGTTGAGTGTCGTCCCCACCCCCTTCCCGGCTCCCGTCTCGTGGGCGCCGCCCGTGCCCGGATAGTGATGCACCTGGTGCACGGAGAGATAGAAGACCGAGGGATCTTCGTAGAAGACATCCTGGGTGCCGTTCCCGTGATGCACGTCCCAGTCGACGACGAGGACGCTCCCGGCCAGCCCGTCGGCCTGGAGCCGGCGGGCGGCGACCGCCACGTTGTTGAACAGGCAGAAGCCCATCGCATGGCTCGGCGTCGCGTGATGGCCCGGAGGCCGGGCCGCGACGAACGCACTCGCCAGCTCGCCGCGCGCGACCGCCGTGGCGGCCGTGATCGCGGCACCGGCGCTTCCCACGGCGGCGTCCCAGGTCGACGGGGAGACCACCGTGTCGGAGTCGATGGGCACCAGCGTCTGCCGTGATTCGGCGATTCGGCACGACTCGCGCACCATCTCGAGCAACGACTCGGTGTGGACGCGCAGCAGGTCCTCCTCGGTCGCCGCCACCGCATCCCTCTGCTCCACGTGTCCGTGGAGCGTCAGAAGGTCCCGGCCCACCGTCGAGGAAAGGGCGCGGAGGCGCCCCTGGTGCTCCGGATGACCCCACCCGGTGTCGTGCAGCGGTGAGGCCGGATGGAGGTAGAAGCCCGTGAGCCCGCTCACGCCGGGACGGTCGCTCCGAGACTGGCGATGCGTTCCTGGACCGAACGGACCTCGTGGTGGCGGGCCCGAAGCGCGATCAGGGCGTCGCAGGCCGCCGAAGTCGCGGACATGGTCGTCAGGTAGGGGATGTTGTACATGATGGCGGCTCGCCGCATCGCATAGTCGTCGTATTGGGACTTCTTGCCGAGCGGCGTGTTGATGAGAAGCCGCACGTCCCCGCTCACGATGTGGTCGACGATGTTGGGACGTCCTTCGTTGACCTTGTACACCCGTTCCGCCGGGACCCCCAGCCGGGTCAGGTACTCCTGTGTGCCGTGGGTCGCCAGGATCTTGAATCCGAGGTCGTGGAAGCGCCGAAGGATGGGCGTCACCGTGGCCTTGTCCCGATCGTTGACGGTCACGATGAGCGTGCCGGGCTCCTCGGGAAGAGGGTTCCCCGCCGAGACCTCGGCCTTGGCGAACGCCATCCCGAAGGAGTCGTCGAAGCCCATGACCTCGCCCGTGGACCGCATCTCCGGACCGAGCAGCACGTCGACGTCGAAGCGGTTGAAGGGGAACGCCGCCTCCTTCACGGCCACCCCGGGAACCGGCGGATCGTGCGGCACGCCCAGGTCCGCGAGCTTCTCCCCGGCCATGACGCGGGCGGCCAGGCGCGCCAGCGGCACGCCCGTGGCCTTGCTCACGAACGGCACCGTGCGCGACGCGCGGGGATTGACCTCGATCACGTAGACGGTGCCGTCGCGGATCGCGTATTGCACGTTGAGGAGTCCGACCACACCCAGCTCGAGCGCGAACTGCCGGGTGAGCGACCGCATCTCCTCCAGCACGGGACCCGACAGCAGATAGGGCGGCAGCACGCACGCGGAGTCACCCGAGTGCACCCCGGCATCCTCGATGTGCTGCATGATCCCGCCGATGACCACGTCGGACCCGTCGCTGAGGGCGTCCACGTCGGCCTCGAACGCATCCTCGAGGAAACGGTCCACCAGCACGGGATGGTCTTCGGACGCCTGCACGGCCTCCTCGAAATAGCGCTCGAGCGATTCCTCGTCGTAGATGATGCGCATGGCGCGTCCGCCGAGCACGTAGCTCGGCCGCACGAGCACGGGGAATCCGATCCTGCGAGCCACGGCCAGCGCCTCGTCCTCGCTCGTGGCGATCCCATTCTCCGGCACGCGCGCGCCGATGGTGCGGCACACCTCCGCGAACCGGTCCCGGTCCTCGGCCCGGTCGATCGCATCCACCGACGTCCCCAGCACCGGGGCGCCGAGCCGCTCGAGGTCTTCGGCGAGCTTCAATGGCGTCTGGCCACCGAGCTGCACGATGATGCCCTTCGGCCGCTCCAGATGCAGGACCTCGAGAACGTCCTCGAGCGTGAGCGGCTCGAAGTAGAGCTTGTCGCTCACGTCGAAGTCGGTGGAGACCGTCTCGGGATTCGAGTTGATCATGATCGCCTCGAATCCGGCTTCCTTGAGCGCGAGCACGGCCTGCACGCAGCAATAGTCGAACTCGATGCCCTGGCCGATCCGGTTGGGTCCGCTTCCGAGGATGACGATCTTGTCCCGGTCCGTCGGGACGCTCTCCGTCTCGTCCTCGTAGGAGGAGTAGAAGTAGGGCGTCTCGGCGGGGAACTCGCCCGCGCACGTGTCGACCACGTTGAACGTGGCATGGATGTCCCACGCCCACCGCCGCTCCCGCACTTCCTCCTCGGTCTCCCCGCGCAGCTCGGCCAGCTGGAGGTCCGAGAACCCTTCGCGCTTCATGCGGCGCAGGAGCTCGGGCGTGACCTCGTCGGCCTCGGCCCAGGCCCGCTCCCGCTCGACGATCTGCAGGAACTGGTCGAGGAACCACGGATCGATGAACGTGGCCTCGTGGATCTCCTCGAGGGAGATGCCCGCCTCGATCGCGCGCTTGATCTGGAACGGACGGTTCGGCGTGGGTCGGCGCAGGGCCGACAGGAGCGCCTCGCGGTCGTCTTCCTCGAGCCCGTCGTCCTTCAGGCGCCTGCCCGTAACCCAGCCGTGGCGGCCGATCTCCAGCCCGCGGAAGCCCTTCTGCCACGCGGAGCGGAATGTGCGGCCGATCGCCATGGTCTCGCCCACGGACTTCATCTGCACGGTCAGCGTGTCGTCGACTTCCGGGAACTTCTCGAACGCGAAGCGCGGGATCTTGACGACCACGTAGTCCAGCACCGGCTCGAACGAGGCCGGTGTGGTCTTCGTGATGTCGTTGGGGAGCTCGTTGAGGTGGTAGCCGACGGCCAGCTTGGCGCCCACCCTCGCGATCGGGAAGCCCGTGGCCTTGGACGCGAGCGCCGAGGAGCGCGACACCCTCGGGTTCATCTCCACGACGAGCATCTCGCCGTCCGCCGGGTTGACCGTGAACTGGACGTTGCAGCCCCCGGCCTCGACGCCGATCTCCCTCATGATGGCGATGGCCGCGTCACGCATCCGCTGGTACTCGACGTCGGTGAGCGTCTGCGCCGGTGCTACCGTGATCGAGTCGCCGGTGTGCACTCCCATCGCGTCGATGTTCTCGATCGCGCAGATGACGATGACGTTGTCGATCCCGTCACGGACGACTTCGAGCTCGTACTCCTTCCAGCCGATGACCGATCGGTCCACGAGGACTTCATGGATGGGCGAAGCGTCGAGACCCCTGCGTACAGCCGCTTCGAACTCTTCTCGGTTGTAGGCGATACCGCCCCCCGTGCCGCCCAGCGTGTACGAGGGCCGGATGATGGCCGGATAGCCCGTGTCCTCCACGATGGTGCGCGCCTCCTCGATGGAGCGTGCGAACCCACCGTGGGGCACCTCGAGACCGATGCGGCGCATGGCCTCCGCGAACTCCTCGCGGTCTTCGGCCATCTCGATCGAGCGCTCGTTGGCGCCGATGAGCTCGACGCCGTGCTTCGCGAGCACACCCGAGCCGTGGAGCTCCATGGCCAGGTTGAGGGCCGTCTGTCCCCCCATCGTGGGCAGCAGCGCGTCGGGCTTCTCCCGCTCGATGACCTTCTCGACCCACTCGGCCGTGAGCGGCTCGATGTAGGTCCGATCCGCCAGGTCCGGATCGGTCATGATCGTGGCGGGATTGGAGTTCACCAGGATGACCCGATAGCCCTCTTCCTTCAGGGCGCGAACCGCCTGGGTACCGGAATAGTCGAACTCACAAGCCTGCCCGATGATGATGGGGCCCGAGCCGAGGATGAGGATGCTCTCGAGGTCGTCGCGTCGTGGCAAGGGTCTGGAGGGTTTTTTGGATCAGTAGCTCATGGGCCGCGGCCCATGATGTGACTCTGGGAGGCGCCTAAAGGAAACCCCCCTCTGGCCCGACGGTGGTCGGGTCCGGGGGGTCGTCCCATCGGAGCCCACGAATGGTCGCCTGGACGGTGACGCTTGGCAAGAACGGAGCGGGCGGTGTACGACCGGCCGCACGGCCGCCTGCCCGTCCCACCTCGTGGACGTCCGCTACGCGTCGCCGGACTTGCCCGATTCCTTCCGGATGGCGGTGGACAGGGCGAGGAGGAAGCCTCCCCACACGAAGGCCATCACGACGAGCATGGTGATCCAGGTGGCAGCGGTCATGTCATTCCCGGTCGGATTCGGAGAAACGGTGTCGGCACTCCGTCGGAGTCGGACCATATTGGGCGGATGCACCCGGACCGGCAAGCCGGTGCCGGGCGGAGCTCACCGGGCGACCCGCACCTGCACCGCCGAGCCGGGCACGGGGGCGTTGGCCGAGTCCACGGCCTGGATCACGGCGACCGTCGGCAGCTGAGCGGCCACGTCTTCGACCCGGATGCCGAAGTGCAGGTCGCCACCCTCGGGGTCGACGACGATCACCCGATAGGAGGGCGTCACCGCGTTGGGCGAGAGTGCCGCGCTGAAGACCCGGCTTCCACCCTGGCCTTCGAAGCTCGTGATCCCCGGACCGGATACCTCGAGCACCGCGGCTCCGAGAACCCGACCCGAGACGGTAGCGGACAGCGCTCCCGGTCCCTTCGGTCCCGAGTCGCATGCCGTCGCCAGTATCAGCACGCCGATCAGCCCGAGCCCCCACCGCACGCGCGTCATCGCGTCGAGCCTCGCGGCGACGGCACGGCCGAAGCGCCCGCGCTCAGCGGGAGATTCGGATTCGCCAACACCCACGCCCGAAAATCACCGAGATCGTAGCTGCCGTTACGGTTGCCCTGAAGGTCCAGGAACTGCTGCTCCGAGTCGGTCAGGGTGGGTCCGACGCCGAAGAAGGGCGAAGCGAGCCGGTCTGCCGGAAGCACCGGCTTGGCGACCTCCAGCGTGACGGTCCCCTCCGCGGTGAGTCCCAGGGCGTCCCGGGCCTGCACCGTGAGGACGTACGTCCCCAGCTCCATCGCGGCCCCCGTGAAGACGCCCGACGGGTTCAGGTGGAGTCCTGCCGGCAACGATCCCGATTGGATGCTCCATGTCACGGGATCCGTGCCGTTCTGGACCGAGAGCGGGGGAGCGCCCGGCGTCACTCCCCCGAAGATCTGTACCGTGGCGGCGGGGACGGCGTACGTGAGCTCGAACGTCGCCCCTGCCTGCACCGGCCCCGCCATCGTGACGCTCGCCGGGTTCGGCTGGCCGGCCAGCGCTCCCGTCCAGGATACGAACGAGAACCCCTGCGTCGGAACCGCGCGAACCTGGACGTCGGTGCCCTCCGCGAACCAGAGGTCCGGGCTCGGCGGCGTGCTCTCGAAGGTCCCCGGCGCGACGCCGTTGAGCTCGCCGGTGGTCGCGATGGCGAGCTGCACCTGTCTTCCCGCATAGGTCGCCACGAACCCGGTGTCGAACATGGGCGTCTGGAGCACCCGGACGCGCGAGGCCGTCGAGTCGTCGACCCATCCGGTGAACGGCTCCCGGACTCCCGGCGAGATCTCCTCGCCCGCCGCCGCTTCCACGGTGTCGATGACGAACGGCGCCGCCGTGAACGTGGTCGAGGTGCCGGACACCGGGGCCCCGTTCACGGTCAGGAGGCCACCCGAGCCGCTGTCGCCCTGGGTGCTGACCGAGATCGTGGTGAGGCGCGTAGAGAGGTGGAACTGTACCTGTCCGAGAACGCGCTGGATGTCGAGGATGGTCAGGCCGCTCGGCGTGCCGAGATGGGTCAAGGACGAAGGGTCCGAGGCCGCGTGGAAGACTTGGTTGTCCTGGCTTCCGGGGAACGGATCCCCGCCGTCTCCCCGGTTGCCGCCGGGCCTCGTCAGGTCGTCGAGCCCATCGGCCTGCCTCAGCCAGACGCCCAGGTGAGGGTGCCCGTTGACCGTGTTGCCGGCCCAGTGGCTGGCGATCCATTGGGGATCGATCTGCCAGATCAGGAGCCCCGCTCCCGGAATGCGCGCGTCGAACCCGAGGGGCTGTCGGTTCGAGATGAGATAGTAGTCCCCGGAGCTGTCCTGCGCGTCGACGCGGTACACCTGGCCGCTGTTCTCCACCGCTGGGAGCGAGAGGGTGCCCAGGTCCGTCCCATCAGGCAGCGTCTGCACGTCCACCCACCCGAGCATGGACTTGCTCCATGCTCCCATGTGGCACGGGCTCTGGGGCGTTCGGCCGTCGCAGCCCCATGCACCCGTGGCCATGAGATCCCAGTTCCCGTCACCCTGGTGCGTACCGTCGCCAGCGTAGGTGTCGTACAGGTCGGGGAGGCCGAAAGCGTGCCCGGACTCGTGGGAGAACACCCCGATCTGGTTCAGGGTGCTCTTGTTGCACGCGTAGATGGGCTGGATGAAGTAGTCGTCGATCTTGATGAACCCGCCGCTCGCCGAGGGGGTCGTCGTGGTGTCGACCTTCGCTCCGCCACTGCTCAGGCTCCACTTGTGCGACCAGATGTGGTCGGTTGACTGGTCGCACTCCGCACCGTACGAGGGCTGGATCACGGCCAGAGCGTCGACCCAGCCGTCGTCGTCCCCGGAGTTCGGGACGCCGTCGGGCCCATCGTTGTCGTATTGGCCCCAGTCCACGCCCGTGACCTTCGAGAGCAGGTTGGCGACGAACACGGCGGCCGTGCCGGATATCAGGCCGCTCTGGTCTCCCGTCGCCTGGGCTTCGCTCACGTCGGAGCGGATCCATCCCATGGGATCACCCTCGAAGTCGACCTTCCCTCCCGACATCTCGCTGTAGAAGCTCGTGACGGTGCCCGGGCCCTTGCCGAAGTATCGGGCCCGGATGGTGTCCGCGTCGTAGGGAGGAATCGTCGGCGTATCGCTGAACAGGCCGAGGAGGACCGGGATGACGAAGGTCCCCGTGACCGGCCCCTCGCGCGGTCCGAGCGTCAGCGCCGGTCCCGGTTGGACCGACTGGCTCATGAGCACGCGCATCCTGAGCGCCCTGCCCCTTCGGAACCGGAACGCCGTCGGATCGCTCGCCAGCGTGCGATAGTAGCCGGGCGGCGGGCGCGTCCCGTAGTGCCTTCCGAACATCTCCACGTCCTGCCCCGCCGCCGCGCTGACGCCCAGCGAGAGGAAGCAGGCCGCGATCGGGAAGGCGATGAGACGCAACGGGGGGTGCTCCGCGATGGAGGTGGGCGGCCCTTCGGGTCGCTGTCAGGATCCGTACACGCTGCTCAAGCGCCTAGATCCACGGCACGCACACCGAGCTCCTCGGCGATCCCACGCATGCCCTCGATGACGTTGCCGATGTGCTCGCTTCGCTCTACGCCGATGAGCTCGATTCCTTTCTGGACGTCCTCCCGGCTGACTCCCGCGGCGAACGTCTTGTCCTTGAGCTTCTTCACCACGGACTTGGGCTTCAGATCGTCGATGCCGTTGGGCCTCACCAGACAAGCGGCATACACGAGACCGGCCAACTCGTCGCACGCGAAGAGCACGCGGTCGAGATCGGTCTCGGGCGTCACACCCGTGAAGTCGGAACGATGGGCGAGGATCGCGTGCACCACCTCCTCCGGGTAGCCCAGAGCGCGCAGCTTCTCGACGGCCTCCAGGGGATGCCGGTCCGGATGCTTCTCCCAATCCAGGTCGTGCAAGAGCCCGGCGAGCCCCCACAGCTCCTCGTCGGCGCCCCGCAGACGGGCGTAGTGCCGCACGGCGGCCTCCACGGCGTACATGTGCTTGCGCAGGGCCTCGTTGTCCACCCACTCCTCCAGGAGCGCCACGGCGTCGCTGCGATCCGGCATCGTCTGGTCCTCGGGGTTCGGTTGGGAATGCTCGTTCCGGAAAGATAGGGCCTCGGAAGTGACGGCGCCGCCGGAGCCCGCACCGCGCGAGGGCATCCCCGGTCCTCGGGGCGGGCGTGGCGGACGGCCGGTCCGGATGCCGCCGGGACTCCGGCGCCCGCTACACACGCGACGACGGACAAAGATGCGATACGGTGCAGGCTTCGCAGCGCGGACTGCGCGCGTCGCAGACCCGCCGGCCGTGCCAGATGAGAAGGTGCGACAGGAGCGTCCACCGGTCTCTGGGGAAGAGCTCCATGAGATCGCCCTCGATCTTGTCCGGGCTCTCCTCCTCGGTGAACGCGAGGCGGCCGGAAAGCCGCTTGACGTGCGTGTCGACCACGACACCCTCGTCGACCCCGAACGCGTTGCCCAGGATCACGTTCGCCGTCTTGCGTCCGACGCCCGGCAGGGCAGACAGCTCGTCCATCGTCCGTGGCACGGCGCCCTCGTGATCCGCCACCAGACCCCGGGCGAACCCTATGATGTTCTTCGCCTTGTTCCGGAAGAAGCCCGTGGAGCGGATGATCTCCTCCACATCTTCCTGTTGCGCGTCCGCCAGGGCGGGTGCGTCCGGATAGCGTCGAAAGAGCTCCGGCGTCACCATGTTCACCCGCTCGTCGGTCGTCTGCGCCGACAGGATGGTGGCTACGCCCAACTGGAACGGGTCCACGAAATCGAGCTCGCAGTGAGCGTCGGGATACTCCTCGGACAGGAGATCGAAGACCTCGGCGGCGCGCTCCTTTCTCGCCTTCTTGGACTCTCTAGCCATCGTGCCGGCGTTCCTCCGGGTCGACGAGTACGATCCTCTGATACGGGAGCCGCGAAGCCGGCGGCCCCTCCGGCGGCGCGTCCCCCGGGGTCCGCTGAACGGCGGCGGCGGGCGTCTCGTGCAGATAGGCCGCGAGCCGCGCCATGAGCTTGAGCACCTCCCCCGCCATCTCGAACGAATACAGCTCCTCGAGCTCGCTGCCGGGGAGGGTGCTCGAGAAGTCGTCGCTCTCGCGGCGGACGCGGGCCCCGGGCCACGACTCGGCCTCGCTCCAGGGAGCGTCGGGTACGGGAGCCACCACCAGGCCGGCGCGGTCCCGTCGCATTCCCATCGCCAGAAGGAGGTGTAGGAGGCCGTCCCGCGAGCGGGTCCAGAAGAACCCGTCGATCGACTCCGGCACGCCCTCACCTCCCGGCATCCAGAACAGATGCTGCGGTAGCTGGACGTACCCCGCCTCCGCCGGCAGACGTGGCTCCGCGCCGTTTCCTCCGTCCCTCACCAGGCGGCGGGCGAGCCCCTCGCCCAGGAGCAGCACGCGCCGCCCTGCCCGCACGAAGTGGAAGGCGTGGTAGGCCAACATGCCGAACGGATGCACGGCCTCCACACCCGTGTCCTCCGCCCTCGTCTCCTCGAGGAACGCCCCCACGGCGGAGAGCGTCAGGAACGTGCGCACGTCGCCCGGATCGGCACCCTCGCCGAGCTCCCCCTGCACCGCCGATATCAGGCGCTCGCCGTCGTCCGGAAAGGCGAGCTCGAACGGCGTGAGTCGGGCGTACGCATCGTGGAGGGCCATGGGGGATGGCTACCCCGCTTTCGGATCCGGTTCCGCTGTCGCCTCCGACTCCAGGACCTCCGGCCGGTAGGTACCTCCCAACCGCTTCACGTCCTCCCACCAGCTCCGGCGCCTCACCAGGACCAGCTCCACGGTCGCGGCGCCGGTCTCGATGCCGCCGAGGACGACGAAGTGCACGTCACCCAGCTCGAGTGGACGGCGTACGCGATAGCGCTCGCCGTGCCACTCGAAGGGAACCCATTCGGCCTGCTCGAAAGCCTCGGTGCGCCACACCTGCTCCAGGTAGAAGCTCCGCTCGACCCGATAGACCCCGCGGGCCACCTCTTCGCCCTGCTGATAGTACCAGGGATCGAAGTCCAGGCCTTCGTCACGCTTGAACGTCTCGTCCAGCGCGTAGTCCACCCCTTCCAGGGCGTCTTCCCGGGCCAGCGACTCCAGATGGTGCCGCAGCTCGTGGGTCAGCGTCTCCCAGAGCTCGTCGTCCCAGTCGAAGTCCTCTTCCGAAGCGGCGAGCTTCCGGAACGAGCCCCAGTAGAGGACCACGGACGAGCGCGTCGTGTCGGGGCCGCCCCAGTCCGACGGCCAGGACTCGGTCAGGCAGTGGCCGAGCGTGTAGACGTCCGGATGCTCCGGGTCGGGCAGGCTCTCACGGCTCACGACCAGGCCGTCCACGCCTTCTCGATACTCGGCGGGCACGGAGTCGAACGCCTCGCGGGCCGCCCGCTCGAACTCCTCGAACCTCAGATATGCCTCCCCGGCGTGCGCCGGACCGTGCTCGGCGACCTCCTAAGAAACCGATCCTTCCACGCCGGCTTCGTCGTGGGCCGCCATGGCCCGGACCATCCATCCGTTCGCGAGCAGCAGCGCGACCAGGACCACGGCCCACTGGATGAGCAGCGTGCCCACATTGTCGGGGCTGAACAACGTCCAGGTGGCACCGAAGCCCCTCGCGCTCGACGCCTTCCAGGCACCCCAGATCAGCCAGGCCATGAGCACGACCGCCTCCACCACGATCAGGCGCATCAGCCAGTCCCACCAGGCGCCGATATGGATGTCCGAGCCCTCCTGGTTGATGAACTTCATCCGCCACTTCTTGACGCCGTACTTGAGCACCGCGACCGCATAGAAGAAGCCGGAGAGCATGAGGCCGACGCCCCACACCCAGTCCTGGTTGTGGAGGACGTCGAGGTTGAGCGCGGAGGGCACGCCGAGCAGAAAGCCCGCCGTGCCCACCAGGGCGATGGCGCGGCCGCGGGTGAGTCCCAGGTCCATGATGATGCGCGCCGCCAGCTCGATCATCGAGACCAGGCTGGTCCAGGCGGCGAACACGAGCGCGAGGAAGAAGAGCGCCTGGAAGAAGCGTCCACCCGGGATGTGGGAGAAGAGCTGCGGAATCCAGATGAACGTGAGCCCCTCGTTACCGGCGCCCACGATCTTGTCGGCGGCCTCGGGCATGACGGAGAACACCGTGGCGAGCACGGTGATGCCGGCCAGGAGGGAGATCGAGTTGTTGCCGAAGCCGATCACGAACGCGTTGAGCGCCGTGTCCTCCTGTCTTCGCATGTAGATGGCATACGTCAGCACCAGGCCCCAGCCCGCACCCGTGTCCCACGCGTTCTGCGTCAGCGCCTGGAGCCAGATGTTGTAGTCCTTGAGAGCCGACAGGTTGGGTGTGAAGAGGAAGGCGAGCCCCTTCTCCGCCCCGGGCAGCGTCACCGCCTTGATCGCGAGGATGACGACCAGGATGATCAGGCTGGGCATGAGGATCTTGGCCGCGGTCTCGATTCCCTTCACGCCGCGGGAGACCACCCAGACGCCCAGCGCCATCGCGATGAAATGCGTCAGGAGCGCCCCGCCGGATGAGTTGTAGGCGTCCCAGAAGGCTCCGGGCTGCGCCGCCGGGACCGCACCGGTCACCGTGCCGATGAAGAAGCGGATGGTCCACCCCATCACGACGCTGTAGTAGAACATGATGGCCGTGGCCACGAACGCGATCCATGCGCCCATCCACGCGAACTTCGGGCCCAAGGTCTTGATGAAGGCCCCGATCGCGCCCTGTCGGGTCCCCTTGCCCATCGCGAACTCGAGGATGAGAAGCGGCACGGACCAGGCCAGGAGGAAGCACGCCCACGCGACGAGGAACGGGCCGCCCCCGTTGGTCGCGGCGATCCGCGGGAACCGCCAGATGTTGCCCGTGCCCACGGCCATGCCGAGCATGGCCAGGAGCATTCCCCATCGTGAGCTGAAGACCTCGGACTTGGACGCCACCGATAACCTCCGCGAAACCCGGTCTCGAATGGACTGCGACCCGACCCGTCGGGGTCGGAGCGGCCAAGTATAGGGGGGAGTCCGCGAGGACGCGAGCGCACGCGCAACGCGCGCCCGCTCAGTTCCCTTCGATGAACTCCGCGTGGAGGCGCCGCACGATGTCGGGCGCGTCTTCCTCGTGCACCACGAACGTGATGTTGATCTCCGACGATCCCTGCGAGATCATCTCGACGTTGGCCGGCTGCACGGTCCCGAACACCCGGGCCGCGACCCCCCGGGTGGTGCGCAGCCCGATGCCGATGACGCTCACGATGGCGCGATGCTTGTCGACGTGGACGGTCCCGAGCCCCGACAGGTCCTCGAGCACGGCGGGGAGCCTCTGCTCGTCGTCGATCGTGACCGACACGCTGACCTCGCTGCTGGCCAGCACGTCCACCGACACCTCGTGGCGCTCGAAGACCTCGAAGAGCTGCCGGAGGAAGCCCCACATGCCGAACATGCGAGGCGCCCGCACGTTGATGACGATGACGCCCTTCTTCCACGCGATCGAGCGCACGGGCGAATCGCCGGGCCGCTCGAGCTCCCTGCCCGTCGTGATCGTGGTCCCCGGCAGCTCCGGATGGCGGGAGTTCAGGACCACGATCGGGATGTCTCGATCAGCGAGCGGCGTCTGCGTCGCGGGGTGAAGGACCTTCGCGCCGAACGTGGCGAGCTCGGCCACCTCGTCGTAGGTGGCGACCTTCAGCGTCCGCGCCGCCGGCACGATGCGCGGGTCGGCGGTCATCACCCCGTCGACGTCCGTCCAGATCTCGACGCGCCGCGCGTCGAGCGCCGCGCCGAGGAGCGATGCGGTGAAGTCCGACCCGCCTCGCCCGAGCGTCGTCGTGCGCCCATCGGTGGCACGGCCGATGAAGCCTTGCGTGACGGGGACCTCACCCGCCGAGAGCAACGGACCGAACAGTTGCCCGGCCAGCTCGCGGATCCGATCCTGCCTCGGCACCGCCCGACCGAACCGGTCGTCCGTCGCCATGACCTCGCGAGCGTCCACCCACCGACCCGGGATGCCGGCCGCGCTCAGGGCGCCGACCACCAATCGGGAGCTCCACAGCTCACCGACGCCCGTGAGCCGGTCCGTCGCGGCGGCGGAGAGCTGCGCTCCCGCGTGGGCCGTGAGCTCTTCGACGAGGCGGTTCGCCTCCTCTCGAACGTCCCGCACGACCTCGTCCGGAAGCCCGAGCGCGGCGGCCACCTCGGCATGGCGCTCGACGAGCGTGGCCACGGCGCGCTCGAGGGCCCCCCGCTCCGAGCGGGCCGACCCCGACGCGAGCGACACCAGCGCGTTGGTCACCCCGGCCAGCGCCGACACGACCACGACGGGCTGCTCGCCGCGCCGCCCCTCGACGATCCCGGCGAGCCGGCGGAGGGCGTCCGCATCCTGAACGGACGTCCCCCCGAACTTCATGACGATCATCCCCGTGGGCTCCGTGTGGGCGCGGCGCTCACCCGGCCAGGCGATCCCGGACCCACGCCGTCACACCCTCGAGCGGGATGCGGATCTGCTCCAGGCTGTCGCGGTCGCGGACGGTGACCGTCCCCTCCTCGTTCGTCTCTCCGTCCACGGTGATGCACCACGGCGTTCCGGCTTCGTCCTGACGGCGGTAGCGCCGCCCGATCGATCCGGAGGCGTCGTAGAACGACGGAATGGCGGCACGGCGCAGATCGGCGTGGAGCTTCTCGGCGATCTCCGGCAGCCCGTCCTTCTTGACCAGCGGGAAGACGGCGGCCTTCAGCGGTGCCACGTGGGGGCTCAGCGCCAGCACGACCCGTTGCTCGCCTTCCACCTCCTCCTCGCGGTAGGCGTCGGCGAGCAGGACGAGGAGCGTCCGATCGACGCCCATCGACGTCTCGATGACGAAGGGTACGAAGCGCTCTCCCGAGCCCGGATCGATGTACTCGAGGCGCTTGCCGGAGTACTCCTGGTGCCGCGACAGGTCGAAGTCCGTCCGGTTGTGGATCCCCTCGAACTCCTTCCATCCGAAGGGGAATCGGTACTCGATGTCGTAGGCCTTCTTCGCGTAATGGGCGAGCTCGTCGGCGGTGTGCTCGTGGAAGCGCAGGTTCTCCTCACGCACGCCCAGTCCCACGTGCCACGCCATGCGGTCCGCCATCCATCGCTCGAAGGCGGCTTCGTCCTCACCCGGCTTCACGAAGAACTGCATCTCCGCCTGCTCGAACTCGCGCGTGCGGAATATGAAGTTCCCCGGCGTGATCTCGTTGCGGAAGCTCTTGCCGATCTGGGCGATGCCGAACGGCGGCTTCTTGCGGGCCGAGGTCACGACGTTGGCGAAGTTGAGGAAGATGCCCTGCGCCGTCTCGGGGCGCAGGTAGACCGTGCTGGCGGTGTCCTCGACCGGACCCATGAAGGTCCTGAACATGAGGTTGAACTGGCGCGCCTCGGTCAACTCCCCGCCGCATTCCGGGCAGCGGTC
>CAZVYM010000012.1:0-55173 GCA_964630935.1 uncultured Gemmatimonadaceae bacterium | reverse complement strand
CTATATAAGAAAGGCCTACAACGAGAGCCGCTCCATCGAGCTCGTCCGCCCGGACAACGGGGCCCCCACGGTCACGCTTCCCCTCATGGGAACGGTCGCCGCGGGACTCCCCATCGAAGCGATTCCGGACACCGAGAGCCTCGCCGTGCCCCCGGACATGGTCCGGCGGCAGAGGGAGAACTACGTCCTTCGCGTCGAGGGCAACTCGATGATCGAGGAGCAGATCCGGGACGGCGACTACATCGTCGTGCAGGCCCAGCCCACCGCGGAGGACGGGGAGATGGTCGTCGCGCTGGTGGGCGGCGACTCCGCGACGGTCAAGAAGCTCTATCGGGAAGCCGGGAACCGCATTCGGCTCCAGCCGGCGAACCCGACCATGGAGCCGATCATCGTGGAGGCGGACGACGTCCGGATTCAGGGCGTGGTGGTCGGGGTCATCCGGAAGTACTGAATCGGGGCACGCTTCCGGCCTGAGGCGCCGGATCCTGCAAGGCGCGACGACGAGGAATAGCAGCGCTGTTCCGAGCGAGGAGTAACGCCGCAGGGCCGGATGCATCGGTGCTCGAATGGCCGAGGTATTTCGAGACACCACACTAGCGATTCGTGGCGTCCTTCAGCCGCTCGAGCGCGTCGAGGGCCGCTCCCGAATCGAGGGCGGACTCGGCCGCGGCCACGGCCGCTTCCAGCGACTCGGCCTTCTCGCCCACCCAGATGGCGCCCGCCGCGTTGAGGACACAGGCCGTGCGGCCGCTCCCGTGCTCGCTCCCCTCGAGGATCCGCCGGATGAGCTGCGCGTTCTCTTCCGGCTCCCCGCCGGCGAGGCCCGAGAGGGAAGCGGACGCGAGCCCCAGATCCTCCGGGGTGATGTCACGCTCCTTGATCTCGCCGGCCACCAGCTCCGCGACACGCGTGCTGCCCTCCGGCGTGATCTCGTCCATGCCCGGCTCTCCGTGCACGACGAGCGCACGGACGTGCTCCAGCTCGGCCAGGGCGTGCACCACCAGGTCGAGGAGCGCGGGATCGGCCACCCCCATGACCTGACGGCGCGCGCCCGCCGGGTTCGTGAGCGGCCCGAGCACATTCATGATGGTCGTGAAGGGCAGTCCGCGGCGCACCGGAGCCACGTGCCGCATCGCCGGGTGCAGGAGCGGCGCGAACATGAAGACGATCCCCTCCTCGTCGAGGATCTCCCCCATCCTCTCCGGCGTCAGCTCGATGCGCACGCCGAGCGCCTCGAGGACGTCGGCGCTGCCGCTGCGCGAGGTGAAGGAGCGATTGCCGTGCTTCGCGATCGGCACGCCCGCTCCGGCCGCGATCAGCGCGGCGCAGGTGGAGATGTTGAAGGTCGTCACGCCACCACCGCCCGTGCCCGCCGTATCGACCAGGGCGAGCGGGTCCGCGCTCGGCACGGGTCTCATCGCCTTGCGCAGCGCCCGGACGCCGCCCGCCACCTCCGAGGGCACCAGGCCCTTGGCCCGGAGTCCCATGAGCAGCCCCGCCATCTGGATCTCCGTGGCGGTCCCGTCCATGAACAGATCGAAGGCCGCTTCCGCCTCGGCCGCGCTGAGATGCTCTCCGTCGGCCACCTTCTCGAGGAGTGGCCCCAGATCCACACGGTCGTCCGAGTCGGTCACGCCCTCCGACATGCTCGCTCCTCCATCTCGAGGCCCAAGGAGCAGAAATCCTAATCCCGGTGCGGCTTTTCGGTCAATCGCCCCAGCTTGACAACCACCCCCTCCCCCGTACCTTTCCGCCGTGGAAACCGGGGACACGATCCGCCTGCAGCTCACCCTCCATTACGACGGGTCCGACTTTCACGGATGGCAGTTCCAGCCGGGCCAACGGACCGTCCAGGGGGAGCTCCAGGCCGCCCTCAGCCGCCTCGCCGATCGACCACGCACCGTCGTGGGGTCGGGCCGCACCGATACGGGCGTCCATGCGACCGGACAGGTCGCGTCCGTGGACATGCCCTCGTCCTGGACTCCCTCGGATCTCCACCGCTCGCTCAACGCCGTCCTGCCGACGGATATCTGGGTACGATCGGTCCGCCGGACGCATCCGGATTTCCATCCCCGGTACGATGCGGTCGCGCGAACGTACACCTACAGGATCGGAACGGACCCGCAGGCGGGCTCTCCCTTCCACGCGCCTTGGTGTTGGGTGCACCCGGCGCCTCTGGACCGGGCGCTGCTGGACAAGGGAGCCGCGCTCCTCGTCGGGCAGCATTCCTTTCGCGCGTTCGCGAAGTCGGGTCAGCCCGAGCGTGGAGATCGGTGCGCCGTGGCGGCCGCCGCGTGGTCCGAGTGGTCCATGGGACTCGTTTTCGACATCACCGCGGACCGTTACCTGCACCACATGGTGCGCTATCTGGTCGGCACGCTCGTCGACGTGGGACGCGGACGCAGGCCACTGGAGGACGTGCGCCGGCTTCTCGACCCCGAGACACGACTCGACTGCTCCCCCCCCGCCCCGGCGAAGGGGCTCTTCCTGGCCCGTGTGGAGTATCCCCACGACGAAACGACACGGGCTCACGACCCTCACCCGCCTGAACGGAGAACGGCGCCAGCATGAAGATCTTTCTCGACACTGCGGACCTCACCGAGATCCGGCGCGCGGCCGAGGCAGGCCTCATCGACGGGATCACGACCAACCCGTCCCTGGTGGCCAAGGTCGCGGGAGATACCGACCCCAAGGAGATCTACCGCGAGATCTGCGAGACGGTCGATGGTCCGGTCAGCGCCGAAGTGGTGGCGACCGACAAGGACACGATGGTGGCCGAGGGCCGGAAGCTCGCGAAGCTGCACGACAACATCGTCGTGAAGGTCCCGCTCACGGAGGACGGGCTCAAGGCGTGCCGGACGCTGAGCTCGGAAGGGATCCGCACGAACGTCACGCTCTGCTTCTCGCCCTCCCAGGCGCTGCTGGCGGCCAAGGCCGGCGCCACGTTCATCTCTCCGTTCGTGGGTCGGATCGACGATATCTCGGGCGAGGGCATGCAGCTCGTCCATCAGATTCGCCAGGTCTACGACAACTACGGGTACGCCACGGAGATCCTGGCCGCATCGATCCGCCACCCCGTGCACGTCGTGGAATCCATGCTGATCGGTGCGGACTGCGCCACCATGCCGCCGAAGGTGCTCTGGCAGCTGGTGAAGCACCCGCTCACGGACCGGGGCCTCGAGGCCTTCCTGGCGGACTGGAAGAAGCTCGGAGCCGAGATCTAGTGAAGCCGACCCGTTCGCCCCTCGTCCTTCTCCTGCCCCTCCTGGGACTGGTCGCGTGTGGCTCGGAGGGGAGCTCCGTCGCGTCCGCGGCCGAAGCCGGTCAGACGACGACCGCCGCCGCGGACCCGACGCCCGTCACACCGACCGCGCCTCGACAAGTAGCGGCGGTCTCGGACAGCGTCTCCGTGAGCCGACGGACCGCCCTCGTCCGGGCCGCGGCCCGGGTCGCCCCGGCCGTGGTCAACGTAGCGGTCATCGGCACCGAGTCGGTCGCGATCAACGACCCTTGGGCCAGCTTCTTCGGCTTCGGAGGGAGCACCCGCCGCAGGACCGCCGGCTTCGGCTCCGGTGTCATCATCCGGAAGGACGGGGTGATCCTCACGAACAACCACGTCATCCGCGGAGCCGACAAGATCAAGGTCACCCTTCCGGACGGAAGGGACTTCGACGCCGAGGTCGTGGGAACCGACCCCGTGGCCGACATCGCCGTCCTCCGCGTCCACGGGGACAACCTCCCGGTGGCACCGGTCGGCTCGAGCGACGGACTTCTGATCGCCGAATGGGTCGTGGCCATCGGCAATCCGTTCGCGAACTACTTCTCCGGAGCCGAGCCGAGCGTGACGGCGGGCGTGATCTCGGCGACGGACCGCAACATCGTCCCGTCCTCCAATCGCTCCGCGGACGACGAAGGGTTCTATCTGGGGATGATCCAGACCGACGCGGCCATCAACCCCGGCAACTCCGGGGGGGCGCTGGTCGACGCCCTCGGACAGGTGATCGGCATCAACGCGTCGATCGTCTCCGCCAGCGGCGGGAGCGAGGGGCTCGGCTTCGCGATCCCGATCGATCGCGCGATGCGAACGGCCGACGACCTCCTGAAGTACGGGCACGTCCGGCGCGCCTGGGTCGGGCTGAACGTCAAGGCGGCCGAAGCCGACGCCTGGGGCCGCACCCGCGGGGTCCTCGTGTCGAGCGTGGCGCCCGCTTCCCCGGCGGCACGGGCGGACATCCGGGAGGGTGATCGCCTGCTCACGGCCAACGGGCGCCGCCTGGCCGGCCCGCTGGACTACGAGGCGGTCATGCTGGACCTGCGGGCCGGTGACGAGCTCGACCTGCGGATCGAGGGAGATACGGGGCCCGTGCACCTGAAGGCCGCGGCCCTCCCGTCCGAGACCGCCCCGCACGTGACGGTGCTCAAGGACATCCAGCTCGTGACCGTGACCCCGCAGATACGCGAGGAGCAGGACATCCAGAGTGACAACGGCGCCTTGATCACGTCGATCTCTCCGGAGCTGTCCAACCAGCTTGGCCTGAGCAAGGGAGACGTCCTCTTGCAGATCAACGGGACCCGCATCCGGACGGCACAGGACGCGGCCCGGATCTTCGACCACCTTCGAGGGTCGGGACAGGTGCGCATCTACTTCGAGCACAACGGCAGCGTGGTCGTGCGAGACTTCTACTGGCGAAGCTGAGGAACACGCTCGTGAGCGAGTCCCACGATCGATATGTCCATCCCCTCTCGGAGCGCTACGCGTCCCGGGAGATGCAGCGGATCTTCTCTCCCGGGCGGCGGTTCGGCACGTGGCGCAGGCTCTGGCTCGCCCTCGCGGAGTCCGAGCAGGAGTTGGGCCTGCCCATCAGCAACGAGGCGCTGGACGACATGCGCGCCGCCCTGGACTCGCTCGACCTGGAGCGGGCAGCCGAATACGAGCGGCGCTTCCGCCACGACGTCATGGCGCACGTACACCTCTTCGGCGACGACGCGCCCCACGCCAAGGGGATCATCCACCTCGGCGCCACCAGCGCGTTCATCGGGGACAACACCGACCTGATCCTCCATCGGGAGGCCCTGCAGCTCATCCGGGACCGGGTCGTGCGGTGCGTGGCCGCGCTCGCGGAGTTCGCGCGGGAGCACGCCGAGCTTCCCACGCTGGCCTACACGCACTTCCAGCCCGCCCAGCCCACCACGGTCGGGAAGCGGGCCACCCTTTGGATCCAGGACCTCCTCCTGGACCTGGAGGAGATCGAGTTCCGTCTCGGGGTCCTCCGGTTCCGGGGCGTGCGTGGCACCACGGGCACGCAGGCATCCTTCCTCGAGCTCTTCGAGGGCGATCACCAGAAGGTCGACCTCCTGGATCAGGCCGTCGGCCGGCGGCTAGGCTTCCAGGAGACCTATCCGGTCAGCGGCCAGACCTATCCGCGCAAGGTCGACTACGCCATCCAGGCGACCCTGGCGGGCGTGGCGACGTCGACCTCCAAGCTGGGGCACGATCTTCGCCTCCTCGCCCACCTCAGGGAGGTCGAAGAGCCGTTCGAGGAGGAGCAGATCGGCTCGTCCGCGATGCCCTACAAGCGGAATCCCATGAGGGCCGAGCGGATCTGTGCGCTATCCCGTCACGTCATCACGCTGGCCCAGGACGCGGCGTTCACCGCCGCCACGCAGTGGCTGGAACGTACGCTGGACGACTCCGCCAACCGTCGTCTCTCGATTCCGGATGCCTACCTCGCGCTCGACGGGACGCTGGTCCTCGTGGAGAACGTGTCGCGGGGCCTGGTCGTCAATCCCGAGGTCGTGAGGAGGAATCTGGCCGAGCACCTTCCCTTCATGGCCACGGAGACCATACTCATGCATGCCACCGCCGGGGGCGGTGACCGACAGGAGCTCCACGAGCGCATCCGCAGGCACTCCATGGCCGCGGCCCGCAGGATGAAGGACGACGGGAGCCGCGCGGATCTGCTGGAGCGGATCGCCGACGACGAGGCGTTCGGGCTTTCGGAAGAGGAGCTCGAAGCGCTCGTCGATCCGCGGCGCTTCGTGGGACGAGCCCCCGAGCAGGTGGCGAGATTCCTCGAAGACCGGGTGGCGCCGGTCCTCGAACGGTACGGAAGCGAAGCCGAACGCGTTCAACCTCCGGAGATCCATGTCTGACACCAAGCCAGTGGTTCAATCCGAACTCGACCTTCCCCTCCTGCACCGCGGCAAGGTACGGGACGTCTACGAGGTGGACGACGCCACCCTCCTGATGGTGGCCAGCGATCGTATCAGCGCCTTCGACGTGGTCATGGCGGAGCCGATCCCCCGAAAGGGAGAGGTGCTCACGCTCATCACGGCGTGGTGGCTCGAGCAGCTCGAGGAGCGGATCCCGCACCACCTCCTCGCGGTGGATCCGGACGTCATCATCGAGCGTCACCCGGATCTGGCGCCGAGCCGGGAGCTCTGGGCGCGCCGGTCGATGCTCGTGCGCCGGACCGATCCGGTCCTGGTCGAGTGCGTCGTGCGGGGCTACCTGTCCGGGTCGGCGTGGAAGGAATACCGTAACCATGGCACGCTGGCCGGCGAGGCGCTCCCCGAAGGCCTCAAAGAGAGCGAGCGCCTCGACCCACCGATCTTCTCGCCGGCCACGAAGGCGCAGGAGGGCCACGACGAGAACATCACCTTCGGCAAGACGAAGGAGATCCTGGGAGACGAGCTGGCCGAGCGCCTGCGGGACCTCTCTCAGGAGGTGTACCGGTTCGGGCGGGACGTGGCGGCCGAGCGGGACATCATTCTCGCGGACACGAAGTTCGAGTTCGGCGTCGCGCCGGGCGGGGAGCTTCTCTTGATCGACGAGGTCCTGACGCCCGACTCGTCCCGGTTCTGGCCCAAGGAGCACTACGCCGTCGGCCGGGGTCAGCCGTCGCTGGACAAGCAGCCGATTCGAGACTGGCTGGATGCGCTCGAGGGCTGGAACAAGACCCCACCGCCCCCGACGATCCCACCGGAGGTCATCCAGGCCGCGTCCACTCGCTACCAGGACGTGTTCCGGCGGCTGACCGGCGTGGCGCTCGACGATTTCCGTCCCCCGCACTTCGGCGACAACCGGTGAGATTCGCCCCGGAGGGCTACCCGTTCATGGCGGCCGGAGCCGTGCCGGCTCTGGCCGCCTGGGCGGCAGTCGCACTCGGGTCGGGTGGGACGGCCCTGCTGGTCGGCGCGGTTCTGTTGAGCCTCCTCGCGGCGTTCGTGGCGTTCTTCTTCCGCGACCCGCGCCACGCGCTCCCGCGGGACCCGGCGGCCGTGCTCGCGCCTGGCCAGGGCCGAATCGTGGACGTCCGGGAGGTGGAGGAACCGACGTTTCTGGGTGGAGCGTGCAGGAGGATCTCGATCTTCTTGTCGATCTTCGACGTCCACGTACAGCGCGCGCCGGTGAGCGGAATCGTCGAGCATCGGACCTATCGGCCCGGCACGTACGCCGTCGCCTGGCTGGAGAAGGCCTCCGAGGACAACGAACAGGCGTCGATCGGGATCTCCACGCCGGGCGGCAAGGTGCTCGTGCGTCAGATCGCGGGGCTCGTGGCCCGCAGGATCGTCACCGACCCCTCGGAAGGCGATCCCGTCGAGCGGGGAAGCAGGATCGGGCTCATCCGCTTCGGATCGCGCGTGGACCTCTTCCTCCCTCTCGACTGGGAGGTGACCTGCGCCGTGGGTGACCGGGCCGTGGCGGGCCTCACCACGCTGGCGCGCCAACCCGCCCTCGTATCAGGATGAGGGCGCCCCGCCCACCTGCCCGGGAGACGCTGCAGCGGGGCGTCATCATGCTTCCCTCGGCCTTCACCCTGGGAAACCTCTTCTTCGGCATCTACGCCGTCGTGGCGGCCAGCCGGGGAGATCTGGTGTGGGCCGGGTGGTTCATCGTGGTGGCGGGGATCCTGGACATGCTGGACGGTCGCGTCGCCCGGTTCACGCGGACCGGATCCCGGTTCGGCGCCGAGCTCGACTCGCTCGTCGACGCCGTCTCGTTCGGGGTCGCCCCCGGCTACATCATGTACCAGCTCTTCTTCTCCGACACGCAGTGGAGCTGGACGCTCTCGTACGTGTACGTGACGGCCGTGGTGGTGCGGCTGGCACGCTTCAACATCGAGCAGGCCGGCGAGGCCAAGCGCTACTTCCACGGCCTTCCGTCGCCGGCGGCCGGGATGCTGTTGGCCTCGTTCTATCCGTTCCGCCAGACCACGTTCTTCGCGACGTATCTCGAGAGCCTTCCCTGGCCCCAGATCACCGGCGTCGGGATCGTGCTGCTCGCCGTGCTCATGGTGAGCCACGTGCCGTACGCCAAGGTCCCGAGGATCGGGCTGCGCTCGGCCGCGGGGCTGCTCAACACGGCGTTCCTTCTGGCGTGCTTCTTCGCCGCCATCCTCGTGCCCCGCTATTACTTCTTTCCCGCGCTCCTCCTGTACGCGATGTGGGGCCTCCTCAAGACCGTTCTCCTGGGCCTCCTCGACCGTCTTCCGGGAGGAGACCCGCTCCTGGACACCGACGAGGACGCCGACGAGGGGCGAGCGGAGGTGCGTGCGGTGGACTACGATCTCGGATCCAGACGCGGGACCGGCCCGGATGCCGATCTCGCTCCAACTTCGGAGGAAGACGCTTGAGCCGTTTCGTGGTTGAGATTCTCGTGAAGCCCCGTCCCGGGCTGCTGGACCCTCAGGGCAAGGCCATCCACAGCGCGCTGCGTTCGCTGGGCTGGTCCGGCGTGGACGACGTGCGCGTGGGCAAGGCCATGTATATCGATCTGGAAGCCGAATCCGAGACGGAAGCGGTCGAGACGGCCGAGGCGATGTGCAGGAAGATCCTGGCCAATCCCGTCACCGAGGACTTCGAGGTCGCGCTGGTGGGTGAGCGGGAGGGAGCTTCCGCATGAGCATGCGGGTCGCCGTCATCACCTTTCCCGGCTCGAACTGCGACTACGATCTGTACAAGGCCATCCAGCAGGTCGGAGGCGATGCGAGCTTCGTCTGGCACCGCGAGCGCGGTCTGGAGGGCTTCGACGCGGTGATGCTTCCCGGCGGCTTCTCCTACGGAGACTACCTCCGGCCGGGCGCCATCGCGCGCATGAGCCCGATCATGGAGGACGTAGTCGGCTATGCCCAGTCCGGCGGACCCGTGCTCGGCATATGCAACGGGTTCCAGATCCTCTGCGAAGCAGGACTCCTTCCCGGAGCGCTCGTACGGAACGCGGCCCTCCGCTTCGAGGGCCACGACGTCTTCCTGAGGGTGGAGCGCGCGGACACGATCTTCACGAGCGGCTACGAGCGCGGCCAGGTGCTGCGGATCCCGATCGCCCACGGCGACGGGAACTTCGAGGCGGACGAGGACACGACCCGGGAGCTCGAGGAGGGAGGCCGGGTGGTCTTCAGGTACGTGGACTCCGGAGGCGATCAGAGCCCAGGGGCCAATCCGAACGGCTCCCGCAACGACATCGCCGGCATCATCAACGAGCAGGGGAACGTCCTGGGTATGATGCCCCATCCCGAACGGGCCATGGAGCCGATCCTCGGATCTTCGGACGGGGTGGCGGTCTTCACGTCGCTCCTGGCGAGTCTCTCGCCCGCGCCGGCCTCGTGAACACCGGACCGAAACCGATGGACCCATTCCACGAACGAGAGCGAGAGGACCGAGAGCATGGCTGAGGGCACGGCCCCGGGCGGAGCGGCGACGAAGAGCACCGCACGACCCCGTCCAGGCGATCCGGAGATCACGTCGGAGTTGGTCGCGGACCACGGGCTCTCCGAGGACGAATACGCCCAGGTGCGCGAGCTTCTCGGCCGCACGCCGACCTTCACGGAGCTGGGTGTGTTCAGCGCCATGTGGTCCGAGCACTGCGGTTACAAGAACTCGAAGCGGCTGCTGCGCCTCCTCCCCACGGAGGCACCCTGGGTCATTCAGGGCCCGGGAGAGAACGCGGGGGTGATCGACGTGGGTGAGGGCTACGCCGTGGCCTTCAAGATCGAGTCGCACAACCATCCGTCCGCGGTCGAGCCCTACCAGGGAGCGGCCACGGGCGTCGGCGGAATCCTGCGCGACATCTTCACCATGGGAGCCCGCCCCGTCGCGGTGCTCGATTCGCTGCGCTTCGGGGAGCTCGACAGCGGCCGCGTACGCTACCTCTTCGCCGGTGTGGTCAAGGGGGTCGGGGACTACGGCAACTGCATGGGCATCCCGAACATCGGCGGTGAGGTCGTGTTCGACCGCGGCTACGAGGGCAACCCGCTCGTCAACGCGATGTGCGTCGGTCTCATGAAGAAGGAGGAGCTGATCACGGCATCCGCCTCCGGCGTGGGCAACACGCTCATGGCGGTCGGCTCCCGCACCGGCCGGGACGGCATCCACGGCGCCACCTTCGCGAGCGAGGAGCTCTCCGAGGACTCCGACGAGGCGAGCCGTCCGCAGGTCCAGGTCGGCGATCCGTTCACGGAGAAGCTCCTCCTCGAGGCCAGCCTGGAGCTGATCAAGAGCGGCGCGATCACGGGCATCCAGGACATGGGCGCGGCCGGCATCACCTCCTCGGCGACCGAGATGGCGGGCCGGGCCGGCAACGGCGTGGAGATCGAGATGGACGCCGTGCCGGTGCGCGAGAAGGGAATGACGCCCTACGAGATCCTACTCTCGGAGTCCCAGGAGCGCATGCTCGTGGTGGCCGAGGCCGGCCGCGAAGACGAGGTCCATCGCATCCTGCGGAAGTGGGAGCTCGAATCCGCCGTGATCGGCCGAGTGACCGACGACGGGCGTTTCCGCGTGACCGAGCATGGAGAGGTGGTCGTCGACATCCCGGCGCTTCCCCTGACACAGGGGTGCCCGACGTATGAAAGGGAGGGCGTCGAGAGCGCCGACATCCAGGCGCTGCGCGGCGAAGACGTCTCGGACGCGGCGGGGCGCGAGGGCGACCTGACCGAGACCTTCGTCGAGCTCCTCGGATCGCCGAACGTGGCGTCCAAGCGCTGGGTCTACCATCAGTACGACACCACCGTGCGGACTTCCACGGCGGTGCGGCCCGGGGGCGACGCCGGCGTGATCCGCATCCGCGGCACTCGGAAGGCCGTCGCCGTAACGACCGACTGCAACGGGCGATTCACCTACCTCGCTCCGCGCCAGGGAGCGATGGCCGCCGTGGCCGAAGCCGCCCGAAACCTGGTCTGCGTGGGGGCGGTTCCCTCGGCCATCACGAACTGCCTGAACTTCGGGAATCCACTCAAGCCCCACATCTACTACCAGTTCCGGGAGTCCGTCGTCGGCATGGCCGAGGCGTGCTCCCTCTTCGAGACGCCCGTCACCGGCGGCAACGTCTCCTTCTACAACGAGACGGACGGTCGCGCCGTCTATCCCACCCCCGTCGTGGGGATGGTCGGGGTCGTGGAGGACGTGGACCACATCACCCCCCAGGCGTTCCAGGAAGAGGGTGACACCGTGATCCTCCTGGGCGAGAACACCGACGAGCTGGGCGGCTCGGAGTACCTCTACCGCATCGAAGGCCGCGTCGCCGGGCGCCCGCCCTCGGTGGACCTGTTGGCCGAACGGCGCCTCCAGCACGCGGTGCTCGCGATGATCCAGCAAGGACACGTCCGCTCGGCCCACGACTGCGCGGACGGTGGACTGGCGTGCACGCTGGCCGAGTGCGCCATCGGTGACGGAGCGGCGCCGGTCGGCCTCACGGTACAGTTGGACGACCCCCTTCCTCCCGTGTCGGTCCTGTTCGGAGAGGCACAAGGGAGGATCGTGATCTCCTGCACTCCCGAGCACACCGATGAGATCCTGCACCTCGCACGCCGTCACGGGGTGCCGGCACGAGAGATCGGCAAGGTCGGGCCCCCGGGAGGAGCGTTCCGCGTCACCCTACGCAACGCCTCGATCGAGGCGCCCGCCGACCGGCTGGTCGACGCGTACCTCGACGCGATTCCCCGAATCATGGACGCTCCACCTACGTCCGGAGCGTGATGACGATGGCCTCTGCCCGTACCGAATTACCTCTACCCGTTCTGCCCACGACCCACCGACCCGGGCCGGGAGACCACCCTCGCGCCGTGGATCTGCCGGCACACCGTCTGGACGATCGTCCCCACGAGGAGTGTGGCGTGGTCGGGGTGAGTGGGATCGAGAACGCCGCCGAGCTCGCCTATCTGGCCCTCTATGCGCTACAGCACCGCGGACAGGAGTCCGCCGGGATCGTGGCCGTGGACGGAGACGTCTCGCGGGCCCACAAGGGTCTCGGACTGGTGTCGGAGGTGTTCGATGCCGCCGCGCTCAGCAGGCTCTCGGGCTCCACCGCCGTGGGTCACGTCCGGTACTCGACCGCCGGAGGGAGCAGCCTGGAGAACGTCCAGCCCATCCAGGCACGGTATTCCCAGGGCATCATGGCCCTGGCCCACAACGGCAACCTGACGAACCACCTCGATCTCCGGAATCGTCTGGTGGACGAGGGTGCGATCTTCCGTACGTCGTCGGACTCGGAGATCCCGATCCACCTCATCGCCAAATCACGGCACGCGACCGTGGACGCCCAGGTCGACGACGCGCTGACCTACCTCGAGGGCGCGTTCTCCCTGGTGCTCTCCATCGACGACACGCTCTACGCGGTACGCGATCCGCGGGGCTTCCGCC
Source organism: uncultured Gemmatimonadaceae bacterium (assembly GCA_964630935.1). GTDB lineage: Bacteria > Gemmatimonadota > Gemmatimonadetes > Longimicrobiales > Gaopeijiaceae > SZUA-318. The sequence goes on along the minus strand of CAZVYM010000012.1, from coordinate 42,534 downwards.
CGCTGATTCTCGGCAAGAAGGGCAACGGGCACATCGTGGTCAGCGAGACGTGCGCGCTCGACATCGTGGGTGCCGAGTACGTCCGTGACCTGGAGCCCGGAGAGGTCCTGAAGATCCACGGTGGGAAGGTGCGGAGGCTGCGCCCTCTGCCGCCCGCGACGAATCCGTCGCCATGCATCTTCGAGCTCGTCTATTTCGCCCGCCCCGACTCGCGGATCTGGGGCTTGAGCGTGGACCGGGCCCGCCGGGCGTTCGGCCGCCAGCTCGCACGCGAGCACCCGGTGGACGCCGACGCGGTCGTGTCGGTGCCCGACTCCGCGAACTCCGCAGCGCTCGGCTTCGCCGAGGAGAGCGGCATTCCCTTCGAGCTCGGGCTCCTTCGCAACCACTACGTCGGGCGCACCTTCATCCAGCCCTCCCAGAAGGACCGCGACTTCGGGGCGAGGATGAAGTACAATCCCGTCGAAGAGGTGCTGGCCGGCAAGCGCATCGTGGTGGTCGACGACTCGCTCGTCCGAGGCACGACCAGCAGGAGCCTCGTGCGCATGTTTCGCCAGTCCGGTGCGAAGGAGGTCCACTTCCGCATCGGGAGCCCGCCCGTGCGATTCCCGTGCTTCTACGGGATCGACATGCCCACCAAGAGCGAGCTGATGGGGTCCCGTCTCGAGATCTCGGAGATCGCCGAGGCGCTCGGCGTCGATTCTCTCGGCTACCTCTCGCTCGAAGGAATGGTCAGCGCCGTCGAGGGAGGGCCGTACTGCACGGCGTGCTTCTCGGGTGAATATCAGGCGCCACTCGTGGACGTGGAGCGCGGGTTCAGTTCGATCGAGGAGGGGCCTCCGAGCTGCTGAGGGCTCCGAGCTGCTGAGGGCTCCGCCCGGGCTAGGGCCGACCCGCAGAGGCACTCCGCGGCTTCGTGCCACGCCGGAGGCGTTCGAGGAGCCGGGTGGCCGGGACACCCGCCGACGAGGGCGAAGTCATCCCTCGTCTTCTGCCAGGAACCGCTCGGCCAGCGACACGAGCTCGGCCGAACCCAGGTACACGGGCGTGCGCTGGTGCAGGGCTTCGGGCTGAATGTCCAGGATCCGGCCCCTGCCGGTGCTCGCGCCCCCGCCGGCGCCCTCACAGATCATCGCCATGGGAGCGGCCTCGTAGAGCAGTCTGAGCTTTCCGTGGGGGCGGTCCTCGTCGGCCGGATACATGAAGAGTCCCCCGAGAAGGAGTGTGCGGTGCACGTCCGCGACCATCGAGCCGATGTAGCGCGAGCTGAACCCACCGTCGGGTCCCTTCAGGTGGCTGAGCAGGCGCTGCTGGCCGCCCGACCACTTCCGGTAGTTGGCCTCGTTGACGGAGTAGACCTTGGCCGGCGGTTCGGGAATCCGCATGTGGGGATGGCTGAGAATGAACTCGCCTAGCGAGGGATCCAGTGTGAAGCCGTGCACTCCGGCGCCGGTGGTGTACACGAGCATCGTAGACGAGCCGTACACCACGTAGCCTGCCGCGAGCTGACGTGACCCGGGCTGGAGACAGTCCTCCAGCGTGCCGCGCTCGCCCTCGCTGATCTTCCTGTGGATCGAGAAGATCGTCCCGACCGACACGTTGACGTCGATGTTGGTCGAGCCGTCGAGCGGGTCGTAGAGCAGCACGTAGGGACCCGAGGGAAAGCGCTCCGGGATGGCCACCGGATCTTCGTTCTCCTCGGAGACCATGCATGCGAGCCGTCCGGTATGGTCCAGCGCCCGGTAGAGGACGTCGTTGGCGAAGGCGTCCAGCTTCTGGACCTCTTCACCGTGGACGTTCTCGTCGCCGGTGCGGCCGAGGATGTCCTGAAGCCCCGCCTTGTTCACCTCTCTCGAGATCACCTTCGCGGCCAGGGCGATGTCCTCGAGCAGGTCCGTGAACGTCCCGGTGGCTTCCGGATGGAGTCGCTCCTGCTCGACCAGGAAGCGCGAGATGGTGACGACGGAGCTCTGAGGCATGGGCATGGGCAGGATCGGGAGGGTGGTACCGAACTCCACCTCCAGGATAGACGACCGTCGCGAGCCGGTCAACGGTCCGCAGCATATGAGCGTTCATACGCCCGCACGGGCGCTCGCTCGCCCGCCACGGTGAAGCTGCCGTCGGCATGGGCGAGCACGTCCAGCGTCCCTTCCCTGTCGGTTCGCCGAACGGGAACGTGCGCTCTGCGCAGGCGGGCGAGGACGGACGGCGCGGGATGGCCGTATCGGTTGTGCCGGCCCACCGAGATCAGCGCCAGCGTGGGGTGGGCCCGCGCGACCCAGAGGGAATCTGTGGCGGTCGCACTTCCGTGATGGCCGACCTTCAGGACTTCGATGTCTCCGTGCAGCTCGGGCGCCAGGGCCCGCTCGACCTGCTTCGGCGCGTCACCCATCAGGAGCGCGTCGAACCACCCGTACCGGACGTGCAGCACCACGGAGACGGCGTTGGTCGGCGACTCGCCCGGCTCGAGAGCGCCGACGCCAGCGGGCCAAGGGGCCATCACCTCCAGAGACACCCCGTCCAGCTCGATCACCTGCCCATGATGGGCCTTCCGCCACGGCACCCCGCGCGCACGCGCCGTGTCGAGAATCGCGATGTACGAGGCCTTGGCGGCGGGGTACGCCGGATCCATGACCGCACCGACGGCGAAGGAGCGCAGGAGCGCCACGCTCCCGCCGATGTGGTCGAAATCGGGGTGGGTGAGGATGAGCAGCTCGATCCGGCGCACGCCCCGTCGTCGAAGTGCCCTCACCACCGCGTTCTTGCCCGGATCGTGCTCTTCGGGGTCGACCGGTCCCGTATCCACCACGAGCCAATGGCCGCGGGGCGTGCGCATGGCGAGCGCATCCCCCTGGCCCACGTCGATCACCAGCATCTCGAGGGCGTCGCGGGCCTGGAGGGTGACCAGCACGGGCCAGAACACGACGGCAGCCGCCGCGGTGAGCGCGCCCACCGCGCGCCGCACGGCCGGCCGGACTCGAGACCCTGCGATGACCACGACTCCGCCGACCGAGCCGAATCCCGCCACCCACACCCAGGGACGCGGCACCCAAACGCTGGCCCAGCCCAACGACGCGACCCCACGCACCCCACCGACGAGAACGGCCAGCACGAGGTCCACGCCACCGGCCAGGAAGGCGGCCGCCCCATGAGAGACGAAATCGGTCGCGACCGAGAGGAGCACGCCCGGCAGCGCCAACGCGACCAGAGGAGAGGCCAACAGCGTGGCGGGAATCCCCACGAGAGACACCCGCTCGAAGTGCCACGCCACGATCGGGAGCGTTCCGACGGTCGCTGCCACGCCAGCGGCGACACCCCCGGCCAGCCCCGAGGGGCAGCCGACCCCGCTCAGGGCGCGCCTCACTCGCCCCGACCAGGCCGTGAGGCCGGCGGCGCCCGCGAACGAAAGCTGGAAGCCGACGCTTCCGATACGCCCCGGATCGAGCGCCAGAAGCAGAAGGAACGCCGAGCCGAGGGCACCCCAGCGGGCGGGCGGGCGCCCCCTCGCCCGAGAGAGGGCCACGAGCGTCAGGATGAGGGCCGCCCTCGAGGCTGCGTCCGGAAAGCCGATGAGGGCCACGTAGAGCCAGGCGCCGGCGGCGGCGCCCACGCCCGAACGCCTCCGCTCGAGCCCCACGCCGCGGAGTAGCGCGAACAGGAGGCCGGCCACCACGCCGACGTGGAAGCCGGAGATGGCGAGCAGATGCGCGGTACCCGAGCGAGCGAACGCGTCGCGTAGCTCGGGGTCGAGCCCCTGCTTGTCCGAGAGGGCGAGCGCCACGACCGTGGGGGCGCGGGCTCCGTAGAGCGCCTCGATCCTGCGGCGGAGGCTGCCCCGCCACCGAGCCGTCGCGGAGGTGGACGCCGTCGGCGCGTCGCTCACGCTCGCCGACGACGCGGCTTGGGCGGAGCGCTGGGCGACCCCGGCACAGAGTCCGGCCAGGATGACCACGACCCAGGCCAGGCGCGTCGTGGGACGCCCGGATGTCCGGATGGGCAGCGCGAGGAGGATCAGGAGGAGCGGCGTCAGTGGGCGGGGGACGCCGGAGCGGGGCAATGCGGCCGCTCCAGCGAACACCAGAGCCAGCCGCGCGACGGGAGGAAGCCCGCTCCACCTCAAGGGGGAGCGCCCTCCCGGTGGGAGCCGTCAGGGCTCAATCGTCGGTCTCTCTCCTCCTGTCGGTTCCTCTCGATCGGATTCCATCGGGGGTGAGGCGCCTCGGTCGCGCTCGTCTCCCCCGTCGCCGGCGTTCGTCGACTCGAACAGATCGCGCTGGGAGCGGTCCACGAACCGTGCGCGCTCTTCTTCGTCCTCCTCGCGCAGACGGGCGCGCAGGATGCGGCGGACCTTCAGATCCGAGCGGACCCCCGCCCCGAACATGATCAGCATCCCGCAGATCAGCCCGACGAATGCCACGGTCGTCAGCGAGACCCGGTAGAACGTGGCAAAGCCGAGGTGGAGGGTGACGAACTGTCCGCTGTTCAGGGCGGCGAACGCCAGCGCCACCGCCACGACGGCGAGTGCCCCCACGAAGCCCAGCAGGCGGCTCACGTACCCGCTCCCACGAGTCCGGGCTCGGAGACGAGGCCTCCGACGAACGTCGCTCCGGTGGTGCGCTCGAGGCGGGCGTAGACATACGAGCCCACCAGGGCGGCATGGCCGGGGAATGCGACGACCTTGTTTCTTCGCGTCCTTCCGAGGACCTGCCCTTCGCCGCGTGCCTCCTTCTCCACGAGGACCTCCTCGATCCGGTCCACCTCCGACGCGTTGATCTCGGCCTGGATCGAGCGACTCACGTCGATGAGCTCCTCCAGCCGAGCGTGCGCGACGTCGGCCGGAACGAAGTCTTCGGGCGGGAACCGCGTCGCCGGCGTTCCGTCTCTCAACGAGTAGCGGTACGTGAACGCGTCGTCGAAGCGGACCTCTCTCATGAGCGTCAGCGTCGCCCGGAACTCCTCGTCGGTCTCTCCCGGAAAGCCCACGATGATGTCCGTGGACAGCGCCACGTCCGGGATCGCCGCGCGGACCTGCTCGACCTTCCCGAAGAAGTTCTCCACCGTGTAGCGCCGCACCATCCGCTTCAGGATCCGGTCGCTCCCGGACTGAGCGGGCAGATGGAGATGCTCGCACACCGCCGGCTCCTCGGCCATGACCTCCACCAGCTCCGGGGTCACGTCGTTGGGGTGGGGTGAGGTGAAGCGCACCCGACGGATCCCGTCGACGCGCGCGACTTCCCTGAGAAGCCGGGCAAAGCCCCACTCCTCCCAGGCGTACGAGTTCACGGTCTGTCCGAGGAGCGTGACCTCGCTGACCCCCACCTCGACGAGCCCCCGCACCTCACGCAGCACCTCGTCGGCGGCACGGTTCTTTTCCGGGCCCCGAACGTAGGGCACGATGCAGAAGGTGCAGCGGTGGTTGCAGCCGCGTTGGATGGTCACCCACGCCGAGGCTCCTTCCGGCCTGCGCTGTTCGAGACCCTGGTAGTTCTCACCGAGGTTGAGGTCGAGCACCCTCAGCCGGCGCGACGTCGACGGGCGCGGGGCTTTCGTGACGTCCGGAGCTCGCAGCGCCTCGAGCGAGTCGGGCAGGCTCCGGTAGCCGTCCGGTCCCATGACCAGATCCACGTGGGGCGTGCGCTCCAGGAGCTCCGAGCCCATGCGCTGCGCCATGCAGCCCGTCACGCCGAGCACCATGTCGGGGCGAGCCTTCTTGAGCGCCCCCAGTTGGGTCACGCGGCCGAGGACCCGCTGCTCCGCGTGCTCGCGGATGGCACACGTGTTCACGAGCACCACGTCCGCCTCCTCGGGCGTGGTCACGATCTCGTAACCGCGCTCGGCGAGGACGCCTTCCATCAGCTCGCCGTCGCTGATGTTCATCTGACACCCGTACGTCTCCACGTACGCGCGCTTGGGTCGGCCCGTGTGCGTCATGCCATCAATTGGGGTGGACGGAGTGGGGCCACGCAATATACAGATGCCCACCGCCCTCCCGTAGGGTCCCGACGAGCAGGCCCCCGGCCGGATCGGGAGGAGGCGTCCGGACCCCGACCTTCAGGTAGTCTCCGGTCAGCGCCGAGCTTCCCTCACCCTCGAGGACCACCTCGCAGCGCTGGCCCACCCGCCGGAGCCGGTAGCTCCGGCCCTTGCTCTGGGCGAGCGCACGCAGCTCGCGGCTGCGCTCTCCCGCAACCCGCTGTGGAACCGGATCCGGCAACGACTCCGCGACCGTGTCGGAGCGCGGAGAGAACGGAAACACGTGGAGATAGGTGAACGGCAGCTCCTCCACCAAGGCCCGGGTCCGCTCGTGATCCCGCTCGGTCTCGCCCGGGAAGCCGGTGATGATGTCTGCGCCGAGGCCGAGGGGATCGATCCTGTCGGCGATCTCGAGTGCTCGGCGGCGGTACTGCTCGCGCGTGTGCCACCTGCGCATCCTACGAAGCACCGCGTCGGCGCCGCTCTGCAGAGGCATGTGCAGGTGGGGGGCGACTCTCCCACCCGAGGTGCTCAGGAGATCGAGCAGCAGATCGTCCACCTCCGTCGCCTCCACGCTGCCCAGACGGAAGCGGACATCGGGCACGGCCTCGAGAAGGGAGGCCAGGAGGCGCGAGAGCGTCCAGCGAGGCTCGAGATCCCGGCCGTAGTGGCCGATGTGGATGCCGGTGATCACCAGCTCCGGATGCACCGCGGCGAGCGTGCGCGCCTCCGCCACGACCTCGTCCGGCGGACGTGAGCGAGAGCTTCCCCGAGCCAGCCGGGTAGCGCAGAACGAGCACTTCCGGTCACAGCCGTCCTGGACCTTGAGCCATCCCCGCGTGGCACCGTTTCTTCTCCGGAGGAGCTCTCCGCCGATCGGCTCGCCGTCGATCCGGTCGAGCGACGAGCGGAGCTCGATCTGGACCGGCGCCGTGGCGTGGAGCGCGCCGGCCACGCCCACGGGATCATGTCCTTCGATCACATGAGCGACTTCATCCATGGCGCGGTACTCGGGCGCCTTGAGCACGGCCGAGCAACCCGCAACCACGATGCGTACCTCCGGATTCTCGCGCCGCACTCTACGTACGAAGCGCCTGGCTTCCGCGTCCGCCTGGTTGGTGACCGTGCACGTGTTGACCACGCAGACGTCGGCGTCCGCCCACGAGCCGACCGTCCGCGTGCCGTGCGCCTCTCCCTCCTGGCGCATCCGCTCCGTATCGTACTGGTTGGCCTTGCAGCCGAACGTGTGGTAGTAGACCCGCACGGATCGGTCGCGTTCGATCAGAACCCGGAGACCTTGAGCGAGAGGGTGCCACGCCAGAAGCGCTCCTGGAGGAGGTCGTCCTTGCGCGTACCCCGCTCAAGCGTCAGGTCCAGCCCCGCCAACGTGAAGTCCCCACTCTCCTGGAAGCGGAGGCCGACGCCCCCGGAGATCGCCGATTCCGAGGCCGAGCCCTGTCCGGTGAACCCGAAGGGGAGATCGCTCTTTCGATAGCCGATCCGCAGCGGCGCGGTCCTGCCGAGGAGCCGAGCCTGCGTAAGCTCCAACCCGACCCCATAGCTGGTCGACGAGCGGACGGCGTCACCATTCTTGAACCGGATGCCGGTCGCGGCCCAGTTCGCCCGGGCCAGGCCGGCGGTGAAGTCGAGGCCGCGCGCGAGCACGGCGCTCGCGCCGATCCGGTATTCGAGGGGCAGGTTGTAGTAGCCGCCCCCGGCCTCGGTGTCGCCGGACGGAGTGGCCTTCAGCGCACCCGATACGGTGACGCTTCCGGCGACGCGGGCCACCTGACCGAGACGGTAGGCGACCCCCCCCGTGAGCGATTGACCCGAATACGACCAGTAGCCCCCCGCCTGGTAGGCGGCGAAGGCGGTATCCTGTGGAAACACGCGCTGGAGACGTCTGAGCACGGTGCCCGTGTACCGGCCGTAGGACACGCCCACCGACAGCCCGCCCACGACGGTGCGGGCGAACCCGAGGCGTACGGACGAGACTCCGCCGCTGGACTCGAACACGTCCCGAGCGGTGGTCGTCGTGTCGTAGAGCGGAACGTCCACCGTGCGGTTGGCCCGATAGCGCTGGTCCAGGAAGGACCCGAACGTCAGGGTCGCGACTCCCTGGTGGAAGACCGGGTAGGCGATCCCCAGCAGCGGAAACCGAGTACCCCGGAACTTCCCCGATTCGCCGGGCGAGCTCCTCCGGTAGTCCACCCAGCTGGGCTGCGCCGTCATGACCAGCATCGGTAGGGCGATGTCCGCCGCGCTGGCCGGGTCGGTGGGCAGCAGCTCACCACCCAGGAGCCCGATGCCCAGGCCGCCCATCGCGACGGAGCGCGCGTCGATGGGATCGCCGGGGGTACCGATCCCCACCGCGTTGAACAGGGACTGAGCGGTCAGTCCTCCAGCGGATCCGACGACCAGGAGAACCGTCAACCAGAGCGTGCGCTTCATGGGAGCACCACCGTCTTCCCTGCCGTCACGATGAGCCTGAGCATGGGAGCGAAGAGCCCCCCTCCGGGACCTTCGAACGTGCCGAACGAGATCGAAGAGGGCTCCGAGGGGGCCAGGAGCGCCAGCGTGTTCGAGACCGGTCGTCCACTCGTCGTGGTCCCGCGGACCAGATCCTGCACGAAGCCTGTCACCGGAATCTCGACGTCCTCCCCCTGGGGTCGGTTGAACATGAAGGCCGGCACGCGGAATCCGTTGGGATCCGCGATCAGCGAGCCACTCAGCGGCGACTTCGGAAGCTCGCTCGGGCTCAGGACCTCACGCACGTCGAAGCCCAAGCTGTCCACGGGCCTGAACGCCGTCTCCCCCTGGGATGTTCGGAGGATCAACCCCGCGTAGTTCACCTGATCCGGCTTCAGCGTCATGGGGCACCCGACCGCCTGGCACAGCGCGGGCGGACCGTTCAGCTGCTTGGGAAGGGTCACCGCGAACACCGTTCTCCATGCGGGAACTCCCCCGACGCGCACGGTGCCGTTCGGTGGACCGGGCGGAGGAGAATAGATGAACGTCAGGTACTGAAGCGTGCTCGACATGTACAGCGTGGTGTCGGGATTGATCTTCGTCTTCCCGACGAGATTCAACGAGAGGTTGGTGAGGTTCAGGCGAACGCCTCCCGTGAGGACCGACATGGCGAGACCGTGGGTCAGGCTCAACGTGTCCCCGAGTGAGGCCACGGTCGCCGAGTCGATCTCCACGACGACCGAGTCGCCGTCGGGCGGAGACCAGTCGGCGGTCGTGAGCGGAATCAGCTCCCCGCCGCCCGGCTGGGACCACGGGGTTCGGTCGTTGGTGGTGTCGACCGCCATGTCCCAGCTCGCGGTCTTGGGGTCCCACGCCTGCTGGATGGCGCTGATCTGCAAGGTGACCACGCCGGAGACCGTGCTCGAGAGCGTGTCGAAATGCGCCACCACACGCCCCCCGATGATGGTCGGCGCGGTATCCGTCCTCAGGGTCCCGGCAGTATCCCTGACCAGGGGCTGCACGTTGTACGTACCGAAGGTCGCGAGGGTGCGCGCCTCGAGCGTCCCGCCGTACGTGTGGGCCAGGAGACCCCTCTGCAGCTGGAACGCATACCCGAACCCGCCATAGACCGCGAAATCGGACCCGAACTCGCTCCAGGGGAGACGGATCTCCACCGTCACCGGCTTGTCCGGCAGAAGCGCCTCGTTCACCGAGGTCGGGATCTTCTCGGTGCACGAAACGGCTCCGAGGATCAGGAGCCCGGCGAGGCCCACCTTCTTCATCCGTATCACGTGGCTCCCGATGCTTTGAAAGCTGTTCACTGCCACAGGCGCGGCAAGCGAGGCGTGAGCCCGGTCAGAATCTCGTAGCTGATCGTGCCCGCCAACTCCGCGACCTCGTCCAATGTGATGCGCTCGTCGCCATCCGAACCGATGAACGTAACGACATCCCCGATCTCCGCAGCAGGAGCGCCGGAGATGTCTACCACCGTGACGTCCATAGAGATCCGTCCGATGATGGGAGCGCGTGTACCGCGCACCAGCCCGCTGCCCCGATTGCCCAGGGCCCGGGGAAGCCCGTCTCCGTAGCCGATCGACACCGTGGCCCAGCGCTCGGCGGCGCGGGCGTGGTACGTCGCTCCGTATCCGACGCTCGTACCGGGCGTTACGTCCCGGATGTGGACCAACCGGGCACGCACCGCCACGACCTCCTCGGGATCGGGCGTGCCCGGCCCCACACACCCTCCGTAGAGGAAGATGCCGGGGCGCACGGCGCCCGCCGCGTACTCGGGACTTCGGAACGCGCCTGCGCTGTTCAGGACGTGCAACAGCAAACCATCGCCGCGCCCCTCCATGGCCTCCAACGCGCTCTGGAAGCGTTCCCATTGGCCCCGGATGGTGCCCGGGGCTTCGTCGGCCGAGTGGAGATGCGTGAAGCAGCCCTCCCAGCGGGCGCCGGCCGCCTCCGCCCTCCGCGCCGCCTGCACGGCTGCTCCGAGGTCGTCCCAGGGGAAGCCCGCCCGCCCCATTCCCGTGTCCACCTCCAGATGGAAGGCGGGTGTCGCCCGGGTCGGCGCCAGCTGCCGGAGCCGCTCCAACGTCGCCAGGTGCGAGACCGCCACGGTGAGCCCGCCTTCGCCGGCGGCCTCGAGGGCGCCCGGCAGCGTCGGGCTCAAGACCCAGATGGGCCGGGACACGCCCAGCCTCCGGAGCTCCAGGCCCTCGTCCACGGTCGCAACCCCGAACGCCCATGGATGCGCGGGCTCGAGCGCGGTCACGACCCCGGCGACGCCCAGCCCGTACGCATCCGCCTTGACCATGGGTACGAGCTTGACGTCTGCACCCACGGATGCGCGAATACGTTCCAGGTTTCGGCGAAGGGCCCCGGCTCGCACCTCGACCCACGCCCGTGTCTGGAGATCCGTTGACATAGAACGGGAAAGATGCGAAAGACCAGCGTTGGAGCAACCCACGCGCCGGCCAAACCGTAGGCCACGCCCTCCCGCCTTCCCCGGACGAGCCGTTGGCATGAACGATCCTCACCCGATTCCCACCTCGAGCTTCCCCCGCTTCGAAGGCCCGGGCATGCTCGACCGCGCCCTCGACCTCGTGCGCTTCCTGCGGGCGCGCTGTCCGTGGGACCGGGTGCAAACCCCACGCTCGCTCATTCCCCACCTCCTCGAGGAAGCCCATGAGGTCGTGGACGCCATCGAGGACGGCGGTGGGAAGCTCGACGGGGAGCTCGGAGACCTCCTGCTCAACCTGGCGTTCCAGATCGTGCTCGCGGAGGAAGAGGGTCGTTTCGGCGCGGAGCAGGTCTACCGGACCCTCGAAGAGAAGATGGTGCGTCGCCATCCGCACCTCTTCGGCCACGGCGAGCGACGGGACTGGGAGGTGCTCAAAGCCGGAGAGCGGACGGAAGAGCAAGGGGTCCTCGACGGTCTGGCGAAGGGGCTCGATCCGCTGACCAAGGCCCATCGCATCCAGGAGCGCGTCAGCGGTGTCGGCTTCGATTGGGACGATTTCCACGGTGCCTGGGACAAGGTCGCCGAGGAGCTCGAGGAAGTGAGAGAGGCCCTGGAGAGCGGGAGCACCGAGGCCACCGAGGAGGAGCTCGGCGACCTGCTCTTCTCGGTCGTGAACCTCACGCGCCTGGCGGGCGCCCACTCCACGACGGCCCTGGACCGCGCCAACCGGAAGTTCCGTGCGCGCTTCGAGCGTCTGGAGCGGCTCGCCCGGGATCGGGGGATTCGACTCGAGGAATCCTCGCTCGAGGTGCTGGACGGGCTGTGGGAGGAGCTGAAGCGCGAGTAGCGGCCGGGAGCCCCGATGTGCTCGCCGATACGGGAGGGGCCCGGGGCCGTGGCGCTTCCTACGCGGGGTGCCAGGCCTGCGCGGAGCTTCCCTAGTACCCGGCCGACTTGTCCACGGTGTTGAGAAGCGGCTCGCCGGCGAGGTAGCGCCCGACGTTCTCCACGATCAGGTCGGTCTCGCGAGCCCAGAATCCGTCCGTCACGGCCGAGACGTGCGGGGTGACGAGCACGTTGGGCAGCGACCAGAACGGGTGGCCCTCCGGGAGCGGCTCCGTCGCGAAGACGTCGAGCCCCGCACCGCGGATCCGGCCCGAGCGGAGCGCTCGCTCGAGCGCCGGCTCGTCGACGAGCTTGCCTCGCGCGACGTTCACCAGGATGCAGCCTTCCTTCATGCGCCCGAGCGCTTCGGCGTCCAGCATCCCGCGCGTCTCCGGGGTCTCGGGCACCGTGAGCACCACCACGTCGCCTTCATGGAGCACCCGATCGAGCCCTTCGGAGCCATGGCCCAGCTCGATCCTGCCGCCGAGACGCCCGGCCCCGGCCAAGGCCTCGAGATCGGCGTCTCCCGCGCGCGCCGGCGTGCGCTTGCACGCCACGACCCGGGCGCCCAGGGCCGCGACCCTGCGCCCCACCTCGCGGCCGATGCCCCCGAAGCCGACGATCCCGACGGTGCACGCGGCGAGCTCCCTCGGACGCCGGCGCTCGTAGGGCTCGGTGGTCCAGACGCCCCGTCGCTGCGCCCCGGCGGCGAGATCAAGACCACGGAGAAAGTGCAGGATCATCCCCACGACGGTCTCGGCCATCGGTGGAGCGTGGACTCCGGCCGAGTTCGTGAAGAGCACGTCGCGCTCCTTCATGAGCGGTGTCAGGGAGCTCCCGACCCCCGCGGCCCCCGAATGGACCCAGCGCAGACCCGCACCGGCCTCCAGGATCTCGGGAGGGATGCCGAACCCGAAGTAGACCTCCGCGGAAGCCACGGCTTCGAGGAGCGCCGGCGAGACGCGCGACGACCCGTCTCCGGACCCGTCCGTCTCCTCCGGCGCGACGACCAGCTCCCAGTCCGGCGCGAACGCCCGCTCGATGCGCTCCGCCACCCGGGGCGGCATCGACCACAGGATCCGGCGGTCCCTCATGTCGAGCACGGCGCGGGGCATGGGAATCTCCTCCGTCTCTTCCCTACGGCTTCAGGCGGTTCATGAGGCGGGGGAACGGGATGAACTCGCGGACATGATGCCTTCCCGTGATCCACGCCACCGTGCGCTCCACGCCGAGGCCGAAGCCCGAATGCGGGAAGGTCCCGTAGCGGCGCAGGTCGAGGTACCAATCGTACGCCTCCTCGGGCAGGCCCTCCTCGTGGATGCGCGCCCTCAGGCGCTCGAGATCGTCCTCGCGCTGGCTGCCCCCGATGATCTCGCCGTAGCCCTCCGGTGCCAACAGGTCGTTGCAGAGCACCGTGCGGGGGTCCTCGGGGTTCTCCTTCATGTAGAAGGCCTTCGCCGTCTTCGGGTAGTTGTAGACGAAGATCGGCAGGTCGTGGCCCTCCGAGAGCGCGACCTCGTCGGGCGCGCCCAGGTCCTGCCCCCACTCCACGTCGCTGCCTCCGGCCCGCAGGCGCTCGACCGCTTCGGTGTAGCTCACACGGGGAAAGGGCGGACGGATGCCCTCGAGGGGAGCGGTATCCCGCTCCAGGACCTCGAGCTCCTCGGAGCAGTTCTCCAGCGCCCGCTCCACGAGGTAGGAGACGAACTCCTCCTGGAGTCGCATGTTGTCGTCGGAGTCCGCGAACGCCACCTCGGGCTCCACCATCCAGAACTCGGTCAGATGGCGGCGGGTCTTGGACTTCTCGGCGCGGAACGTGGGCCCGAAGCAATAGACCTTCCGAAACGCGGCGCACGCGGCCTCCACGTAGAGCTGGCCGGTCTGCGCCAGGAAGGCTCGCTGCCCGAAGTAGTCGGTCTCGAACAGCGTGCCCGCGTGCTCGCCGATCGCGCCGGTGAGGATGGGCGTGTCGATCCGCACGAACCCCCGTCCGTAGTAGAAGTCGTGGATCGCCTGCTCGACCTCGGCCCTGACCCTCAGCCCCGCGCGCTGCTGCGACGATCGGAGCCAGAGGTGCCGGTGGTCGAGAAGGAACTCCACCCCGTGCTCCTTGGGCTGGATGGGATACTCCGGCGCCGGCGCCAGCACGTCGAGCTTCTCCACGCCGAGCTCGAACCCGCCGGGCGCCCGCTCGTCCCGGCGGACCTCTCCCGTGATCGCGACGGTGGATTCCTGGGTGATCCCGCCGAGGAGATCCCAGGTGGCCTCGCCCAGCTGCTTCTTGACCAGCACGGACTGCACGATGCCCGTGCCGTCCCGCAGCACCAGGAAGGCCACCTTCCCGTGGACTCGGGTCGTCTCGACCCAACCCGAGAGCTCGACGCTCTCGCCCACGTGCTCGCTCAGCTCTCTGATCTCGACCATGAAGCAACTCGGAATCGCGTTTGGGTTCCTGGAACCGTCCGGGCGCACACGCTCCCTGGGGGGCGAACGTTAGCGGATTGCGATCGCGTCGATCAACCGACCTCGAACATCTCCATGCGGTCACCGTAGCGTGCCTCCAGCAACTCCCGGACGCGCTCGTGGGCGGGTCCGGTGAGCTCGGGGTCCTCCTGCACGAGGCTCCGGGCGACTCCCTGGGCACGCACGAGCAGATCCTCGTCCCGGAGGAGATCGGCGTACCGCAGGATCGGATCGCGTCCATGCTGCTGGGCCCCGAAGAGGTCACCCTGGCCTCGGATGCGCAGATCGGCGCGGGCGACCTCGAAGCCGTCGGCCGTGTCGCGGAGGATCTTCAGCCGCTCGAACGCCTCGTCTCCGGCCTCCGCGATCAGGATGCAGTGGCTCTCGGCGGCCCCCCTGCCCACCCTCCCACGCAGCTGGTGCAGCTGGGAGAGCCCGAAGCGCTCGGCGTGCTCCACGATCATCACGGAGGCGTTGGGCACGTCGATACCCACCTCGACGACCGTGGTGGCGACGAGGAGATCGATCTCGCCCGCCAGAAACGCACGCATCACCCGGTCCTTCTCGTCGGAGGCGAGCTGGCCGTGGAGCAACCCCAGACGCCGGTGCGGAAAGACGTCCGTGCCCAGACGCTCGAACTCGGCCGTCGCCGCCAGCAGATCGACCTTCTCGGACTCGGACACCAGGGGATAGACCACGTAGGCCTGCCGGCCCCGCTCGATCTCCTCGTCGACGAAGCGGTAGACGGCCTCGCGCTTGGACGGCGCGCGCAGGGCCGTACGGACCTCCTTGCGACCGGGCGGCATCTCGTCGAGCACGCTGAGGTCCAGGTCCCCGTAGAGCGCCATCGCCATCGACCGGGGGATCGGCGTGGCCGACATGATGAGCACGTCCGGTCGCACCGAGCCCTGCTCTCCCAGCGCCATGCGCTGCCGCACGCCGAAGCGGTGCTGCTCGTCGACGACGACCACGCCGAGCCGGTCGAAGCTCACCGCGTCCTGGATGAGCGCGTGGGTCCCCACGACCAGGCGCGCCGCACCGGACGCGAGATCCTCCAGCGCCCGGCGTCGCTCCGCGGCTCCGAGGCTCCCGGTCAGCAGGAGCACCTCGAGCCCCAGCGGCCCCACGAGCGCGCCGAGATTGCGTGCATGCTGCTCGGCGAGGATCTCCGTCGGCGCCATCAGCGCCGCCTGGTAGCCGCCCTCGAGCGCCAGGAGCATGGCGAAGAGCGCCACGATCGTCTTGCCGGAGCCCACGTCGCCCTGGATCATCCGGCTCATGCGACGCTCGGATGTCAGATCGGCATAGACCTCTCGCAGGACCCGGGTCTGCGCCTCGGTCAGCTCGAAGGGGAGCGACTCGAGCAGTGGACGGATCAACTCGTTGGTCCGGCGGTGCGCGATGCCGGGCACCAGCTCCGTCTGGCGGTGTCTCGCCTGGGCCTGCACGAGCTGCAGGAAGAGGAGCTCGTCGAAGGCGAGCCGTCTCCGGCCCGCCTCCGCGTCCGCCAGGCTCTCGGGCCGGTGGAGCGACGTGAACGCCCGGGAGAGCCCGGGAAGCCCATATCGGTCGAGCTCCTCCGGCGAGAGGTACTCGTCGTCATCGGCCCACCCGAGGAGCGCATCGAGGTTCTTCTCGAAGATCGTGCGCAGGATCCACTGCGGCACGTCCTCGGATGCCGGGTAGGTGACGAAGATCGTGCCCGTCTTCTCCGCGTCCCGGCCCCCCCGCGACAGGACCGTGAACTCACGGGGCTGGAGCTGGCGCCCATGGAAAAACCTCACGGGGCCCGTCACCAGGAGCATGTCACCCTCACGGATCTTGCGATCCAGCCACTGCTGGCCCGGCCACGCCACCGTGATCATGCCCGATTCGTCCTGCACGACCGCCTGGAAGATGCGCAGCCCCGTCCGGGTCGGGATCACGCCCTTGCTGCGCACCCGCCCCACGGCGGTCGCGTCCATCCCCACCTGCAGGGTGCCGATGGGGTGGACCGTGGACGCGTCGTCGTACCTGCGCGGGACGTGGTAGAGGAGATCGCGCGCCGAGCCGATCCCGAGCCTGGCCAGGGCATCCGCCCGTTTGGGGCCGACTCCCTTGAGAAACTGGACGGGACGGTCGAGCTGCGAGTACCGACTCACTTCGCGAACACACCCTCCACGAACGACTTCGGGTCGAAGCTCTCGAGATCCTCCAGGCCCTCGCCGACGCCCACGAGCTTCACCGGCACCCCGTGCTCCTCCTGGAGCGCCACGACGATGCCCCCTCGGGCGCTGGAGTCCATCTTCGCGAGGATGATGCCGCTCACGTCCACCGCCTCGCCGAAGGTCTCGAGCTGGCGCATGGCATTCTGGCCCACCGTAGCGTCCAGGACCAGGAGCGTCTCGTGTGGGGCGCCCGGCAGGCGTCGGCGGACGACCCGGTCGATCTTCTGCAGCTCGTCCATCAAGCTGCGGTTCGTGTGGAGGCGACCAGCGGTGTCGATGAGCACCACGTCGACGCCGCGGGCCACCGCGGCGTCGATGGCATCGAACGCGACGGCCGCGGGATCCCCTCCCTGCTGGCCTCGGAGGAAGTCCGCGCCGATCCGCTCCGCCCAGCGCTCGAGCTGCTCCACGGCCCCGGCGCGATAGGTGTCGGCGGCGGCGACCATCACGCTGCGACCCTCGCGGATCAGGTAGTGTGCGAGCTTGGCGATCGACGTGGTCTTGCCGACCCCGTTCACGCCCACGACGAGATAGACGGTGGGCGGCGCGTCCGCTGCGGCGAGCTCGGCTTCGGCCGAGGGACGCAGGATGTCGCGGATCTCACGCTCGAGCACGTCGCGGAGTCCGTCAGGCCCACGTGCCTTTCCCCGGCGGGCCGCGTCCTCGACGCGATCCACCAGACGCAAGGTGGCCGCGACCCCGAAATCGGCGGCGAGCAGCCGCTCTTCCAGCTCCTCGAGCGACGCGTGGTCCATCCCGCCCGCCACGACGCGCACGTCCGTGAGGGCGAGGTCGACGACCCGGCGCCAGACCCCCTTCTTCTTCTCCGGTTTCTTCTTGAACAGGCGTGCCATCGCCTCGATCGGTTTCAGCGGTTCGCCGCGTGGATGGGAGGCGACGCGTCCCGAGAGCGCCACGTCTCCGGGTGGGCGAGCCCCAAGGTCATTCGATCGGCACGGGGCGGGTGGGCCTCACCCGGGCCCGCCGCGCCGGACTCAGGAAGGGAAGATAGCAGGTCTCGGGGAACTCCTCTCCTCCCGCGAGCCGCCTGATCTCGGGCACTTCGCCTCTCTCGGTGACCTGCCTGATCGCGGGACACTCCCGCTCTTCACCGGCCTGTCAGGTCGCCCGGGTTCGTGCCGTGCGGCGGGGTCTGGGGAGACGCCTCCGTGGAGGCCATGGTGGCGCGCACGGGGCCGCTGGCCGGGATCGACCGCAAGAGAGCCATGCGTGTCGTTCTGGCTTGCTGCCACCGGGCTTCGGCGTCGTCCGGTACCGGATCACCCGCGGGCAGATCCACCGAGAGCGGGTCGATCTGCTTTCCGTGGCGGATCATCTCGTAGTGCAGATGCGGACCCGTCGCGAGCCCGGTCATGCCCACGTAGCCGATGACCTCGGACTGGTGAACGCGCGTCCCCACGTGAAGCCCCCTGGCGAATCCGCTGAGGTGCCCGTAGCGGGTCCTCCACCCGTTGGGGTGGCGGATCTCGATCAGGTTGCCGTACCCACCGTCCCGGCCGCGGAAGGTGACGACGCCGTCCGCCGTGGCCATCACGGGCGTGCCCGTGTTGGCGGCGTAGTCGATCCCCTTGTGCGCCCGAAACTTGTGGAGAATCGGGTGGTATCGGCTGAGGGTGAAGCGCGAGGAGATCCGACGATAGGTCAGAGGCTTGAGAAGGAAGGCCCTGCGAACGGACTTGCCGTCCAGGTCGTAATACGATCCCTCGCCGTCCCCGTTCGGGTCGAAATACACGGCGTAGTAGGCCGTGCCCGCGTTGTCCATCTCGGCCGCGAGCAGCTTTCCCGACCGCAGAGACCCGTCGGGCCTCACTTCCTCCTCGAAGACGAACCGGTACGTATCGCCCGATCGGATCTGACGCGAGAAGTCCATCTGCCATTGGAACACGCGGTCGAGGTCATCGATGAGGCCGACCCGGTCTTCGACCGGCAACCCCTCCAGAGCGGGGTTCTCCACCACGGATTCCCAGAGCGAGCTCTCGATCTCCCCGGAGGCGTAGAGCGTATCCACGTAGGTCGGCGTCTGGATCGTCTCGGAGCTCCAGCCCGTCTCCCCGCGGATGAGACGGACCGTCTGGTCGGCGCTGAGCTCTACGTCCACCCTCCGCAGCCAGCCGTCGCCCTCCCTCCGGCGTAGCGTGATCTCCGTGCCCGGCCTCATACGCCTCGGGCTCGCTTGCTGCCGAAACGCCAGCAGCAGATCGTATTGCTCCTGGGGCTCGATCGAGCCCGAGAGGATCTCTCCGAGCGTCTGTCCGCTCTGCAAAGAGAGGACCTGCACGTCCTCCGCCGGCTTGGCGTAGACCGCATCGAGCATGCCCACGTCGGGCGCGGGCCCGGAGCACGCACCGAGCCCCACGGCCCCGAACAAGACCGCGATTCGGCTCCAACGCAACGCACGCTTGAAGGGACTCACCTCTACCGATCCCCCTCGGGCCTCAGCCCACGGGACTACCGACACCACCGTCAGTCCATCTGGCGGCGGATGAACGTGGGAATATCCAATTCCTCGAGCTGCTCTCGCGTTACGACCCGCTCGGGGAATCGGTTCAGCGGAAGCACGGGCTCCGGCCTGCCTCCGCCCACCGCGACGCGTTCCTCGATCCGTTCGTTCCGGATCGGCTGGACGGGCGGCTGCGGGACGGGCCTGGGTCCGACCTGCGCCTGTGGGCGGTGACGACGAAAATCAGGCCGGATCACCTTCTCCTCGTCCGCGGTGTCGAACCCGGTCGCGATGACCGTCACCCGGACCTTGCCCTCGAGGTCCGGATCGTGCACGGCGCCGAAGATGATCTCGGCCTCGTCACCCGCCTCTTCTTGAATAATGGAGGAGATCTGGGTGACTTCGTCAATGGCGAGATCCAGGCCGCCGGTGATGTTGATCAGCACTCCGCGGGCGCCACGGATCGAGACCTCGTCGAGCAGCGGAGACGAGATGGCCTCCTGGGCGGCCTCCTGGGCGCGATTGTCGCCCTCCCCGAAACCCGACCCCATGAGCGCCGGCCCGCGGCAGGCCATGATCGTGCGTACGTCCGCGAAGTCGACGTTCACTTCGCCGCTCACCCGGATCAGATCACTGATTCCCTGGGTGGCATGCAGGAGCACCTCGTCGGCCTTCTTGAGCGCGTTCCGGAACGACGTGCCCTTGGGCACCACGGAGAGGAGACGGTCGTTGGGCACGACGATCATGCTGTCCACGCACCGGCGCAGCTCGGCGAGGCCTTGCTGCGCTTGGCGTTCCCGCTTCTTGCCCTCGAACGAGAACGGTCGCGTGACCACACCGATGGTCAGGGCACCCATGTCGTGCGCGATCTCCGCGACGATCGGGGCGGCCCCCGTCCCCGTGCCTCCGCCCATTCCCGCCGTCACGAAGACGAGGTCGGCACCCTCGAGCGCCTGCCGAACCTCCTCCTCGCTCTCGGACAGCGCCTGCCGGCCGATCTCCGGACGCGCACCCGCACCGAGCCCGCGGGTCAGCTTCTTCCCGATCTGGAGCGTCAGCTGAGCCCTCGATCCCTTGAGCGCCTGAGCGTCGGTGTTCATCGAGATGAACTCGACCCCCTCGAGGTCCTCGTCGATCATCCTGTTCACCGCGTTGCCGCCGGCGCCGCCGACGCCCACGACCTTCATATGGGCATTCTGAATCGGGGTCTCCTCGAATTCGAAGATCATCATCGTCTCCTCTCCTCCCTCGTGGGGATCGTGAAAAAGTCTCGTTCTCCGACTCGTGCGATTCGAGCTAGAAGAATTCCTTGAGCCACGTGCCCAGCTTCGTGAACACCCCGGATGTGAGCGTCGACGCGCCCTGGCCCGTCTCGGCGAAGCGATCCGCGCCCCAGAGCGCGAGTCCGGACGCGATCGTGAACTTCGGCCGCGCCACCGAGTCGGCCAGGCCCCTCAGCCCCTCGTGCGGGACCCCGAGACGCACCGGCGCCGCGAAGATCTGCTGTGCGAGCTCGACCAGGCCGGGGATGGCCGCGGTGCCGCCCGTGAGCACGATGCCCGCCCCCAGCTTCTCGAGAATGCCCTGGTCCTGGAGCTCGCCCTGGACGAGGCCGAACATCTCGTCGAGGCGCTGCTCGATGATGTGGGCGATCAACTCCCGTGCGACGTGCCGCCTCTGGCCCGGCGAGGGACCCGGCACCTCGACCGTCTCGCGTGGATCGACGAGCTGTGCATAGGCGGTGCCGTAATGCTCCTTGGCCTTGCGGGCTTCGGCGTACGGGATCGACAACCCCCTCACGAGATCGGCGGTGAGCGTGGCGCCACCGAAGGGCAGGATGGCGACGTGCCTGATCTTGCCCTCGTAGTACGCGGCCAGATCGGTGGTCGACGCACCGATCTCGACCATCGCGACTCCCACTTCCTTCTCGTCTTCCGTGAGCACGGCACGGGCTCCGGCAAGGGGCTCGAGCACGAGCTCCTGGACCCGATAGCCCGCCCGGTTCACGGCTTTGCGGATGTTGGCGCCGGCGGTCACCGCGCAGGTGACCAGGAAGACCTCGGCTTCGAGGCGCACGCCGCTCATGCCCAGGGGGTCCTTGATTCCGCGCTGGTGGTCTACGCGGTACTCCTGGGGAATCGCGTGCAGCATCTCCCGGTCCGGAGGAAGCGCGACGGCCCGGGCCACCACATGGACACGCTCGATGTCGTCGGCGGTGACCTCGTCGTCCGCCACCGCCACCACCCCCATCGACGTCGTGGCGCGAACGTGGTCGCCGCCCATCCCGGCGTAGACCCGATCGACGGTCGAACCCGCCATCAGCTCCGCCTCCTTGATGGAGGAGCGGACGGACTCGGTGATCTCCTCGATGTTCGTCACGAGGTCACCACGCAGTCCTCCCGTCCGGGCCTGACCCACCCCCAGAATGGTGAGGCCGGGACGGCGCGGGTCGCCGATGATCTCACCGATGACGGCGCACGTCTTGCTCGTTCCGATGTCCAGGCCGCAGATGAGGTTGGCTCGCATGATCTTCCCGTTTCAGCGTGATCGGCGGACCACCACCTGGTCCGCATACCTGAGGTCGATGACGGTGGGCGGGTGATCCGGATCCCGGCCGAGCGCGTCAGCCAGCACCGTCAGCCCTTCCCGGAGCCGCCGCGGCGGCGTATCCGGACGGAGCAGGAAATCCACCGGCGGGCTCGTCCATCGAGCGAGCACGGTGTTGGGGTCGGGCTCGGACACGTCCGAGAGCATCTGGTGGAACGCCGTGTCCGCCTCGAGGAGTTGGCCCACCTCGGCGACGAGGCGCCGGGCCCGGCTCGGCAGGAGAGGCACCGCGCGCGCCGGCCGGACCGGAGACTCCATGATGGGGAGGTCCAGGTGGTGGCGCGCGGGATCGATGGGCAGCCGTACGCCTTCGGCGTCGACGGGCTCCAGCGTCGGCGTCGGAACGAGCGCCACGGGCTGACGCTCCGTCACGTCCACGACCAGCGTGGACGGGATCTTGCGCCGCACCTGTGCGCGCTTCACCAGCGGATCGGCCTCCAGCCGGCGCTCCAGCGTGTCGGTGTCCACCCAGACGCTCGCTCCGGACGCGAGGTGGAGATCCGTGAGCGCCCTCGTGCGCGTCAGGAAGCGCAGGCCGTGGAACTCCACGTGCGTCACGCGGAACGTATCCATGGTTGCCAACGCATCCGGGATGCGCCGTCCCACCGTCCAGAGTCCCGCCAGCGCGAGCGTCCCGAAGAGGATCCGCACCTGGCTACGCATGGATCCCCTCCTGCAGGCGCTTCAGGATCCGCGGCCCGAGGCTCTCGATCGATCCGGCTCCCAGCGTCAGCACCACGTCCCCGTCCTTCAGGCTCTCCGCGATCGCCTCGTCGAGACCGGAGAGATCGGCATGATAGCGAACGTCCTTCGCGCCCGAGCTCCTGGCCGCATCCGTGATCAGCTCCCCCGTGACGCCGGGGATGGCCGCTTCGCGAGCCGGGAACACGTCCGTGATCCACACCACGTCCGCCCCCGACAGCGCCGCGCCGAACTCGGCCGAGAAATCGCGGGTGCGTGAGTAGAGGTGCGGCTGGAAGGCCACGACGAGACGGCGTCCCTCGAAGCTCGAGCGGGCGGCCGCCAGGGTGGCCCGGATCTCGGTCGGGTGGTGGGCGTAGTCGTCCACCAACGTGACTCCATCGACCTCGCCGAGCCGCTCGAAACGGCGCGCAACGCCCCGGAAGGACGCCAGAGCCTCACGGATACGGGGCCAGTCGACGCCCAGGTGCCGGGCCGCCGCCGCCGCACCCAGCGCGTTGCGAAGGTTGTGCACGCCGCCGAGTGAGAGCGCCAGCTCGCCCGCGTCCGCTCCGTCCTCGATCACCCGGCAGCGAGTGGCGGCATGGTCGACGTCGACGTCGACCGCGCGGAGCTGGCACCCCGCCGAAAGACCGTAGGTGTACCCGGCCCGGCCGAGCCCGGCCACGAGCGACGAGCCGCCGCTGTCGTCGCCGCAAACCACCGCCGCCCCCCCCGAGCGGAGACCACGCAGGAACGTCCGGAAGCCCTCCCGGACCCCCTCCAGGTCTCCATAGATGTCCAGGTGGTCGGCCTCCAGGTTGGTGACGACCGCCAGGTGGGGCCGGAGCGTGTGGAAGGACCGGTCGTACTCGTCGGCTTCGACGACGTAGAGGTCGTCGGAGCCGAACCGGAGGTTGCCGCCCCAGCCCGCCACGCGCCCCCCGACGAAGCCCGTCGGGTCCATTCCGGCCACCGCGAGGATCTCGGTGGCCATGGCCGTCGTGGTGGTCTTGCCGTGGGTTCCGGCCACCGCGACCACCTTTCCGCGGTTCACCCACGCGCCCAACGCCTCGGCGCGCTTGAGCACCGGAAGCGCGCGCTCGCGCGCGTGCAGCAGCTCGGGATGGTCGACGGGCACGGCCGACGTGACCACCAGGGCGCTGGCGTCCTCGGTATGCATGGGATCGTGCCCGATGTAGATCTTCGCGCCCAGCCTCTCGAGATCGCGCAGCGCCGGCCCGTCCTTCACGTCGCAGCCGCTCACCTGGCCGCCGGTTCGCAGGAGGAGCTCCGCCAGCGCGCACATACCGGATCCCGCGATTCCCATGAAATGCACGGGCCCGGAGGCCGCCAGCGTCCGGAGGTCCACGGGGTTCATCGCCGGACTCCGGCAGGGGTGAGAAGCTCGGCGATCGCCGCCGCGATCTCTTCCGCGGCCCGCGGGTGGGCCCGATCCCGGGCAGCCGCCGCCATGCGCGAGAGGACGTCCTCGTTTCGGATCATTCCGAGGATCTCGTCCCACAAGGTCTTCCCGGTGAGGCCGCGCTCTTCGAGAACCACGGCGGCTCCCGCCTGCTCGAGCGCGAGCGCATTCCGTGTCTGGTGATCGGCGGCCGCGGTGGGGAGCGGGACCAGAACGGCCGGCAGACCCCGGTTCAGGAGCTCCGCGGTGGCCATGGCGCCTGCCCGGCTCACCGCCAGGTCGGCCGCGGCCAGCGCGGAGGGCATGTCTTCCAGGTAGGCCACAGCGCGTACCCAACCCGGGCTGCCGAGCTCGTCCAGCGCCTCCGTCACGCCTCCGTGGTGCGCGGGTCCCGTCGACCAGAGGAGGTGGACATCCTCCGGGCGCCCCGCCTCGCCGCGCTCCACGACCTCCACGGCCTCCAGGATCGTCCGGTTCAGCGCGGCGGACCCCTGGCTGCCCCCGACCACGAGAACCACCTTGGCGTCGCGCGGGAGCCCGAACCGGGACCGCGCGTCGGCAGGGCGTAGCTCCGGCACGGGCCTCACGGGGTTTCCGGTGCGACGAGCACGACCGCGGGCGCCCGCCGGCAGCAGGTCCACGGCCTCCGGAAACGCCAGGTGGATCTGCACGGCCCACCGGCTCAGGACCCGGGTCGTCACCCCCGGCACCGAGTTCTGCTCCTGCAGGACGAGCGGGATGCCCATCGCACCCGCGGCGAGTCCGGCCGGACCTCCGGCGTATCCACCCGTCACCACGACCACCTCCGGGCGGAGCCTGCGGAAGAGCCCGAGCACCCTCGCGATCGAGACCAGCAGGGCCGGCAGGGCCTTCCAGTTGCTCCAGGACCGGCCGCGCTGGAAGCCGGCCACCGGAAGGAGGACGTGCTCCTCACCGCGTTCGGGGAGCACGCGTGCCTCGACTCCGCGGCGTGCCCCCACGAAGAAGGGCCGTACGTCGGGACGAAGCCCGCGCAGGGCGTCGGCGAGCGCCAGGGCCGGATAGAGGTGCCCTCCCGTGCCTCCACCCGAAAAGACGACCGACGTACCGCGAGTCTCATGCACGGGCCCCCTTTCCACCGGTGGCACGCCGGGCGATCGACACCAGAATGCCCAACGACGCCAGGGTGACGATCAGGTTGGAGCGACCGTAGGATACCAGCGGCAACGCCAGCCCCGTGGCCGGCACCAGACGGAGCCCCACCGCCATGTGCAGCACCGCCTGCAACGCGATGAGATTCGTGAGCCCGATCGCGAGGAGCTCCCCGAACCGGTCCGGCGCCCGCCGCGCGATCCGGAAGCCCACCATCACGATCGCCACGTACAGGAGCACCAGGAACACCACCCCGAGGAGGCCCCACTCCTCGCCGACCATGGCGAAGATGAAGTCGTTGTGCGCCTCGGGAAGGAAGCCGAACTTCTGACGGCCCTCCCCGAAGCCCACGCCCAGGAGTCCGCCGGAGCCCAACGCGACGAGCGATTGGCGGACCTGGAACCCCGCTCCGGTGGGAGCGCCGGCCGGGTGGAGGAACGCCGCCATCCGGCTGGCCCTGAATCCCACTTCCAGCTGGTGCTTCAAGACCGGGACCGACAGCAGCCCGAGGAAGAAGAAGTGCCCGAGCCGGGCGCCGCCGGCGAACACCACGAGAAGCCCGAGCAGCCCGACGAGACACGCGGTGGACAGATCCGGCTCCAGCGCGATCGGAAGCAGGAGGACGCCCCAGACCAGGAAGAACGGCCCGAGTCCCCGGGACAGGCTCGCGAACTGATCGGATTTCCTCACCGCCATCGCGGCCGTCCAGACGACGACCGTGACCTTCGCGAGCTCGGACGGCTGGATCGTGACGCCGACCCGCAGCCAGCGGCGTGCCCCGTTGATCCTCGGAGCGATCGACTCCGTGCCGGGGAGCACGATCAGGACCAGGGCGATGAACGTGATCCACACCAAAGGCCACGCCAGCCGCTCCCAGGCCCGGTAGGGCAGCCAGGCGCACGCTCCGAGGACGAGGAGCCCGAAGAGGGCGCCGTCCGCCTGCCGGAGCACGTAGTACGTGTCGGGCAGGTTCTGACGGAGCGCGAGCACCGAGGAGGCGCTGTAGAGCGTGACGAGCCCGAAGGAGAGCAAGAGCAGCGTGAGCAGCATGACGGCGGCCGGCTCCCACCCGCCCCCCAACCCCGATTCCGGAAGCCGAACCGGCCCGGCGGGCGCGACGTCCATCGGGCGAGCCATCACGCCACTTCCTTCGCCAGCGCGGTGAACCGTCGTCCCCGATCCTCGTAGTTCTCGAACATGTCGAAGCTGGAGCAGGCCGGAGAGAGCAGGACCGCATCACCCTGGACGGCCAACTCGGCCGCCTTGCGCACGACGTCCTCCAGGGAGCCCTCGACGAGCTCGAGTGGTGCCGCCCCCTCGAGCTCGGTCGCGATACGCAGACGCGCCGCACCGAAAGCCAACACGTGCCGAACTCCACTGGAGAACGCCGTACGCAAAGTCCCGAAATCCTCCCCCTTGTCCTTGCCCCCCAGGAGCAGGATCACCGGACGGTCGAGGCTCCGGAGCGCGCTCCTGGTCGCGGCCACGTTCGTGGCCTTGGAGTCGTTGACCCAGAGGACCCCCCGCCGCTCGACGACCGGCTCGAGGCGGTGAGGCAGCGGACGGGCGGTGCGCAAACCATCCGCGAGGCGCGCCGCATCCGTTCCGCCGAGTCCCACCGCCAGCATCGCCGCCAGGGCGTTGAGGCGGTTGTGCCGTCCGAGCAGGGGGAAATCCGCGGCGGGAGCGATCGCGCGGACCTCCGTGCCCATGTGCAGCGTGAACATCCCGTCCTCGAGGTACGCATGGACGCCCGCGGCACCGTCTTCCCCGAACCGGTAACGGCGCCCGGGTGTGTCGCCGATGATGTCCTCGACCGTCGGGTCGTCCGCGGGTAGGACCCATCGGGACTCGCGATCGGCGTTGTCGAAGAGGCGCGCCTTGTCGGCGTAGTATTCGTCCACGCTCGCGTACCGGTCGAGGTGGTCCGGAGAGAGATTGGTCACCACCCCGATGTCCGGGCGCAGATGCTCGATCCCGGCGAGCTGGAAGGATGACAGCTCCAGGACGTACCAGTCCGGGGCGGTCTCGCCCAGCGCGAGCTCGGACGCGGGCGGAGCCATCCCGCCGCCGACGTTGCCCCCGAGGGCCACGCGGCTACCCGCCGTCTCGAGGAGGTGAGCGATCAACACGGTCGTGGTCGTCTTTCCGTTCGTCCCGGTGACCGCGATCAGTGGACCATCGAAGAACCGAACGGCGAGCTCGGGCTCCGAGATCCATCGGACACCACGATCCGAGAGCGCCCGGAGCACCGGAGCGTCCGGAGGGATTCCGGGGCTGACGACGACGAGGTCGGCTCGCGCCACGCGCTCGACGTCGTGTCCTCCCACATCGACCTCGGCTCCTCGAGATCGGAGCTCGGCTCCACGAGCTGCAGTCTGGGCATCAGCGCGCACATCCGAGACATAGACTTCTCCTCCCTTGGCTAGGACCAGGCGGGCGGCGGCCACGCCACTCGCCCCCAGGCCGACGATCGCGACCCTCGCTCCCTCCACTCCGTTCGATCCGGACATTCTCACTCAGGCCCCCGGCGCGTACGCATCCTGTCCGCCTATCGGATCTTCAGGGTCCCGAGCGCGACCATCGCGCACAGGATTCCGAGGATCCAGAAGCGGACGACCACCTTGGGCTCGGGCCAGCCGAGCTTCTCGAAGTGGTGGTGGATGGGAGCCATCTTGAAGATCCGTCGCCCCTCCCCGAAGCGTCGGACGGTGTACTTGAACCACGTCGTCTGGAGGATCACGGAGAGTCCTTCCATGACGAACACGCCCCCGGCGATGACCAGCAGGAACTCCGCCTTGAGGAGAATCGCCATCACCCCGATCGCCCCGCCGAGCGCGAGCGAGCCTGTGTCCCCCATGAAGACCTGGGCCGGGTAGGTGTTGAACCAGAGGAAGCCGAGCGCCGCGCCCGCGAGCGCGACGGCGAATACGGAGAGCTCCCCGGCGCCGGGCAGGTACATCAGCCCCAGGTAGTGCGAGGTGGTCACGCGCCCGGTCACGTAGGCCAGGATCCCGAAGGTCGCGGCCACGATGGCCGTGAGCCCCGCGGCCAGGCCGTCGAGCCCGTCGGTCAGGTTCACCGTGTTCGAGGTGCCCGAGACGACGATCGCCACGAACACGACGAAGGCCGGGCTCCAGAAGGAGGCGACCCAATCGGAGAAAAAGGGGACACTCGTCCAGGTCGTCGGATAGCTCGAGATCGGGTGCCAGAGGAGCAACAGCCCGAGACCCAGCCCGAACACCGTCTGGCCGATCATCTTGTAGCGCGCCACGAGACCTTGCGGCCGCCCGCTCACCACCTTGAGGTAGTCGTCCAGGAACCCGATCCCGCCCATCCAGAGGAGCGCCACCATGGCCAGGATCGTGTACTCGTTGTCGAGCCTCCCCCAGACCAGCGTCGATACGGTGGCGGACGTGATGATGATCAGCCCGCCCATGGTCGGCGTGCCGGCCTTGGAGAGGTGCGTCTCGGGGCCGTACTCGCGCACCACCTGCCCGACGCGCAGCCGGGTCAGCCAGCGGATGAGGTACGGACCGACGAAGAACGCGATCAGAAGCGAGGTGACCACCGCGCCCGCCGCGCGGAAGGTGATGTAGCGGAAGAGGTTGAAGACGATGTGGACGTCCGCGTACCGGGGAAGGAAGTGGTAGAGCATCAGGCCCCCTTCCCCTCCCGGCCGCTCCGCTCGGAGGTGTCGCGAGCAGGCGGCTCGGACGCACCTCCGGCGCTCGGCTCGGGCGCGAAGTCGGCTTCGAGCATCGGCAGAAGACCTTCCATCGCGATGCCCCTGGAAGCCTTCAGCAGGATCACTTCGTGTCCCTCGAGGCGGTCCCGGAGCGCCGGATACGCCTCCCGCCAGTCCGACGCGGTCAGAACCGAGACCGGGCTCCGAACGCTCGAGGCGGCGGCGGCGTCCGCGAAGGCTCCGGTGGCCACGACCAGGTCCAGCTCCCGCGAGAGCACGTCCTCGAGCACCTCTCGATGCAGGCGCTCCGACGCGTCGCCGAGCTCCAGCATCGTGCCCAGGACGGCCACGCGGCCGGAGGCTTCGGCCTGGTCGGCCAGGAGGTCGAGGGCCGCACGCACGCTCTGCGGGTTGGCGTTGTAGCAGTCGACCAGGACCGTGAGATCCCCGATCCGGCGGAACTCCCCGCGCAGGGCCCTCACCTCCACCGTAGCCAGGCCCTGCACCGCCGTCCGAGGCGCCACACCGAGGAGATCGGCAACGGCCAGCGCGAGCAGGGCGTTCGTCACGGCATGACGGCCCGGCAGCGACAGCACGACCCGCTCCCCATGCCATCCGAAGCCGTAGACGCCCCAATGATCCACTTCGATCCCGTCCGGCCGCAGGTCCTCGTCGGCCCGTTCGCTCCACCCGGCCACACGCACGTCGGGGCATATCGCACGCGCGGCTTTCGGCAGCAGCGGCGGCTCGTCGCCCACCACGCAACGCCCTCCCGGAGCGAGGCCGCGCAGCAGGTCGAGCTTCTCGTCGAGCACTCCTTCGAGCGATCCGAGACCCTCCAGGTGACTCTCTCCGACCGTGGTCACGACGCCCACGTCCGGACGGGCGGCCGACGCGAGGGCGGCGATCTCACCGGGGGCGTTCGTTCCCATCTCCACGACGACGACCTCCGCATCGTCCGGGCAGGACAACAGCGTTTGCGGCATCCCCACCCGGTTGTTGAGGTTGCCCGGGGTCGCGTGGACCCGGAGGGAACCGCTCAGGGCCGAACACGTCAGATCCTTCGTCGTGGTCTTTCCGGACGAGCCCGTGATTCCCACCACCGGTACGGTCAGCTTCCGGCGGCGGTGTGCGGCCAGCGACCCGAGCGCGTCCAGGGTGTCGTCCACGGGATAGAGCCGGGCGTCGGGGTGCGCTTCCACCGGCTTGGACACGACCGCGCCGCGTCCACCGCGCGCCAGCGCGTCGGCCACGAAGTCATGTCCGTCGAAGCGGTCGCCCACCAATGCGACGTAGAGGTCACCGTCGCCGATGGTTCTGGAATCGGTGGAGACCGCGGTGAACCGGATCTCGTCGTCGGCCAGCTCCGCACGCAGGCCGAGCGCGGAGCGCACCTCGGAGTCGGTCCACACGAACGGGCTCATGCGACCCCCAGCTCCGCCAGGCAGTCACGCACGACCACCCGCTCGTCGAAGGGACGCTTCTCGTGGCCGATGGTCTGGTAGGTCTCGTGTCCCTTCCCGGCCAGCAGGACCGTGTCGCCCCTGCGCGCGATCTCCAGCGCCCTGCGGATGGCGAGCCGGCGGTCCGCGATACGGTCGTAGGCGACTCCCTCGAGCCCTTCCGCGATGTCGTCGAGGATCCGGTCCGGATCTTCGGTACGAGGGTTGTCGGATGTGAGCACGATCACGTCCGCGAGGGCGCGAACCTCGCGCGCCATCAGCGGGCGCTTGGCACGGTCGCGATCGCCGCCGGCCCCGAAGACCACGATCAGGCGGCCCCGGGTGAGCGGGCGGACGGCCTCGAGCACGCCACGCAGGGCGTCGGGCGTGTGTGCGAAGTCGATGAGCACGGTGTAGGGCTCCCGGCGTACCACCTCGAGCCTCCCCGCGATCTGGGGAGCGGAGCCGAGTCCCCGCGCGATCTCCTCCGACGTCAGTCCGGCCACAACCGCCACGGCCGCGGCGGCCAGCGCGTTCTCGACATTGTAGTGGCCCGGGAGCGGAAGGCTCACCTCATGCCGCTCTCCGCGGACGAGGAGGGTGAAGGCCGTTCCGTCCACGCGCGGGGTAACGTCCACGGCCCGCACGTCGGCGTCCCCGTCCACCGAGAATCGGAGCACCCGCCGGCCTTCCAGGTCGAGCCCGAGCCACTCGGGCGCGTCGGCGTTGAGGACGACGGTCCCCCCGTCCTTCATCAGATCGGCCAGATGGGCCTTGGCCCGGAAGTACTCCCCGATGTCCGCATGGTAGTCGAGGTGGTCCTGCGTGAGGTTCGTGAACACCGCCACGTCGAAGCGCATCCCGTCGAGGCGACGTTGCTCCAGAGCGTGTGACGACGCCTCCAGCACCACCGCATCCACCTCGTCGTCCGCCGCCTCGGCCAGCCACACCGCCAACTGCACGGGGCCGGGGGTGGTGAGCCCCTCCGTGCCCGGCACCACGGCCCCTTCGTCGTCCACCAGCCCCAGCGTACCGATCGCGCGTGCCGCGCCCCGACGCGACAGGAGATGACGAGCCAGGAGCGCCGTCGTGGTCTTCCCGTTCGTACCGGTGACGCCCGCCACGAAGAGACGGCTCCAGGGGGAGCCCATCACGGCGTCGGCCGCCAGCGCCGCCGCCTTCCGGCCGTCCCGCACGACGAGCTGCGGGAGATCCGCTGCGACGGGATGCTCGACGATCGCGGCGGCCGCGCCCGCCGCCGCTGCCGCCGCCACGAACTCGTGCGCGTCGGTGGCCGTGCCCTTCCATGCCAGGAAGAGGTCTCCGGGTCGGATGGACCGGGAGTCCTGCGAGGCCCCCGAAACGGCGACGTCCCCCGCGCCGCGCAGTTCCCGTAGGAGGCCGGCCGACCGGAGGACTTCGCCCACCGACTGCAGCGTGACGGAGCCGTCAGTCATCAGACCTCCGTCCCACTCGGAGCCGGATCGTATCGCCCGGCAGCACCCGAGTGCCCGCGGATGGTGCCGTGCCGAGGATCTCTCCGAGGCGGGTCTCACTGACGCGCAAGCCCAGCGCATGCAGCCTCCGGACCGCGACTCGAAGGGGCAGACCCGCGACATCGGGCAGCGTCACGCCTTCCGCTTCGTCGCCTCCGGCTCCGGCCGGCTCGTCGTGGGCCGGAGGCGCCGGTGGATCGATCGGCTGCTCCGCGAACCGGACAGGAGCCACGCCGGACGGCAGGCCCACCGAGGGTCCACGCTCGGCGCGCAGGAGGGCCATGCGATCCAGCGGCGTGCTCCGAGCGGCGAGCGCGGCCTCCATCGTGGCCCGGGTCACCGGTGCGGCGGCGGCGCCCCCATAGTAGTCGCCCTCCGGCCGGTCGAGCTTCACGTAGACGACGAGCTGTGGCGCGTCGGCGGGGAAGAAGCCCACGAACGAGGCGTAGTAGTCCCCTCGTTGGTAGCCGCCGGTGGGGGAGTAGGCCCGGCTCGTGCCGCTCTTGCCCGCGACGCGGAAGCTCGCCAGCCGCGCGGCCGTTCCGGTGCCGTCCTCCACGACCGACACCATGACCCGACCCACGGCTCGGGCGACGTTCTGGCTCACGACCCTCCTCACCGCCCTCGGCTCGAAGCGCCGGATCACCCGACCGCTGGGATCCCGGATCTCCTTGATGAGGCGGGGCTCCATCAGGATCCCACCGTTGGCGAGGGCTCCGTACGCCATGGCCATCTGGAGCGGCGTGACCGAGATCTCGTAGCCGATAGCCAACGACACGGGCGACTGCCCGGACCACTCGTCTGGGCGCCGCAGCGTGCCGGACGCCTCACCGGGAATCTGGATGCCCGTCGGCGTGCCGAACCCGAAGTCCCGCAGGTTCTCGTATTGCTGTCCCGGCGTGAGGGCGACACCGTCCGCGCGGCCCCGACGCGCGAAGGCGAGGCCCTGGGCCGCCTTGGCGATGCCCACGTTGGACGAGAGGCGAAGGGCGTCGGCCACCGTCATGCGGCCCTTCTCGCTCACGTCGTGCAGCACGCGGCCCGCCACGTCCCAGCTTCCGTCGCCCACGTCGACCGTGTCGGAGAGCGAAGCGACGTGGTGAGTGAGCATCCCGGCGACCGTGAACGGCTTCAGCGTGGAGCCCGGCTCGTAGGCCGTGTTGATGGCCGACAGCCCCGCCGTCTCGCCGTCCCGCATCGAGACCATCGCCAGGATCTCTCCCGTGGCCGGATCCGTGACGAGCACGTCTCCACCGTGCGCTTCGGTCTTCTCGATGGCGGCCTGGAGGGCCTGGCGCGCGATCTCCTGCAGATCCATGTCGAGCGTCAGGACGACCTCGCCACCGGGAACCGACGGCTGTACCAGGTACGTCTCCCCGGGGATGGGGTCCCCCACGTTGTCGCGTGCCACGACCTCGCGGCCGGGCCGGCCCCTGAGAAGGCTGTCGAACGATTCCTCGATGCCGCCGCGCCCCGATCCGTCCATCACGGTCCCGAGGACGCCGCGAGCGATCTCGCCGTGCGGGTGATACCGCTGGAGCTCCCGCTGAGGGTAGACGCCCGGAATGTCGGCAAGCGCCTCCCGGATCGCCGGAGGATACTGCCCCGGAGCCGTCGCCCACCGACGTGTGGACGAGGTCAGGCGGGTCGCTCGGGAGCGCGAGAGGTCGAGCGTCTTGACCAGGAGGTCCCGAACCTCGGCAGGATCTCGCAGCTCGCGGGGAGCCACCCCCACCCGGAACATCTCGCGCGAGACCGCCAGCGGCGTCCCGTCCCGGTCGCGAATGGTGCCACGCGCCGCGGCGACGGCCTTGTCGCTGCGGTGCTGGCTCTCGGCGATCGCCTTCCACTGGCTCCCTTCGATCACCTGGATCTGCGCCGCGCGCACACAGATCACGACCGCGGCGATCAACCAGCCGGCCAGAAGCAGGCGCCTCCGCATCGGCCGGGCGCCCGCGCGCCTCTCCGCGCGGCTCATGAGGTCACCTCGGCAGGCAGGATCACCAGCTCCGAAGCGTCCGGCGTGTGCATCCGGAGTCGTTTGCGCGCTTCGGGAACGACCCAGGCGCGACTCTGGAGCCTCTGGATTGTGCGTTCGAGGTCGACCCTCTCCGACTCGGAGACCGAGGCGTCCTGCCGGATCTCGTCGAGCCGCTCCAGCACCTCGAGGGCTCGGCTTTGCCGCCAGGTCACCAGACCGAGCGACGCGAGGAGCGCCACGACCGCCAGTCCGGCCTTGAGGATGCGAAGGACGTTCATCAGGCCGCCTTTCGCCACGCGCGGAGCCGCGCGCTGCGGGCTCTCGGGTTGCGCTCCACCTCGGCCGGCGACGGTTGCACCGGCTTGCGGGTCAGGGTCTCACCCAGCGGCCGGCCTCGGCAGACGCACACGGGCAGCTCCGGCGGGCAGATGCACGCCTTGCTCCACTCGCGGAAGGCGTTCTTCACGACGCGATCCTCGAGGGAGTGGTAGGCGATCACCACCATGACCCCTCCGTCCTTCAACGCCTCCCGCAGGATCGGCAAGGCCCGCGCGAGCGTCTCGAGCTCCTCGTTCACGGCCATGCGGAGCGCCTGGAAGATCCGCGCCTTGTCCCGGGGAGAGGGCGAGCGCCCCAGCGCTACGGTCAGCGCGGCCACCAGATCGTCCGCGCTCCGGAGGGGCTCGCTGGCCCTGCGCTTGACGACCTCGCGGGCCAGGCGTCGGGCCCGGCGCTCTTCACCGAGCTCGCGGAAGACCTGCGCCAGCCGCTCCTCGCTCGCCTCGGCCAGAAGACGCACGGCATCGCCCTTCTCGTTCCTGTCCATGCGCATGTCCAGCGGCACGTTCCGGCGGAAGGCGAACCCTCGCCGGTCCTCGTCCAGCTGGTGCGAGCTCACGCCGAGATCCAGAAGCACGCCGTCGAGCCCCTTCTCTCGGATCTCCGGGTCCGACGACGCCTCGTCGAACCGGCAGTGCAGGAAGCGCACGCGATCCCGGAACGGGGCCAGCGCCTCACGGGCCGCCGCGAGCGCTTCCGCATCCCGGTCCACGGCCACGAGCCGACAGGACGCGCACGACCGTAGGAGGTGCTGCGCGTGTCCCCCGCCCCCGACGGTCCCGTCGAGAAACAACCCACCGGCCGCCGGCGCCAGGAAGGTCAGCACCTCGGCCACGAGAACGGGCTCGTGATAGCCGCGCCCTTCGTTCCCGTCGGCGTCCGGCATCTCGGATTGCTCCCTCGATCCACGACGTGAGCTCGACATCGCTCAGCCGAAGAGCCTGTGGGCGAACTGTGCCATGTCGCCGGCCCGTTCCTGTACGGCGGCGCGGTAGGTGTCCGGGTCCCAGATCTCCACGCGGTCGATGTTGCCGCTCAGCAGCACCGTCGACGAAAGTCCTCCCGCTTCCTGGAGTGCCGCCGGGACGAGGATGCGTCCCTGCTTGTCGGGACTCACCTCGACCGCTCCGGAGACGATCACGCGAACCTGGTTCCAGGCCTCCGTGTTGCTCTTCCTGAACTCCATCAGGCGCTCCTGGACTTCCACCCACTTGCTCTCCGGAAAGAGCGTCAGGTACGGCTTCTCCCACTGGAGGAGGATGAAGCGGCCCTCCTCGGCCTCGCGGCGAAACGCCGCGGGGAGGCTGACGCGCCCCTTCTCGTCCATCTGATGCTCGAACTGCCCGATGAAGCCGTTCACCCGTGCACGCTGGTGGGGAGGAGTGGGTAGCAGTGGGATACCGTGGAGCCATAATACGGTCCGATCCCAACGGTCGTCAAGGGTGTTTTTTTGGGAATTTCCGGACGATGACCGAAGGGGTGTGACCCACCAGGAAGCCATGTCGTGGGCGCATGATCGGCGGATGACGCACGCGCACGGAAATGAAAAAATCCGAACGAAACCCGAAAGCGCGACGGGAGGGAGGCCCCTACTTCAGTGGGAAGGAGTGGGGAGTTCGGCTACGAGCAGGGCTGACCCGCAACGCACTTCGAACGGGCCGGCGAGCGGCGTGAGCCCGTCAGGTGCAAAAAGAGGCGCCCCGGGGCCGGAACCGGCCCCGGGGCGCTTGCGACCGCTCGCGCGGCCTGTCGATCGTCAGCGACCGCGCTTGATGATCGCCTGCTGAATGTCGATGTACGTGTTGACGTTGTCCGTCATCTGCTTCAGGTCGACATTCACCTTCTTGGGGTAGTCGCCGACGCTCTTCAGGAGCGCAGCCGCCTCCTGGAACTTCGGCAGTGTCGCCTTGGCCGTAGCGACCGTCTGAGGCTTCTGCTCCGCCATGGCGCCGGTGTAGATGGCGTAGGCCTGCCAGAAGTTCAGCTGGTGCTGCATGTCGTCGCCGAGATTCGGCAGCTGCTTCGCCGCCTCGAATCCCTTGGCCGCGTAATCGTACTTGTCCTTCTGGATGCCGTTCGTGTAGGCATCGGCGAACACCATCTTCGCGGCCCGTTCGGCGTCCTGCGGGCTCACCGACGCGCTCGCCTTGAGCACGTCCACCGCGTCGGCGAGACGTCCGGCCTGGATGAGCCAGTTGCCCTGCTTGAGGCTGGCGTTGGTGTCTTCGGGATTGAGCTTCTTGACCGAGTCGAGCGCCGCGATGGCCTGGTCGAGCTGGCCGTTCTCGTGCAGCGCGTCCGCGTAGACCGACCAGATCTGGTCCTCGTTCGGATGCGTCGCGACGGCTTCCTTGGCGAGCTGCAGCGCCTTGTCCGCCTCGTCGAGCTTGAGATAGGCCGCGATCGAGTTACGGAGCAGCGCGACGGACGTCTCCTTGCCCTTGGCGGCGAACACCTTCTCGCCGGCCTGGACGGCGTCCTTGTAGTACTTCACGGCGTCCGGCGCCACGCCGCCGCCGTTCTGGTCACCATTCTGCTGGTCGGCGTTGATCGCCGCGTTGAAGGCGAAGCCCGAGTACTGCTCGAGGAGATCCGTGTTGTTCGGATCCACGTCCAAGCCGGCCTGGATCAGGTGCATGGCCCCGACCGGATCGCCCGCCTTCGCCAGGTCGTAGGCGATCTTCATGCGGACCTGGGCATTCGTCGGATTCAGGTCGAGGTAGTGCTGGTAGTACTCGCGCGCCTGCTCGTCGTTGCCCTGCTTTGCGGAGATGTAGCCGGCGAGCTGGAGCGCGTCCTCGTGGTTAGGATTCTGATCGAGGATGCGCTTCAAGTCCTTCATCGCCTCGTCGTACTTCTCCTGCTGGAAGTAGATGTTCGCGCGCGTGTACCGGGCACCGATCGCGTCCGGATTGAGCTGCAGCGCCTTGTCGCACTGCGTCATCGCGTTGGAGAAGTCCTGGCTCTGCGCGTACTCGTTGCAGAACTGGGCCGCCCGGATCTGCTGTACGTACGTGTCGAACTGGTTGAAGATGTAGGCAGCTGCCGAGTCCGGCTTGTCCTTGTTGAACGCCTTCTGCCCGACCTTGAAGGACTCCCCGCTACCGACATCGTAAAACGTCGCGTTCACGACCTCCTGGTTGTCGCCCTGGTCGTGATAGTCCGCGCACAGCGCGACCTGCGCGTTGATCTGGGAGGCCAACTGCCTCGTCCGGATGCAGTCGAGGTCTTCCATCTTCAGCTTGAAGCGCTTGGCCGCGTTCTTGATCTCCTTCTCCTCCACCGGCTGGTGGGTCGCCAAGCCGTTGATGAGGTCGCGGAGCTTCTTGGCCGCATCCTTGCCGAAGTTGTCCTTGGCGTTCTGCGTGGGCTCGAACGGAGGAACGAGCACGCGGAACCGACCGCCGACTCCGTTGTTGGCCTCCTGGGCCCTCAGAGCGGCGGCCGGGCCCAGAACCAGGCCCGCCGTCGCGAGGGTGAGGATCGTGAGCTTCAACCGTCCGACCATGACCTTGCTCTCCCTGGGGGTGTCCCCGTCGTCTTGCACCGCGATGCCCCGTGCAAAGCGGCGGTTTTTCGGCGATCGGCCGAATGCCTGTAGATCTACATATGAATAAACCGCCCGAGCCTCGGAGGTCCGGGGGCCTCCGACGCACGAGTCGGGAACGAGGTCGAATGCAAGGTGGTGGAAGCGGCGATCTCCACGGATCCCGCGCGTATCGCGCCCTCCGCCACTTGGTTTTCTTACGTAGGCAGAGCCGAGACTTTACACGAATTTCGCTCCGCCGTCCACCCCCCGGGTGGGCACCCGGAATCCGAGGCCGTCAAGCCGAGGGACGACCTCGGCGGTCGAACGGCCCCTCGTGGGCCTCGATCGCAAGCCGGAGCTCCTCGGAGAGGCTCTTGGGTCGTTCCTTCTCATAATCATACATGACCTGAACGGTTCGGCCGCTGATCAGGAGCTCCCCGCCCCCTCCGAGCACCTCGTACTCCATGTCGAAGTGCTTCCGCCCGAGCCGGCTCACGCGCACGGCGACCGAGACGGTCTGGGGCCAGAGGACTCGTCGGTGCCACCGGATCTCGGCTTCTGCCACCACGTAGTCGATGTCGTCGATGGTGGGCCGTCCTGCGATCTTCCGCCAGTATGCGGCCCTCGCCTCCTCGAAGTACATCAATGCCTCCGAGTGATGGGCATGGCCGCCCACGTCGATGTCACGGAAGCGCACCTCGACCTCGTGATGGAAGTGGTAGTCGTGGGAGGCTGCCACGGGCTCGCTCCGGCTTCGGAAGTCGTAGGTGGACCCGCCATTCTCTCACCACAAGCCGTCTCGGGGAAGGCCCGGCCTCTCGGCGACGTTCCTCCGGTGATTTCGCTGGCGCGGCCGTTGTCATCCTCGTATATCCAGACCACGATCCGGACCACGGACCCATTCGGCGGGTCGCGGAGCGGGGACCGACGCGGAGGCACGATGCGAGCGACACTGATATGGCTGGGACTCTTGGCGCTTCTACCCTCGGGAGCCGGTGCCCAGGCGCCGTCCTGTTGGATCGGCGGGAACGCGACACCCGAGGCGCTGTCGAATCGCCCGAGCCCGCTGGACTCGGTGAGCATTCCCCTGGGCGACGCGGTCGGGAAGCTCTGTTACGGCCGCCCGTCCGCGAGAGGAAGGACGATGGTGGGAGGCCAGGATCCCTTCGGCGCTCCTTGGCGCATGGGAGCCAACGAGCCCACGACGCTCCATCTTCCCTTCCCTGCGAGCATCGGCGGGGTCGACGTGGATGCGGGTGCCTACCGGCTGTATGCCATTCCCACGGAAGAGCGATGGACCATCGTGGTGAACGGAGACGTGAATCGAAAGAGCTGGGGCATTCCGATCGATGACAAGGTCAAAGCCGGCGACATCGGTCGATTCGAGGTCACGCCCCTGCACCTGGACAAGTTCGTCGAGACCCTGACCTTCACGTTCGAGCGCGATTCTGCGCGGAGCGGTGCCTTGGTCTACGCGTGGGAGAATCGGACCTTCCGCATCCCGATCGTTCGCCGCTGAGCCGCGCTCGGGGCCCGCCGAACGCGGGCCCCGAGGCAGCCACATCCAGCCTCAATCGCGAATCAAGCGCACGCCACCCGAGCCCGTGTCGATGCGGATCCTGCCGTTTCCGTCTCCGATCGTGCCCGTGAGCAGGTCCCGGCGTACTTTGCGGACCTTGACGGGAAAGTCCACGTCGATGCTCCCGCTACCCGTCTCGATGTCCACGTCGGCACCCAGGTTCGCGGGCGCGTGGATCGTCACCGATCCGGAGCCCGTGTCCACGTCCAGACTCGATACGTCCACGAGCAGCTCGGCCTCGACCGACCCGCTCCCGGTGTCGAGGTAGACGTCCGGAGCGCTGACCCGACCCAGGTGAATCCCGCCCGAGCCCGTGTCCACCCGCAGCTGGTCGGCACGCACGCCGGTTCCCCGCACCCCACCCGAGCCCGTGTCGATGGACACGCGCTTGCCCGAGACATCGTCGAGCTGGACGCTGCCGGATCCGGTGTCCACCGAGAGGTTCCCGTCCATGCCGGTAACGTGGACCGAGCCCGAGCCGGTGTCGATCGTGAGGCTCCCGCCGACGTCGTTGGCATCGACCGAGCCCGACCCGGTCTGGACGCGAAGAGTACCTTTCACGCCCTTCAGCGTGGGCTCGCCGGCCGCCAGGTAGACGGCGAGGTCGCGCCCGTCCGGCACCTCGATCGTCAGGTCGGCCCAGGCATCGAGGCCACCTCCGGATCCGTGGATCCGGACGCGGTGGCCTCCGCCTCCGCCATGGTCCGAGAAGGTGCCGTCGTCGCGCACGCGGAGCGACGTGCTCGATCCCCGACCCATCCCCGGATAGACGACCTGGTCGTCGGGATAGATCACCCGCAGGGTCTGTCGACCTCCGATCTCCCCCGTGCGTACGTCGAGCCTGCTCGCGTCGGAGCCTCCCCTGCTCACGCGCACCACGACGTCCGAGCCGGTGCCCCTGACGATGTCCACCTTCCCGGCGAGGTTGTAGACACTCACCTCCGAGCCCGCCAGCCGGAACGTCTCCTGAGCCCGTGCGCCCTGGACCGCAAGCAGCGCGGCCAGTCCGGCCGACACGAGCATCGTCGATGTCTTCATGTGTGTCTCCTGCGTTCGTGTCAGCGCAGACGAATGGACCCGTTCACCGTCGAGAGCGTCAGGCGCGGGCCCCCGTCGCCCAGCACGCCCTGCGCGGCTTGGCGCGTCAGACGACCCTTCAGGGTCAAAGGAAGCGCCGTATCGAGACCTCCGTTGACCCAGTGGGCACTGACGTCGGCGTTCAGGTCGTCCGGGACGTCGAGCGTGATGCTCCCGTTCACCGTCTTGAAGCTCAGTCCGTGCTCGGCATCGGCTCGCCCCACCGTGGCGTCGATGCTCCCGTTGACCGTCGACGCGTCGGCGAATCCCGACGTGGACAGGTCGACGTTCCCGTTCACCGTGCCCACGTCCACATCGTTCGCGAGCCTGGTGGCCTCGATGCGCCCGTTCACGGTCCTGCCCCTGAAACGAAGACCCGCCGGAAGACGCACGTGGAACGTGACCCGTACGTCGTTCCGGGAGGTGTTCATGCGCCCGCCGGAGCCCGGGGCGCACTCGTTCTCGCGCCGCCCCGCAGGCGTGGGGTAGATCGCGCAGAACGTCAGGCCGGCATCACTCTCGACCTTGACGATGTGCACGGTGGACGGATCGCTCCTGTGTCCGCGCGCCTCGGTCGACACCTCGATCTCGGATCCCGAAGCGGGCTCGACGATGATCGGCCCGTTCACCCCTTTGATCTCGAGGGTCTTGCCGGCCGCGAGCCGGCCGGCCCACCGGAACCCGTCGGCCCCTTCCTGAGCGGCCACCCTTCCCGGAGCCGCGGCCCAGAGAAGGCTCACCAGCATCAGCCCGCTCCCCAGCACTCTCATGTCACCCCTCCCTCGAATCTCCGGCGTTCTCGGATCGACGCTGCCCTCAGCGCCGTTTCCGCAGTCGGATGTCTCCGTCGAACACTTCGATGCGCACGTCGGCCTCTCCCCGCCCGAGCGTGAACTGGAAGCGACCCGTCCCATGCACCCCTTGCACCGTCACCGGGAACTGCGAGGTGAACTCTCCATCGAAGGTCGACACGGTCACGCGCGCGTCCGCGTCGGCGGGCAGGGTGAGCACCGCGTCTCCGTCGTGGACGGAGAACGCATAGGTTCCGCCTGGATGCAGCGGACCCTCGAACTCCACCTCCCCGTCGAGCGTCCCGGCATGGATCGAGGAGGCGTCGACATCCACCAGTCGCACGTCGCCGCTCCCGCTTTCGGCCCTCACCTCCCCGCCCCTCACGCTCCGGAGCACGACGTCGTCCCCCTCCGACCGCGCGGAGACGGACCCGCGTGCGTCCTGAACGGTCACCTCCCCGTCCGCCGAGTAGAGGTTCAGGTCGCCCGACGTGCCCTCCACCCGGACATCCCCACTCATCGTCCGCACGTCGACGTTCGACGAGCTTCCCCGCACGTCCACGTCCACCGAGCCACCCTGGATGCTCAAGGCCGCCCAGGCCGGAATCCGCACGGTCAGGTGCGCATACCGGTGCCCCCTCCCCCCCCTGGGCGAGAGGGCCACCCGGCTCCCGGTACGCCGCACATCCACGTCCTCGTCGTCGTCATCCTCGCCGCGCACCAGGAGCTCCGGGCGGCCCCACACCTCTACGGAGATCCGGCCGGAGAAGTTTTGCAGGTCCACACGATCACCCCGATCGAGCGCAACGGTCGTGTCCGGCGGCTGCATCATCGCCGCGAGCATCAGGCCACCCACGAGCAGTCCGTTCATGGCGCGCTCGAGCCCCGCACGATCCGGGTCGCCTCCCGTAGATAGGTCACCTTGCGCTCGTACGTCCGGTCCAGATGCTCCCGGAGGAAGGCGTCCCCGGGGTCGGAGGCGAGGGCGTTCCGGGACTCGGAGATGGCACGGTCGATGACCGCCAGGTTCCGCTGGATGATCCGCTGGGTCATCGGATCGAGGCTCGTTCGCACGGAAGCGAGCGTGTCCTCGAGCTGGTGGAGCTGAACGGCGATCCGAGCGGGCACGGCCACCGTGCCGCCGGATGTGTCGGAGACCTGCACGACGGGGGAGCCCGTTCGCACCGGGCTCTCGCCCGCCCTCACGGGACGGACGCCGAACCACCACGTCATCGAGGCGGAGCCGAGCATCAGAACGACCGCGGCGGCCGCCAGCTGCGGGAGTGTCAGCCAGAAGCCCGCCCGCCGTGGGCCGGCTCTCGGCCCCGTGCGTCCGGGGCGCCGCCGCAAGGCGGGACCGGCCGGTTCCGGGCCGGCGTCGTCGAAGCCCGGGTGGGCGCCGATCGCCCCGGAGATGTCCGGCCAGAGGTCTCTGCGAGGCATCATCGGCCCGAGCCCGTGCGCCCGCTGCACGATGTCACGGAGCCCACCGAGCACGGCCCGGCAGCCCGCGCACGCGTCGAGGTGCGCCTCGAGCTCGGCCGTCTCCTTTTCGGCGAGCGTCCCGTCCAGGTACTCCGACAGGAGGTTCGTCCACTGCTCGTGTGTCTGGCTCATGATTCAGTCCAGGTACCTCCGGAGTAGCATGCGTGCCCGATGCAGCTGGGACTTTGAGGTCCCGATCGAGATGCCCATCATGTCCGAGATCTCCTCGTGCCCGTACCCTTCCACGTCGTAGAGCACGAAGACGTTTCTCGCTCCTTCGGGGAGCTGCTCCAGCGCCGTCTCGAAGTCCATGGCCACCCCCGGGTTCCTTCGGATCCGATCCACCGCCCGGTCGAG